>DAOTYT010000071.1:0-5997 GCA_034434615.1 Anaerolineae bacterium | reverse complement strand
CACAGCAGCGCATTCCCTTCAAAACACAGGATACGTTTCAGCCCGTTCACGCAAACTGATCATGCTCCACTCAGGCGCCTGTCAACCAAGCATTGCGCCTGCGAATTTTTGTGCCCGTCGCGGGCATTAAACGACTTGCATCTATGTTTCTCTAACGGTAAGGATTGCTGCCATGATTCAGACACCCACACAAAAGCGCAACGTCTTGCACGAGCTAGGGTACAAGATCTTTTTGGATCGCTATGCGCAGAAAGATATGACTCGCTCTACACTCGCTGTGGGCGATACTGTGATCGTCGTCGTCAATTCCGAGACCGGCCAGCGTGAAGTCGGCACGATCAAGGCGCTGGCGCTGCCACAGGTGACGATCGAGCTGTTGGATGGTGAGGTCGTCACGCGCGATATCGAGCATGTCGATAAACCCATCGAGACCGACCCGGCCCAGATGATGGAGCGCGTCGCCCGCGGCATCGCCGCCGTCGAGGCGACCCCTGAACTGCGCGCCGAATGGACTGAGCGCTTCCGCTGGATGCTGGAAGATTTTAAATTTGTGCCGGCCGGTCGCATCTTAACCGCAGCCGGGACCGAGCAGAAATTGACCTATTACAACTGTTATGTCATCCCCTCGCCTAAAGATTCGCGTGGTGGCATCATCGAGACGCTGCACCAGATGACCGAGATCATGTCGCGCGGCGGCGGGGTCGGCATCAACATCTCCAGCCTGCGCCCGCGCCATGCCTACGTCAAGGGCGTCAACGGCCGGTCGAGCGGGGCGGTCTCGTGGGGCGCGCTGTACAGCTTCGTCACCGGCCTCATCGAACAGGGCGGCAGCCGGCGCGGCGCGCTCATGCTGATCCTGAACGACTGGCATCCTGATGTATTCGATTTCATCAACAGCAAGCGCGAGGCTGGCAAGATCACCAACGCCAACATCAGCGTCGGCGTCAGCGACCGCTTGATGGAGGCGATCAAGAGCGATGCAGACTGGGATCTGATCTTCCCCGATACCAGCCACCCCGCCTACGATGACGAGTGGGATGGCGACGTGTACCGGTGGATCGAAGCGGGGCGGCCGGTTGTGAAGCACCGCACCGTCAAAGCGCGCGCCATCTGGGATGCCATCATCGAGAGCGCCTGGGCCAGTGCCGAGCCAGGCGTGTTCTTCAACGAGCGTTACAACAAGATGTCGAACAGTTGGTACTACGCTCCCATCATCTGCACCAACCCGTGCGGTGAACAAGGGCTGCCTGCCTTCGGCGTCTGCAACCTCGGCGCGATCAATCTGGCGAAGTTTTACGACGAAGAACGCCATGACGTGAAGTGGGAGGATCTTGACCGAGCGGTGCGCTATGCCACCCGGTTCCTCGACAATGTCATCGACAGCACACCCTACTTCTTCGAGGAGAACCGCAAGCAGCAGCTTGGCGAGCGGCGCGTCGGCCTGAACAATATGGGGCTGGCTGAACTGCTGATCCGTCTCGGCCTGCGCTATGGCAGCGACGAGTCGGTCGCGTTCATCGACAAACTCTACGGTTTCATCGCCCGCGCCTCTTATGAGACCAGCATCGAGCTGGCGCGCGAGAAGGGCGCTTTTCCGAACTTCGATGCCGAGAAATTTGTGCAGAGCGGGTTCATGCAGTCGATGCCAGCCGATATCCGCGACAAAGTGCGCAGCTATGGCATCCGCAATGTCACCCTGCTGACGCAGGCGCCGACCGGCACGACCGGCACGATGGTCAATACATCCACGGGCATCGAACCCTTCTTCTCGTGGGTGTATTACCGCAAGAGTCGGCTGGGCTTGCACGAGGAACAGGTGCCGCTGGTCAAAGAATGGTTTGAGCGCAACCCAGGCGCGACCGAACTTCCCGATTACTTCGTCACAGCGATGGATTTGGCGCCAGAAGAGCACGTCAAGGTGCAGGCGGCCATCCAGCGCTGGGTCGATAGCAGCATCAGCAAAACCAGCAACCTGCCCAATCATTACACGATCGAGCAGACGCGCAAGCTTTACGAGTACATGTATGAGCTGGGCTGCAAGGGCGGTACGGTCTACCGCGATGGCAGCCGCGATGAGCAGGTGCTCATGCTCAAAGGTGACGAGCGCGCCGAAAGCGAGCTGGCTAAAACGAAACAAGCCGATGAACCGCGCGTTCAGCAGGTGGCGACTCCGCATTACGTCTACCCGCGTCCTAAGAAGCTGAGCGGCGTGACGGTCAACTGCAAGACGCCCTACGGAACTGCCTACATCACCATGAACAGCGATGAACAGGGCTATCCGTTTGAGGTGTTCATCACCGCGCCGGGCAAGGCCGGCAGCGATCTGCAGGCCGACGCGGAAGGCCTCGGCCGCATGATCTCGCTGCAGCTGCGCACGACCGCGCCGCAGAACCGCATGCAGATGCTCAAGCTGATCATCGACCAGCTGAAAGACATCGGCGGGGCGCGTTCGATCGGGCTTGGGGCGAACCGCGTCTCGTCGCTGCCCGATGCGGTGGCCGGCGCTTTACTTGACCATTACTTCCCGCAGGAGCGCGCCCAACAGCTCGATCTGTTCATGCAGCCGGAGCTTCAGGTAGACATTGAGGAGGCCAATGCCGGCAGCGGGCATGTCGAAGGGGAACCGGTTGGCTTCGCCGCCAATGGCAACGGCATTCACCCCAAGGACTACCTCAGCGGCGCTGATATGTGCCCGGCATGCGGAACGATCTCGCTTGTGCGGGTGGAGGCCTGCCGTAAATGCTTGACCTGCGGCTACAGCGAATGCTGACGCTGCTTCTCATGTGACGAGCCTCGTGCATGGGCGGCCGCGCGGCCGCCCGTGCGATTCTTGCGACAGCGCCGATTACGCTTGACCCTGCGGCGCCGTCTGGTACCATAGGGCCTGAGCGACTTTGGTCAGGAGTGCAGACATTCTGAAGCCCATCATGGATGATCGCCCCGTTCTCCCATCAGATCATTGGCAAGAACCCGATTTCTTGCTCGCCGATATCGTCTCCTTCATGGCGAACAAACTCGAAGTGGGGCTGGGCATCACGCTGATGTGCCGCGGCGCGGTGTACACCGGCACGCTGGTTGGCGAGCGTGAATTCTTGCGCCAGGCCAACGATCTCCTCAAGACCCTGGTGCGCGACTCGCTGCCCGGCGCCAGCCGCGCTGAGTTAAAAGAGGTGGATTCTGCCTTCATTTATGATCGGCTGTTTGAAGACCAGTATGTGGACCCGAACGCGCCTGATGATGAAGCTGCCGATGCCTACCACCCACAACCGATCCGCTTTTTGCATCTGCAAGACCCCGTGATCATCTACCCTGGCTCGACGATCAGCTTCACCGAAAGCGCGCTGCCGATCATGCGAATTCGACTGACGGAGATCGACGGCTGGATGATGGGACGCATCACGATCTTCGCGCCGGAGCATCGCGATCGCGGCGGCATGCCGGATAGCGGCTTCATCCAGTAAGTGAGTCGCCAGCGCATTCCGAGTTCATGATCAAAGCGCTGCTGCGTTTCTCCCTGGTCGTCGCCATGAGTTGGCTGGTGGCCTGCATTGTGCTGGCGGGGGCCGTGTACGCCTATTCGCGCGAAGATCGCGCCGAACCGGCCGATGTCATCATCGTGCTTGGTTCCGCCCTGCGCAGCGATAATCGACCCGGGCCGGCTCAGATTCGGCGGGCGACGCGCGCTGCCGAGCTGTATCTGCAAGGCTATGCCCCGGCCGTCATCTGCACCGGCGGCTACACGGTTGGCCGCAACCGCAGCGAGGCCGATGGCTGTCGCGAAGTCCTTGAGGGGCTCGGTGTGCCCGCCGAGGCGATCTTTCTCGAACCTTTCAGCCGCAGCACCGAAGAGAATGCTTTCTATGCCCATGAGATCATGGATGAATTCGGCTGGGAGACGGCGCTGGTCGTCAGCGATGGCTATCATCTGCTGCGCGCAAGCTGGATTTTCGAGATGCAGGGCATTCCACATTCGACATCGCCGTCCGTCGATCCGCCGCGCGCCAACCATATTCGCTCGGTCATCCGCGAGGTGTTCGCCCTCCATTGGCAGGTGATCAAGCGCGCCCTCAACTTGCCAGTCACCTACCTGCCCAATCTGTGACGTAGGACAGCCGCAGGGCAAGCAGCGTCAGGGCAGTGCGCCGGCCCGCATAAATGAGCCTATAATAAGAATAGACTTATGACCCTCACACAAGGATGTATTCACCATGCGAATACACCGAGTTATGCTGTCGTTCGTGCTCGCCTTGGCGCTGCTCGGCGGCGCTGGCATCGCCGGGCAGGATGACCCTGCCGGGCCAACTGACCCCCCGCCCCTGCAGGTGATCGCGACCGATCCCGCCGGCGGCGCTGAATTGAGCGGCGCTGCGCCGGTCGTCTTTTTCTTCAATCAATCGGTGGACTGCGATAGCGCACGACGCGCGTTCCTCGTGCAGCCGTCGATCGACGGATCGCTGTCCTGCGATGCGGCCGCCAACACCGTCGCTTTTACGCCGGCCGAGCCGTATATGCCGGCGACGCAGTACGTCTTCGCTTTCGATCAGACGCTGCGCTCAACTGCTGGCGGCCAGCTCCTCGATCCGTTCACGCTTGAGTTGAGCGCGGTCGGCGAGCTGCGCGTCTCCGACTTTCTGCCGGCGGCTGACAGCGAAGGCATCGCGCCCGATGCGCTGATCACGGTCATCTTTAACCGGCCGGTCGTCCCTTTGACGACTTACACAGCCATGGCGGCCATGCCCGCGCCGATCACGATCGACCCGCCGGTTGAGGGTGAGGGAGAGTGGCTGAATACTTCCATCTACGTCTTTCGCCCCGCCGCGCTGGCGGGGGGGGCGCAGTATACCGTCTCCGTCAATCCCGATCTGGTCGCTGTCGATGGCGCGCGCCTGGGCGAGGCTGCATCGTGGACGTTCACGACCGAGGCGCCGCGGGTCGTGGAAGTTCGGCCGACCGATCTGGCGCAGGGCGTCTTGCTGACCGAGCAGATCAGCGCGACGTTCAACATGCCCGTTGATCAGGACGGCGCTGAGGCTGCCTTCTCGCTGGCCCCGGCCGATGACCTCGATGCGCGCGTGGAAGGGACGTTCGCCTGGTCCGACGACGGCACGACGTTTACGTTCACGCCGAGCGAACGGCTGGCGATCGACACCCTCTACACTGCGGCTGTCGCGCCGGGGGTGACGGCTCTTGGCGGCGGCCAGCCGCTGGCGGAAGCATATGCGTGGAACTTTAGCACGGTGCCGCTGCCCGCCATCCTCTCGACGCAGCCTTTCGACGGCCAGAGGGATGCTTACCCCTATGGGGGCTTCACGATCACGTTCGCTTCGCCAATGAATCTCGAGACGCTGCGCGAGCGCGTCCTCATCGATCCGGAACCGTGGCGCGACTTTGATGCTTATTTCAGCACCTTCAACAACAGCTATACGCTGTCCTTCCCGACTGAGCCAAGCACCGATTACACCATCACCATCCTGCCCGGCATGGAGGATATCTACGGCAACGCGATCGAGACCGAACTGGTGGTTCGCTACCGCACGGCGCCGTATGAGCCTGAAGTGATGCTGCAGGCGCCGCGTTACGTCGGTTTCTACAATGCCTTCAACCCGCAAACACGCGTCTTTTTGACGCATCGCAACGTAAGTGAAGTTGACCTAACGCTGTCGCGCGTCGCACTGGCTGCGCTGATCGAAGCGGCCACTGGCGATCTGTATTATGATCCCCTGCGCGCCCTGCCGCCCGATGCCCTTGAGCTGGTGACGACATGGACGATCCCCTCGACAGCGCCGCCCGATCGACGGCGCTATGAGCTGCTCGACCTCGGCCTTGCGGCTGCTTCTCCATGCCCGGGCGCGCCGCCGGCGCGGCTGGCGATCGGCGATATCGCCATCGTCATCACCGAGCCCGATCCGCTGCGGGCGCGCAGCGCGCCGCCCGATGGAGCCGTCGTTGATCAGCTCTATCGCGGTTACCGCCTGCCCGTCGTCGATGGGCCGGTAT
>DAOTYT010000070.1:0-4528 GCA_034434615.1 Anaerolineae bacterium | reverse complement strand
AGGTCGGTGCCGATTTGCAGCAGTTCGTTATGCGCATGGGGCAGCACGCGGATCTCGTAGCCGGGCACCGGATAGCGGGCGCGCACGGGGGCGCTGCGGTACATATTCATGCCGGCGCCGGTCAGCGGGTGGTCGCGAATGATCTGGGCAGCGCTGTCCCAGATCAGCAGGCGCCCGATGATGCTGTCTTCATCGCGCTGCTGCAGGCGCTCACGCTCTGGGCCGAACACATTGGCCAAAAGCAAGAGCTGGAGCAGCGTAAAGGCGGCTACTGTCAGCAGCCCGAGCCAGCGCCAGCGCGGGGAGGGCGACAGCAGCGCTACGATGACGGCCAGCGCCGGAAGCGCGCCAAAGATGGCAAAACGGCTTTGGCCGAGAAACAAGGCCAGCCACAGCAGGCAGAAAACTGCGCTCGCCAGAAGGCGCAGCGCCCGATCGAACGGAGTTGGGGTGCGCAGCCCCCATGCCGTCAGCGCGAGCGCGGCCATAAGCGGGGCCAGCCAAACCATCGCGCCGGCGATTTCATTGACGTTGAAGCCGCCGCCGATGAACGTGGCGATCAACCCGTCGTAGTCGAACAGCGCGCGCGCTGTTGGAAGCCGTTCGACGATGAAGCTGAAGGGGGAAGACTTGATCGTCCACTGTGAAGCAAGCAGCGCTGCCAGCCCGATCAGCAGGCTGAGTACCCCGGTAGCCAGCAGGGGATCGCGTAGTGTTTTGGCGCGCACCAGCCTATCGGCCAGCACGCCGGCCAGCAGGATGCCCATCACGGGCCGGCCGAGCATGAAAAGCCCGCCCGTGTGCGGCGCGGCGATCACGTTAACGACGCCCAGCAGCAGAAACCCAGCCAGCAGTAGATCGAGCGGTGAACGATGCCACAATCGGCGGTCGATGATCAAGTGAATGGCGTACAGCGGAATAAACAGCAGCAGCGCATGGACGCGCGCCGGCACGGGAAACCAAAACGCATAAAGGATGAGCGCCAGCGCCAAGTAATCGACAAGCAGCAGCACTCGCTCAAGCGCCTGCCGCGCGCGCCCGCCTTTATTGAAAGCGAAGCGAGGATCATGGATGTGGGCAGAGGTCTCGCTGCTCAGCATGGTTTCTTGTTCGCAAAGGGGTTCGAATAATTTGCGCGAGCGGCGAGAATTGGTATATTAGCAGTTCTTAAAGTGTATGTGCGCACTAAACAACCCGTTAATGTCTAACACTTATAAGAGGCCTGCATTGAAGACCGTTGACGCTGTGACAGGACTATCGCTGGAAACCTTTCGCTTGCGCGCCAACACCAAAAAACTGCTCATCCTGTATCCCGCAACCCCGCATCGCCTGGCGCTGCTGGCTCACATGCTTGCATGGGCCGGCAAAGAAGGATACCTGTATTATCGCGTGAAACAAGAGGCAGCTGCACTCAAAACGATGCTGCGCGATCTGCTGGGCGAAGTGGAAATGACACAGCCCGCTGTTGGCCAGCCGCTGGCGGCCGCGCTCGAAGACGATCGCGCGGAAGCGTTCGGTGTTGGGCTGGCTGCCGGCCTCGCTGCGGCTGGGGTTCGCTTCATCGTGCTCGATGAGCTGGATCGTCTGCCGCACGACTCGGCATTTGCCGAGTTCATTCAAGCCTTAATTACCCATCTGCCAGCGGGTGTACAGCTCGTCGTCAGCGCGCGCCAGCTCAACCAGCAGCCGTGGTACCGCCTGATCGCCGCTGGCAGCGCCGTCGTCTTTGGCACCGAGCTGCGCCAGACGGATGGCCAGTTCGCCCTTGATGAACAACAAATCGACGATCCGCGCCCGCAGCTTGAGGTTTACGGCTTTGGCCGCGGCCGTGCGCTCGTCAATGGCCAACCGATCGTTAACTGGGATGGCGCGCTGCCGCGCAACTTGTTCTTCTATTTTATCGATCATCCCCTGACCACGCGCGACGCGATCTTCCAAACATTCTGGTCAAATCTTTCCGTCAAAGAGGCGACCAATGTCTTCCACGTCACCAAGCGCAAGATCACGGAACGGATAAGCCTTCAGCTCGGCCCTGGGCCGAGCTGTGAGCTAACGCAGTATCAGATGGGGTTTTATTTGCCCAGCGACAAGATCGTCCGCCACTATGACGTCACCGAGTTTCAGGAAGCCATCAGCCGCGGCGAGGCCAGCGCTGGCGAAGATGCGCTCGCCCATTTCGGCCGCGCGATCGCGCTGTATCGCGGGCCGTTCTTGCAGACGATCGCGATGCCGTGGGTGGAAGAGCGGCGCGAGGCCCTGCGCACCAGCATGATAGGGGCGCTGCTCGAAAGCGGGCGCATTTGGATGCGGCGCGGGGATTGGGAACGCGCGCTCGGCTTTTATGTGCGCGCCGTCAAAGAGGCGCCGGAACGCGAAGACGCCCAACGCGAAGCGATCGCGCTCTACATTCGACTGGGGCGCACTGACGATGCGCTGGCTCAGTACCGCTTTTTCGAACAGGTTCTCGACCAGCGGCTGGGCATCGGCCCATCGCCGGAGACCCGCACCCTGCTCGATCGAATTGACCAGCCCGTCTGAAAACCGACGGACAGCCCCTCCTAACTGAAAGCAAAGAGAGGCTGTCCTTGACAGATGTCACGGTCGTACCGCTCAGGCCTCGACCGCTTCGTCTTCGTCTTCGTCGGCGATAGCTGCAGCCACAAAGTCGATATACAGCTCAACTTCTTCCTCTACGTTGGCGACGCCCGGCACGCTCGGAATTTGCAGGTCGAAGTCGTCGCGCTGAACGACCGCCGCTGCCGTCCCTTCCAGCCGGTCACGGCTGACGGGCGTGACGGTGACATCGAACGTCACCGGGGCGGTGATCCCGCGCAGCGTCAGGTCGCCCGTGACGGTGAACGTGATCGGCTCGCCGATCGATACCGTTTCCGGCAGGCCGTCGATGGAGGTCGGGACGAACTCAGCAAACTCGTATTCGTTTTGCGCCGAGAGCAGAATTTGGCTGCGGATGGCTCGGTTGCGGAATTCGTTGTCAGTCGTCAGCGTGCGCGCGTTGATGCGAATGGCCCCGATGGTGGACTCGCGCGGCGCATCAAAGTTGACGACGAGCTGGCCAGCGACCTGATCGGTACGGCCGACGACGGTGATGCGCTCGCCGCGCAGATCTTCATCCAACTCAAAGCGTACTTCCGATTCAGCCGGGATGATACTGAAAACGACGCCGCCTTCAGCAGCCTCCACGCTGGGCGCGCTGATCGGTTCGCTGGCCTCACCGCTGCCGCCAGTGATAAAAATGACGACCACAGCGATGATGCCGACCACGGCCACCGCGGCGATCAACCCGATGATGAGTTTGACTGTGCGCGACATGGTTACTCCTCATACGGACTAAAGTCCGTTTACGATCACGATAATTTGATGATACCGGAGCCGCGCTCGAAGTGCGCCAACATTCACCAAATGCTCAGTCTTGCCGGGCGGTATGCGGGGCGGTTTGCCGCCAGAAACCCGCCTCGAGGCCAGGCACGTCGGTGATCGCATAGACGACGCCTTCGGGGCCGGCGATGTAGGTGGTATAGGCGACGCGGCCGGCTGGCTGGCGCGCTGAGTCGAAGCCGGTTTCAGGCGCCAGCGCCCAGCCGAGCACACTGGATGCCCCGCCGAGCGCCTGCCACAGCTGGCCGAAGCCGCGGATGGGCGTGAAGCGGCCCTCAGGTGGGATGTCGCCGGGGTCGGGCTGGCCCTCGACGTAGCGATCTTCATAGATGCGGACGCGGCCATCGGCGTGGGTGAGCATGTAGATATGGCCGCTGTCGGAAAACCAGATCAGGTTCCCGCCTTCAAACGACTGCCAGACGGCGAAAACGGTCAGCGCCGGGCCATCGGGGCAGCGCGGCGCTGCGCCGGTGCCATCGAGCCAGGCATGGGCACAGGTGATCGTTAAAGTCAGGTCGCGCGTGACAGCAGCGCCCGCGCTGTCGATCACCTCCAGCCGAAAGATGAACGACCCGGCCTGCTGAAACCCATCGACCGTCAGCGTTCCCGTGACTGGCTGCTCCGGCGCGTCGAAAGGTCGATCGCAGCTGCCGCGCGGCGGGCAGGGATACACATGCGCTGAGATACCTTCAGCTTCCCAGCTCAATGTGACGGGCTGGTTGTTGGCGGCGACGGCGCTGCTGGCCTCAAACTGATGGATGGCCGCAGCCTGATCGTCCACGGGTGGCCGCAGCGGGTCACCTGCGATCACGGCGGCCGCCTCGGCTGGCAGCCAGATGACGGCGCCGGCCGGCAGCGCCGCCGGGTCGTCGAGACAGTTGAGCGCCGCCAGCGCCGCCGGCGTAAGGCTGTCTGTGCCCGCCAGCAGCCCAGCCAGCGTATCGCCGGGGCGCACGGTGTAGGGCAGAAAGTTCGGCAGCATGGGCGCGGCGCAGGTTGACAGCCGCGCATCATCGAGCAGCGGGACGACCGTAGCAGCCGGCGTGGGCCTGCCAAACGGGATCTGTGGGCTAACTGGCTCTGGCTGCGCGAAGGCGGCGCCGGCCAGCAGCAGGCCGGCTAACGCCGCCCC
>DAOTYT010000069.1:0-2427 GCA_034434615.1 Anaerolineae bacterium | reverse complement strand
AATGGCAGTCTGAGGATTCGACCAGGTGACACAGCGCTCTGCCGCGTTCAGGTTTGGTATTGACCGTTCCTGGTAGTCGCAGCGACTGCGCGGGTGACAACCCATCGCCGCCAAAGGTTCGAGCCAGTCCCTGTAAGACCTGCCGCGCGGTGTTCACATCGGTGGTCGGCTCTTCCAGCAGCCAGTAAGCGTGATAACCGCCGCCGGAATGGACAATCACCGAAGGCGGCAGCCGAGCGCCGCGCAGCTTGATGAGCGCCGCATCCGTCGAGTCGTCGATGTCAGCGTAAAACGCGGGCAGCGCGACCACTTCCGCCGCGCCGCCGCGCTGCCAACGCCCCAATCCCGGCTGTCGCAGTCCCACTGCGAAGTATGCGCCCCAGCCCATCTGATTCGTGTCCGACAGCCTTTGCAGCGTGTCGAGCAGGGCTGCACGGTTATCCAGTGGGATGTGTCGGGACGGCGTGGGTTGTTGGCTGGTGGGGTGAATCACGGTGAACGTCAGACGAGCAGATGAACGCACCGACCCACAGCGTTCGTAGAGGACATTCAGAAACGCCAGCGTATCGGGATGCATGGGCGCACCCCCTTAGAACAACGCCAATTGCAGCGGCGCGGTTTCATCCACCTGTTCACGATGCTGGCGCTGGTGCTGTGGCTCTGGCGCATCATCCGGCGCTGCCAGCAGGTCGAGCCTGCGCGTCTTGGAAGCGGCGGATTTTCTCGACTTTGCGCTGACCGCAGCGGGACGCAGTGGGATGACGTTGACGGGATCGCGGTTGGTCCCCTGCGCCAGACGGATGATGTGGGCAGCGACTTCTGCCTCACAGCCGGGGAAGACGACACGGTTCTCCCGCAGCCAATCCCGCAGACGCGCTGAACCTGCTTGCAGCAGACTGAGCAGCTCCGCACGCAGCGTGGATAGTGTCTGTTCGTCAGCGATGATGTGTACGCCGTCGAGATAGCGGATAATCGCCTCCGTGACGGGAGTATGCAGAACTTGTTCGCCTGCCCGGTTCAACTCAAGCGGCTGGCGCTCGATTTCAGCAACCACGCCACCAAGTCGGATGGCTTCCCAAATGAGGGGATCGCTTTCCAACGCGGGTTGAAGTTCAATCTGTAGAACCGAAGCAGCATCCTCGGCGGCCAGTGCTTCACCCTCCGGTTCAGTCAGTTCGACGTTCCAGTAGGCAGCGTCCTCGCTGTCAATCTCGCCCTGCGCTTCCGACTTCCTGAACAGTTCAGATGGATCAAGGAGCGCCTCGTCGCGCCCGATGGCTTCGAGTAAAGCCTCCTCAAACCCACCCTCGCCTTCGGTCAGTGCGTCCAACCCGGTCAGCCCGATGTCCCCGGTCAATAGCTTGGCGGCACGCTGTTTGCGGCTCATGAGCTGCACGGCTGTCTGCTCCATCGTGCCTTCGGCAAACAGGTAATACGTTTTGCAGTGGGTGTGCGTCTGATTGAGGCGGTAAGACCGTCCGGCTGCCTGCATCATCGTCCCCAAATTGAAAGTGATTTCGTAGAAGATGAGCGTGGGGGCGAACACGAGATCCAATCCGGTTTTGACCAGTTCGGGGTTTGAGATGACGACGTTCGTGCCCTTCGCCACTTCCGCCTCGATGACTGCTTCACGCCGTTCAGCTTCGACCGTGTTCTTTAGGATGAAGGTTCGGGCAAGCGGCACATGCTGCCGGATCAGGCTCTCGATACGCGGCTGGATGTCGCGGGTGGAAGTCTGTCGGATGTAGATGACACACGGACGGTTCTGTTCCAGTTCGGAACGCACCAGGTCGATCATCGCCTGCTCTTTGGCAAAGATGCGGTCTTCGCCGTAAGACGGAATGCTGGTGACGACGTGCGGCAGCTTCTCGCCGGTGATGGGATGTTTGAGATTGTGGATGACTTCATGCGGACGGTGCGCCGCGTTCACCCAGCCCATCGCCCATTGCAGGTATGCGCCCCTGAACGTGGTATCGCCTTCCCAGCGCCGCGCTATCAGGTAGTCCTTCAGCTGCTGGCGGGTGCGGTCATACTGCTCGTAGGTGTCGGCATCCATCTCCACCGGCAGCGCGATTTCTTCGTACTGCGGCAGCGCCTTGCCCAGATCGCCTAAGCTGAAGAAGATGGCATGATCCAGCACTTCCGCCACCAGCAGCGGCGAAATGCCGGGCGCTTCTTCATAAGGACGCTCGTAGGTCGAAGTTCCCGTGAACGCCCCGGTCTCTTTGTCATACGATGGGCGCTCCTCGACGACCTGTTCGCGTACCCCCATGTCCGATACCCAGCGCGATTCGGCACGCCCACGCTGCTTGCTGTCATCCGAGACGATAGATTGAAAACCGCGTTCGCCTCTGGTCTTACGACTGAAGCGCGGCGCGCCGCCCCAGTTGTAGCGCTGCCGGGTGCGGGGATTGAGCGCATATTCCA
>DAOTYT010000068.1:0-7466 GCA_034434615.1 Anaerolineae bacterium | reverse complement strand
GCGTCACCTGCACGGCCGTCGCCGTCCCTGCCATCTGCGTCGCTTCGACCGCCGTCGCTGTCGCTGTCTGCCCGGCGATCACCGCCTCGCGCGTCACCTGCACGGCCGTCGCCGTCCCTGCCGCCTGCGTCGCTTCGACCGCCGTCGCTGTCGCTGTCTGCCCGGCGATCACTGCCTCGCGCGTCACCTGCACGGCCGTCGCCGTCCCTACCGCCTGCGTCGCTTCGACCGCCGTCGCTGTCGCCGTCTGCCCGGCGATCACTGCCTCGCGCGTCACCTGCACGGCCGTCGCCGTCCCTGCCGCCTGCGTCGCTTCGACCGCCGTCGCTGTCGCTGTCTGCGCAAGGCCGGCAGCCGCGGTCTGCTCCGCGATGAAGGCGAGTTCCGCCTCGCGCGCCTCAACGGTCTGCGTCAGCCCGGCCGCTTGCGTCTGAATGACGGCCGCGACTTGCGTGGCATTCTGCACAGCGGCCTGCGTCTGCGCGCTTGCCGTCTCAAGCAGGCGGACGGCGGTACCGATCTCAGCGGCGACCTGCGTCAGCTGGAAGATGCTTGTCGCCGTCCCCGCCGTCGCGGTGAGCTGTGCGCTGCGCGTCTCGGCAGCCTGGGTGATCTCCAGCTCGATGGCAGCCTGGGCGGTGCCGGTCGCGTCGCGATCGATCGTCGGCGTCGGCGTCGGTGAGATCGTGGGTGAAGGAGATGGCGTGAAGGTGGCTGTGAAGGTCGGCGTCGGGGCGAGGGCGGTCGCGGTCAGCGCGACGCTCTCCGCGACCATGAAGTTCAGGGTCACGGTTCGCCGCTGGCCAGCTTCATTCTCGGCGGTGATCGTCAGGGTATGGCGACCGGTCAGCAGCTCGAGCACGCGCAAAGTCGTCCCGAAGGGCGGGCGCCGCTGAACCTCCACTTCGCCATCATCGATCGCGAGCTGGACAGACGTGACCGGCGTCTGCGACTCGATGACCAGGCGAACTTCACGGTCTTCGGTGATGGTTTCGCCGCTTTGCAACCCCTCTACCGTGATGAGGGGCGGCAGCGCAGCGATCTCCACATCCACGGCGATGGTGCCGGACTGGCCGTTGGCATCGGTCGCAGAAATCGAGACGCGCAGCGGGCCAGGCGGCAGAACCTGCGGGTCGATTTCGAACGTCCCATCGATGCCCGGCAGCGCCGCCTGCCCGGCGCGCGCCGTGAAGGCGAATGTCTCCGTCTGGCCGATCGCGCTGGCGACGATCCGAGTCGGCGTTTCGATGCGCTGGCCGTCGACGATGCCGTCGACGGTCACGCGCGGCGGCAGCGCAGCCACCGTGAAGGGAAACTCGGCTGTACTGGTCACCCCAGCTTCGTTCACAGCGCGCACGGTCAAACGGTTTGTCCCCGCCGATAAGATCTGCGGCAGCAGCGCCAGCCCCTCGCTCAGATCGAGGGGGAAGAATGCGCCTTCAGGAAAACCGGGGCCTTCGGCGCGAAACTCTGCGCTGGCGATCGGCGTCTGACCAACTGACCCGATTCGAACCTGCACCGGTTCGCGCAGCGCTCCCAAGGCAGCTAAATCGGGATCGATCGTGATCGTCGATGGCAAAGCCGCGACGACGAACTCAGCCGCGGCACTGCCCCGATCCCCATCAGCATCGGTCGCTGTGACGGCGAGGCCATAGCGGCCCGGCGGGAACTGTTCAGGGTCGATCAGGTACTGAGGGCGCGCAGGGTCGAGCGCTGCCTCGGCGATGACCCCTCCCGCAGCATCCGTCACGATGACGGTCACACTCATGAGCGGGTCGTCGGCCAGCACCTCAAACTCAAGGGGAAAAGAGGCAGCGATCTCGGCTTCAGGGAATTCCGGCAGCCGCACGATCGGGATTGGGATCGGGGCGCGGAAGCGCGTGACCGCTGCCGCATCATCGCCGCTAAGCCCCAATCCAAGCGCATATTCGGTGCCATCAAGCGGCACCTGCACTTCAAGGGTAATGACATACTGACTGCGCAGGGTCTCCGCCAGTTCTGTGTAGATGCGCAGCAACTCGTCAGGCGTGGGGGACTCGTAGAAGCGGGCGAAAGTGACCTCGGCCAACTGTTCAAGAAAACTGCGATCAGCGCCGAATCCGAGGCCGATCGTATAGACCGTCACCCCGCGCTCGAGCGCATGTTGAAACACCTCTTCCGGCGTCACACGGCTTAACCCGCCGAACTCGGCGCCATCGCTGAGCAAGATCATCACGCGCCGGGGTTCGGGCGCGTTCGCGGCCAGGTCGATGCCCTCATATGCCGCCTGGTACAGTGCCGTTTGGCCGGCATTGGTCAGCGAGTCAATAGCCGCTAACAGCAGGTCAGAGTCGGTGGTGAAATCCTGCACCAGTTCGACGCGCGTGCCAAATGCGATCAGGGCGACAGGGTCGCGTTCTTCGACGATATCGACGAACGCCGCCGCTGCTTCACGCGCGCGCTGCAGTGGAGCGCCAAACATGCTATCGCTGACATCAATCACCAGAACCGCGGCGAAGGGCACTTCCTCGGCCGTCACGTTTTGCACACGGACGATGCGCGCAGGAAAGCCAAAATCGGCATCGACGGCGAAGTCATCGACAGTTAAGCCACGGATAGGCAGCCCAAGCGGGTCATAAACGTTGGCCGTAATCGTTAGGGTCGGCAAATCCGTCGCATTAACCCCGGTAATTTCCAGGCGACGCCCCATTTCCACCTGCATCGCGCCGAGGACGATGGGAAGCGCGCAGACGAGCGCAATCAGCAGCAAGCGTATTCTGTTCAAACCACGCCCCCGAAATGGTGAAGAAACCGATATACAATCATTTAGGGATGATATTAACTTTTTTCTAAGCAAGCGCAACCCAAGAGGCCGGGAGTTTTAAAACCGCCATTGAACATTTTGTCCAATTTTTCTGCGCCGCTTTCATGCAGAGTGTAGAATAAAGACAGCGTTCAGCATCAATGCGAGGTGAGCAGATGATCATTGGCGTGCCGAAAGAAATACAGGACAACGAATATCGCGTGGCGCTGCCGCCCGGCGGCGTCCTCGAGCTGAGCAAACGGCGGCACCGTGTGCTCGTTGAAGCGGGCGCCGGTCTCGGCAGTGCATTTACCGATGAAGAATATGCAGCGGCCGGCGCTGAGATCGTCAGCACCGCCGAAGAAGTTTGGTCGCGCGCGGAGATGATCGTTAAAGTGAAAGAACCCCTGGCATCGGAGTACCGCTTTCTGCGCGAAGACCTGATCCTATTCACGTACCTGCATTTGGCTGCCAGTGAGGATCTCACCCGTGCCCTGCTCAACAGCGGGGTGACCGCGATCGCCTACGAAACGGTCGAAACGCCCGACGGCAACCTGCCCCTGCTGCAGCCGATGAGTGAAGTCGCAGGCCGCATGGCGACACAAATTGTCGCGCAGTATCTGCAGAAACCTGAAGGCGGCCGCGGCATCTTGATGGGCGGCGTTCCGGGCACCCGCCCGGCCCATGTCGTGATCATCGGCGCTGGCACGGTGGGCACCAACGCGACGCAGGTCGCGATCGGCATGGGCGCTAACGTCACGCTGCTCGACTTGAATACCGAGCGGCTGCGCTATCTCGATGAAGTACTGCACGGCCGCTTGACCACGCTTTACTCGAACGAAGCGAGCGTGACCGAAGCGTTGGCCACTGCCGATGCGGTCATCGGCGCAGTCCTGATTCCGGGTGCGCGCGCCCCACGCATCGTCTCACGCGCGATGCTTAAGCTGATGCCCCAGAACAGCGTGATCGTCGATGTCGCCGTCGATCAGGGCGGATGCGTCGAAACGACGCGCCCCACTACGCACAGCGCCCCCACTTATTTCGTCGATGGGGTGCTGCACTACGGCGTGGCCAATATGCCGGGCGCAGTGCCGCGCACATCGAGCTTCGCGCTTTCGAACGCGACCCTGCGTTACATCTTGCGGATTGCCGATCAGGGTTGGCAGGCCGCAGCTGAGGCAGACCAGGCGCTTGCCAAGGGCTTGAACGTGGCACGAGGCGAGGTTTGGTATCCGGCGGTCGCCGAGACGTTCAACCTGCCGCTGGCGCGCTGAGCGCACCCAGCGCTAACTCAGACCGGCGGCCCATCAGAGGAGCTGCCGGCCTGCGTTTGTTCGTCAAAAAAGATTTCCCACTGCTGCCAAAAATCGAACTCTTTGGCGTGCACAAGGACGTCCGGCGCGGCCGCTTGCAGCTCTGGCAGGCTGGCCAGCGGCAGATCGGCCAGTGATTTTTGTACAAAGAAAAACAGTTCGTTAGCTTGATAAGCCGCCTCAAAGCGATAGCTGAGCGCCGCGAGGCCGAACAGCAGCGTGACGAGCAGCGCGATCACCGGCGGCTGCCACGGTAGAAAGACGACGATCGAACTGATGAACAGCGGCATCAGCAAAGCGGCGAGCGCTGCCGGCAGCCGCATGCGCGCATGCATCTTGACCAGCGTCGCCGTTTCATCGGCCAAGCTGATGAGTTCTCCAATGCCAATCGCGGCCGCCCGTGTGCGCTTGCGCCGCTGCCCTCCCCAAAGCGGCCGCGTATCGGTTGTCAGGGTGAAACCTTTTGCTGTCGCGTAAAGATAATAGCGCCGGCCTTCAACGAACAGGCTGCGCAAATGCAAGCGCTGCTGACTGGGACGAGACGCAGCGATCAGCGTTTGCAGACAGTGCTCGCGCGATGCCCTGACGGCGAGCACGAGCGGCGGGTGAAGCTGCCAGATGCGGCGAAGGTTGTGGAACATGCCCATAAACCGGTTCGCCGGCCTGGGTTCAAGCTCGGGGGATGGCGATGATGCGCTCATTTGGGCAAAAGTTCAGTGTTTCGTGATTTCAATCATCAACCTGATGGCCGGCTGGGGCGCCTACTCACTATCGGCACGCCGCGTTCGCGCCAGCGTGACCAGCACGGTCACCGCAGTTCCAGCGAGCAGCAGCGCAGGCCACACCCAGATCAAATTCATGGGCAGGGGGGCCGGCGCGCCTGCATCAGGCATGGGCAAGAAACGCACGATAGTGAAGCGATCGGTCACTTCTGGCATGGTTCGCGCGTCGACCTTCTCGCGCGCGCTCATCCGCGCGATCAGCGCATCGTAGATGACGGGCGCACGGCGGCGAAAGAGATGCAGAACGCGCAGCGCTTCGCCAGGATTAGCGACCAATTCAGCCCGCGCGCTGAAGCGACGACGTCCCGTCTGAATCGTGACCTGCGGGTTCGCGAGCAGGTTGCGCACCCAGTGCGGCTGCGTCCCCCATGCAGAGATCACGTAAACTTTGCTTCCATGCTGGCGATATTCGATCGGGGTATGGCGCGGCAGGCCAGTGGTGCGGCCCTGCGTCGTCAAGATGAGGATGTGGGCGGCGTTGGCCAGCCCGCCCAGCCCCAGCCGATAGAGCAGCAAGGGAAGACGCAGCAAGCTGCGCGCTGCCCCCGATGGATAAGGGATGCCGTTATCGCCCATCACCCGCTGACACCCTCAACACACTGTCCTTAAAGCCTGTTTCATCACTACTCCAGTATAGCGTATCTGCCGGTATCTGCATGCGGCTTCGGCCGATCGCGCAGGGCAAGCGCGCGGGCTTCCTGACGGTAAACCAACGCGATCGCCCCGCAGCCGTCGGGCACACGCCATGTATGCAGACGAGCGACTCTGCTACAATGATCTAACATGCTCAAACAGGGGAGCTTAATGAATGCCCGAAGATAAACCGCTGCCACCTGAACTCGAACCGCTTTCTGATGACGATGCAGGTGATGACACGGAACCTTTGATCCTTGATGCGCAGGCGCGCCCAGTGTTGGAGACGCCGACCGACTCGCCCGTCACAGCGCCGGACATCCATGACCTGCCGACGATGCCCATTCAAACGCAGGAACAAGCGGCGCCGCTGGCAGAGGATGATTTCGACGCCAAGCGAACGCTGCCGGGCAGCGGCGGCCTTGATCCAAACCCAGACTTTGAAACCGGTCGCGGGCAGAGGGTGTCCAGTCAGCCACCAGCGATAGACAGCGGACAAACGGTGCCGCATATTGTGCCTTTTCAACACACGATGGTGCATGTGCCCGGAGAGCAGCACGCCGCCTACCGGCCGCCGCAGCATTCGGCGCAGCCCCCCGCGATCCCGGGGCCGCAGTTTACCCAGCCGATGCCGCCGCCCCCCCAATACACCCAACCGGCCGGTGGTGTGCCAGGCTCAAGGCCAGGCATGCCCGGCCGGCCCGGGCTGCCGCAGCGCCCGAAGCGCCCGCGCCGCATCCTCGGCTGTACGCCGGGCTGTTTTATGGTGTTCGCAGGATTGATGGCCACATTCTGCGGCGGGTTGACGTTGGTCGCCTTATTCTTGACGGCGACGCTGGGAGCGCGCCTCGAAGCCAGCTTGCAGGAGCAGGTTGACCGTGTCGAGACTTATGACAACTTTCAAAGCACGTTCTTCTACGATCGCAACGGCACGCTGCTGTTTGAGGCGTTCAGTGAAGGCCGCCGCGTCAATGTGAGCTACGACCAGTTCCCGCGGGAATTGATCCTCGCCACGATCGCGATCGAGGACGATACGTTTTTCACCAACCCCGGGTTTGAGGTTCAAGCGACTTTGCGCGCATTCTTGCAGTTCATCGGGCTGGCCGAAGGCAGCACCGGCGGCAGCACGATCACGCAGCAGCTCGTTCGCAACGTCTTGTTCGACTTCGATTATCGCGCTGAACGCAGCGTTCAGCGCAAAATCGAGGAAATCCTGCTCGCCTTCCTGCTGCGCCAGCGCATGAGCGCTGAGGATGTGCTGGCGCTGTATCTCAATGAGATTTACTACGGAAATCTCGCCTATGGGGCCGAAGCCGCCGCGCAGACCTTCTTCAACAAAAGCGTGGGCGAACTGACTTTGGGCGAGGCGGCGCTGCTGGCTGGGCTGCCGCAAGCCCCCGCCAACCTCGACCCGTTCAACCAAGACCCGCGCATTCAGCAGGCTGTCGAAGCGCGCTGGCGGCTGGTGCTTGACCGGATGGTGCAGGTGGGCTTCATCACCAACGAACAGCGCAACGAAGCCCTGCGCGAGGGCTACTCGATCGTGCCGCCCGAGGCGCCGCTGCGCGCGCCGCATTTCACCGTGTATGCGCGGCAAGAACTTGAAACGCTCATGTCCGAGATCGGCTACTCGCCGGAACAGATCGCGCGCGGCGGCCTGCGCGTCTACACGACGGTTGATCTTCAGATCCACGATCTGGCCCAGCGCATCGCGCGTGAACAGGTGGCCGGGCTGGCAGCCAACCGAGTCTCGAATGCCGCTGTCCTCGTCTTGCAGCCAATCACGGGCGAGATCATGGCCATGGTCGGCAGCGTCGATTACAACAACGAGGCCATTGACGGGCGCGTCAACGTGACGATCGCGCCGCGCCAGCCCGGCAGCACGGTCAAGGCGGTCACCTATTCGGCCGCTATCGAACCGGGCCTGACGCCGGCCGATGTCAGTTGGGATACGGA
>DAOTYT010000067.1:0-1603 GCA_034434615.1 Anaerolineae bacterium | reverse complement strand
CCTGATCCGCACGATTGCCCTCAGCCTGCTCAAACAGGATAAGTCCAAAGGCTCTCTCAAAGGCAAACGCTTCAAAGCCGCTCTCGACGATGATTTTCGCCTTCGATTTGTAACAAACCTTCATGCGTAAGCCCTGTGAGGCAGGGAAGATCATACGCGTGGAACTGCACCCGCCCTTCACCTACCTGCACAGCCTCAGAAACGGGGCTGGTGGCGCGATGAACGGGCGGTCGTCTGCGACGGAAACGAAAACACCCAGCCCCAAGACTAGATGTTCGCTTCAGGTGTCTACAAGTGCCCCCAGCAGGACTCGAACCTGCGCCTTTGCCTCCGGAGGGCAACACTCTATCCGCTGAGCTATGGGGGCGCTCATGATGCACATTGTAGCAGTCAATTAGGCCTCGCGCAAGGTGACTTGCAAGCGCGAGGCGCCGCGTTTTAGTGCGAGCAAGAATGCAGATCCCGAAGAAGGAGTTTCATGAAACGTTTCAACCTAAAGTGGTTTTTGCCAGGTGCTTTTCTCGCCCTTACTGCTTGCAGCGTTTTCGGCAGCGCCGAGACGAGCGCGACTTTGCAAGCTGAAGCGACTGAATTCGTTGAAAGCAGCACGGCCGTCGCGATCGCCTA
Source organism: Anaerolineae bacterium (assembly GCA_034434615.1). Taxonomy (GTDB): domain Bacteria; phylum Chloroflexota; class Anaerolineae; order Aggregatilineales; family Phototrophicaceae; genus Flexifilum. Next base: position 976 of record DAOTYT010000067.1, on the reverse strand, counting down.
TCAAGGCCGCGCGACCGAGGTGATGGCGACTGCTGAAGCTGCATCCACCTATGTCTTTAGCATGGAGGGCATCAACCAGCAGCTCGCCGCCACTTTGCGCGCTGCCATCCCGCCAACCCAGCAGATCGTCGAGCGTTCTGGCCCCGTTACGCCTGGTTTCAATGCAGACCCCGGGCAAATCTCGGCTTTGATCGCCACGCCTCTGCCCGGGCAAGATCCGCTCGAAACCGGTATTAACCAGTTTGTCGACATCGCGACGGCGGCGCGCGTTCGCGCCAGCGATGGCTGTGCCGACGGGACGACGACTATCTTTTCAGTCAATTCCGATCGTGTCTACATCACCGCGCGGATGCTCAATGCGCGCGCAGGTGCGAGCGTGTACGCTTTATGGACGTATGAGGGCACGCCGATCTATACCAGCGATTCATACACCATCCCGCGTGATGACCCCGACTTCTGTATTTGGTTTTATGTTGACCAATTTGATGTTGACTTCATTCGCGGGAACTGGTCGGCGCGCTTCTTTCTCAACGGCGCTCCGATTGACCCCGTCGTCAATTACATTATCGATTAGAGTCGCTTAGGTCTCTGGCCGTTGCGGGTAGTTCATGCTAAGATGATCGCTCATCCTCTGTTGGCGCCGTCGAAGCGCATGAGGTGGGGCGTTCTGTGAGTTTTCGGTTTGTGGCGCGCGCACTTCTGATATCCATCTGCATGCTGGTGGGTTTACCTGCTGCCGGGCAGGAGGCTGTGCCATCGCCCACGCCTTCTGTAAGCGTCGTCATTCGGCCTGATATTTATGTGCGCGGCGGGCCAGGGGAGACCTATACCCCAGTCGGCCGCTTAGTCGAGGGGAACCGCGTCATCCCGCTCAGCCGTAACTTTGGTGGTACGTGGGTCATGATCGCATACAACCAAGGCTTTGGCTGGGTGCGGCGCGATCTGGTTTTTTGGACGGTCGATATCGATGCACTGC
>DAOTYT010000066.1:0-6482 GCA_034434615.1 Anaerolineae bacterium | reverse complement strand
GAACTGGAGCCGCGCACTTTCAGTTTTAATACGCCAAAAGGCGCCTGCCCGGATTGTCAGGGGCTTGGGTTTCGGCTTGAGATGGATCCAACGCTGCTGGTGCCCAACCCCGATTTAAGCATCCGCGAAGGAGCGATCGAGGCCAACGGCTGGAGCGTCGATGATCCCAACGGGTGGACGTGGAACGTCATGCGCTCGGTCGCGCAGGCGTTCAATGTGCCGCTTGACGAACCGTGGCGCTCGCTGACGCCTGAGCAGCAGAACGTCTTTCTGTATGGCACAAACGGCCAGCGTGTCAAGGTGCGTTATACGAACAACGCGGGTATGTCGCGCGAATACATGACGAGCTTCGAGGGCATTATCCCGAACCTGATGCGTCGTTATCGCGATACGGAGTCGGATTACATTCGCGAGAAGATCGAGCTGTACATGGCGCAGGTGCCGTGCACGACGTGCGGCGGCCAACGCCTGCGCCCAGAAGCGCTGGCGGTCACGGTCGCCGGCAGGTCGATCAGCGCAGTGGTTGCCATGCCGATCAGCCAGCTCGAAGGCTGGATCGCTGATTTGCGAGGGCGTCGCGGCCGCCCGGCGCTGCTCAGCGAGCGCGACCAGCAGATCGCGCACCAAATCCTGAATGAGATCGAGGCGCGCGTCAGCTTTTTGAACAACGTCGGCCTCGATTATCTCAACCTGGCGCGTTCAGCCGGCTCGCTCAGCGGCGGCGAGGCGCAGCGCATTCGCCTCGCCACTCAAATCGGCAGCCGTTTGACCGGCGTGCTCTATGTGCTTGATGAACCCTCGATCGGCCTGCACCAGCGCGACAACGGCAAACTGATCCAGACGCTGATGGAACTGCGCGATCTGGGTAACACCCTGCTGGTCGTCGAGCATGATGAAGAGACCATGCGCCGCGCCGATTGGCTGATCGATCTCGGCCCAGGCGCGGGCGAACATGGGGGGCAGGTGGTGGCGGCTGGCACGCCGGAACAGGTGATGCAGGTTGAGGAAAGCCTGACCGGCGCTTACCTCGCTGGCCGCCTGCGCATCGAGCTGCCGCCCGCTCGCCGAGCGGGCAGCGGCGCGTCCATCATCGTGCGCGGCGCGCGCGAGAACAATTTGAAGAACATCGATGTAGAGTTCCCGCTCGGCAAGCTCGTCTGCATCACCGGCGTGAGCGGCAGCGGCAAATCGACCCTGATGGTTGACATCCTTTACAAACGCATCGCGCAGGTGCTCAACGGCGCGCGCGAGCGGCCGGGCGCGCATGACCGCATCGAGGGCCTGGAGCACATCGATAAAATCATCAACATCGATCAAAGCCCGATCGGGCGCACGCCGCGCAGCAACCCCGGCACGTACACGAAAATGTTCGATGCCATTCGTGCGCTGTTCGCCGAGCTGCCCGAGAGCAAAGTGCGCGGCTACAGCGCAGGGCGCTACAGCTTCAACGTCAAAGGCGGCCGCTGCGAGAAATGCGAAGGGCAGGGCCAGCTTCAGATCGAGATGCAGTTCCTGCCTGATGTCTATGTGACCTGCGACGTGTGCCACGGCGCGCGTTACAACCGCGAGACGCTTCAAGTGCGCTACAAGGGCAAGAACATCGCTGATGTCCTCAATCTGACTGTGAGCGAGGGGTTGGCGTTCTTCGCCAATATCCCGGCGATCGCCAACAAACTAAGGACGCTTGATGAAGTTGGCCTCGGCTATATCAAGATCGGCCAGCCGGCGACTACGCTCAGCGGCGGCGAAGCGCAGCGCATCAAGCTGAGCCGCGAGCTGTCGCGGCGCGCCACCGGCCAAACGCTGTACATCCTCGATGAGCCTTCGACCGGGCTGCATGCCGCCGATGTCAAACGGTTGATCGCCGTCCTGCAGCAGCTCGTCGATCACGGCAACACCGTGCTGGTGATCGAACACAACCTCGATATCATCAAAGTGGCAGATTGGATCATCGATCTTGGCCCGGAAGGCGGCGACGCCGGCGGCTGGGTGATCGCCACGGGCACGCCAGAGGAAGTCGCTCTAGTCCCCGAAAGCCATACCGGACGTTACCTGCTGCCCTATTTGAAGCTGAGCCACGCCGTGAGCTAGCAGCCAGCAGATCTACGCGGCGCCTGCAGGAAAAGGCCTTGACAGCGACAGCCGTACATCGATGGCCAAACTTGCAAGCCGGCTGCTCGCTGCGTTTTATGGATCCGTTGGTTCCCGCGCAACTTGATCGCTCATCGGGTGTTATGCATAGTGCATAGACTTAAAAGGCATAATCATATGCATTATGCACATATCATGCTGTTTTTTACTTCTTCACGTCTTTTTTTCGAGTATACTCGCATATAGAATTGACTTAGTCCATTTGAACAGCGTCGGCTTTGGGCCGGCACAGGGAGATCGAAATTTATGGTGGTCGCTTATAACGCTTCGCATGCGGAGCACGAATCTTCAGCTTTTGGGACCGCACTCGCCCAGTATGACCGCGCTGTGCGCTATCTCGACCTCTCCGATGATGTGGTCGAGTTCATGCGCTACCCTCGGCGCGAATTTACCGTCAATTTCCCAGTCAAACGCGATAACGGCAAAATCGAGATGTTCACCGGTTACCGCGTGCATCACAGCACAGTGCTTGGTCCCTCAAAAGGCGGCATCCGCTATAATTTAGCCGTGACGCTGGACGAGGTACGCGCACTGGCCATGTGGATGACGTGGAAGTGCGCGCTGGCCGGCATCCCTTACGGCGGCGCGAAGGGCGGGGTGGTTGTCGATCCCAAGACGCTTAGCCCCCGCGAGCTGGAGGCCTTGACGCGCCGCTACACCGCTGAACTGATCCCGATCCTCAGCCCGCACTCCGATATCCCTGCGCCGGATATGGGCACCAATGCGCAGGTGATGGCGTGGATTATGGATACTTACAGCATGACCGTCGGCTACTCGGTGCCAGCGATCGTCACCGGCAAACCGCTCAACATTGGTGGCAGCTTAGGCCGCAACGAGGCGACCGGCCGCGGCGTCATCCTCGTCATGAACGAAGCGCTCAAGCGTTGGGGCAATATCACGCTTGGCGATATCCGGCTGGTCATTCAGGGCTTCGGCAACGTCGGCGCCAACGCGGCCAGCTATGCGCACTCGCTCGGCTACAAAATTGTCGCCGTCAGCGATGTCAGCGGCGGCATCTATAATCCGAAGGGCCTCGATATCCCGGCGCTGCGCGCGCACTTGGCGCACGGCGGCAGCCTGAACAATTACGATGAAGGCGATGCCGTAACCAACGGCGAACTGCTCACGCTGCCGTGCGAAGTCTTGATCCCGGCGGCGATGGAAGGACAGATCACCCCGGCGAATGCCGATCGGGTGCAGGCGCGCATGATCGTCGAAGGCGCGAACGGCCCCACCACGCCCGAAGCCGATGACATCCTCAACGCGCGCGGCGTCACGGTCGTCCCCGATATCCTGGCCAACGCCGGTGGCGTGATCGTCTCCTATTTCGAGTGGGTGCAAGATCTGCAGGCGTTTTCGTGGGATGAAGACGAGGTGTACCGCCAGCTGCAGCGGGCGTTGGTGCGCGCCTATAATGCCACCGAACACAGCGCCGAAGAGTACAGCGTCGACATGCGCACAGCCGCGCAGCTTCTCGCTATCAACCGCGTCGCCGATGCGCTGCTGACGCGCGGCTTTTATCCATGAGCCGCGGCCTTTTCAGTGAGTAGGCTATGCGCGCGCTCAATCGCGATTGGGCGCGCGCTTTATGACTCCGCGGCAAGCACTTGTTGGGCGAGCGCGTCGTACAGCGCCTGAGCTGCCAGCCGCTGTGCATCTAACCCCGGATGCGTATCGAACCGGTTGACGATCAGGCCCGGCCCTGGGTTAGCCGCCAGCGGCGCCGTCATATCGACCACCGGCACATTGTGCTCGCGGAACAACCCGCCCACCTGCTCCAGCGCCGGCTGCGATGCTTCAAGCGCGGTGATGTGCGGCCATAACAGCAGGATAAGCTGCACCTCACTGCGCTGCGCCCAGTCGATGATCTCGAACAGATGCTGCGCGTGCGCGGGCCAGAAGCGCTCGTCAAGATGCGCATTGACCAGATCGAGCAGATGGTTGGAGGTTCGATCTACTGATGTAAATTGCAGCAGGTTGTAGTAGAGATAGTTGGGCACGAAATAATTGAGGATAAACCACGCCAGCAGCGGGTTTTCGGGAAACGAGAACCGGCTGTCGGGGTGCAAACCAGCATCCTCGAGCAGGTAATCGATATCGTTGAGGTAATACGACAGCACAACGATATCAGGCCGGTACGGATAAGACTGGATCATAAAGAGCTGGATGTCTGTATCCCAACCCGACTGCGCGATCACATTGACGTCGTAACCGTCGCCGAGCGCCCGCTGCAAGAGCTGGGGGAAAGTATCGTCGATGTCGTTAATGCCATGCCCCATCGCGAACGAATCGCCGACGATGGCGATGCGCGTCAGGCCGGGTGCATCTGGCTGCGGCTCATAATCGCGATAACCGGCCGAATTGTACTGCCCCCAGTAGAAGTTCACGTACCAGTGATAATTCATGGCGGTGAAGCCGTAACCATCGGTCGTGATGTAGAAGATGCGCAGGTACGCTTCTGCCAGGAAGAATAGGATAGTTATTGTGGTCAGGGTGACCATGACACCGGAGAGCCGGCTGCTGCTCAGCCGCGCGCCCATCGCGCGAACTTGCGCAGAGTCGATGTCATAGAAGAGCAGGTAAAACAGCAGCCACAGCAGGCCGAACAAATAAGCGCCTTCGACGGCCGTTAACGGCCGGCCGTTGGTCGGCTGCCAGTTGACGAGCCAGTAGCTCACCCCGATGATGAAAGTGAGCAAAATGCTCAACCAGTAGAGGATTGGGCGGGCGCGCAGCCAGCGCGCGAGAGCGGCGAGCGCAGCGCGAGCCGGCGCCAGCGCTGCAGAGGCGACCGTCAAAGCGACGAGCAGAACAGCCAGCGGCAGCAGCAGGGGATGATCGCTCCGCAGATCGCCAGCGGCCAATGCCAGCAGCAGCGCGCCGCTGGCGCTGGCGAACCACAGAACCGCCCGAACGCGGCCCCTCACCGATTAGGCCTCCGCATCGCGCGCGCAGCGAAAGCCGAGGAACCAATCGCGCGAGTCGGGCGCGCCGCGGAAGCGGATCGCGCCGCTGACGCCGAAGTCGATATAGCTGCCCCAGCCGCTGCGATAGACGCGCTGATCGGTCGCATTATCGGCTGCTTCGCGACCGTCGTTCGGATCGAATGGGTAGGGTCGGTAGAGGCTGTTGACCCATTCGTAGGCGTTGCCGCTCATATCGAAAGCTCCTACCCACGAGACGCCGCCCGGACGGCTGCCGACGGGCGCCAGCTCGTTGTTCGAATTCTGATCGAAAACCAGATTGTCGGCAATGAGCGTATCGCCCCACGGGTAGATCAAACTATCCGGGCCGCGGGCAGCGAATTCCCATTCCGCCTCGGTAGGCAGACGGCCGCCGCGCGCCGCGCAGTGATCGCGCGCTTCGAACCACGTCAAATTGCCGCGCGGCCGGTCGGCGCCGCCAAATGCCCCTTCGCTGCCGTATTGGGCATTCGTGACCTCGTACCGGTCGAGCCAGAACGGGCGCTCGATGCAGATTTCATGGGCAGGACGTTCATCCCGGCGGCCATCGTCGTTGCCCATCATGAAGCAGCCCGATGGCACCAGCACCATCTCGACCCCGTCAAATTCCCGGATCACCGGAGACCAGTCGGCGTTGCTGGCGACCGGCGTCGGCGCAGGCGTAGGGACAGCCGTGGCCGTCGGCGCAGGCTCACTGGCGCAGGCAGCGGCAGATAAAATGACCACTGCGGTCAACCCCAAGCTGGCGATCGATTTCTGGAACACGGGAGATTGCTCTCACAGGGATAAAAACAGTCAGAATCTTACCCTCATTTTAGCGCAAGTGATAGAATTCGCAAATTGCATGCCAGTCGTAATCAGGAAACGCGAGATATGGATCAACAAGAAAATGGGACGACAGTAGCGTTCTTGCTCGGCTGCGGTCTCGCTGTGTCTTTCCTCGTACTCATCGCCATCGCTGCGCTGGTCGCCGTGCTTATCTTGGCCGCCCAGCCGACCCTGAGCAGTGAGGCCGAGACAGCGCTCTCCGTCGAGGAAACGATCATCGAACTGGAGCTGACGCCGATTGCGGAACCGGCTGCGGCGGCCGAGCCGGTCACGCTGCGCGCGGCGCCGCCCCCGCATACTAACTACACGTGGACAGTGGTGGCTTCCGGCTTTGATAATCCTCTTTATCTTACCCATGCTGGCGATGGCAGCGGCCGTCTGTTCGGCGTTGAGCAGACCGGCCCGATCTGGATCTTGCAGGATGGCGAGGTGCTGGCGGAGCCTTTCATCGATCTCTCTAACCTGCTGCCACCCGACGTGTTCCGGGGAACATACACCGAGCGCGGGCTGCTGGGGCTGGCCTTTCACCCTAATTATGCC
>DAOTYT010000065.1:0-3584 GCA_034434615.1 Anaerolineae bacterium | reverse complement strand
TTGCGATGGGCATCACCTTCGTCTCGTTTGGGGTCGCCATCCTGTTCGCGTTCTTCAAACGTACCGAGAGCATCGCCCACAATATCATCAACCAGTGGATCGAACTGATCGTCCAGACTACCATCATCGCCCTGATTCAGGCGCTGGTGATCGGCTTCTTCCTGGCGGGCGCGGCGACGGGCAGCGCCGCCGCGATTATCGGTATCGGCATGATCTGCCTGGTGTTCATCGTGATTACGCTGTGGTCGGGCATCAAAGCGGTCTGGAACAGCTTCAACCGGCTGTTCAACGCGATGGGTCAGGTATCGGGCAATGTCCTGCTCTCGCCCGGTTCGGTCACCTCGGCTGCCGTCACGGGTGCAGCGGCGGCGGCAACCGGCGGCGCATCATTGGCGACCAGCATGGGGTCGAGTGCGCTGGCAGGCATGAATGCCCTCAACAACGGCGCGACGACGGCGCAGACGGCAGGCTTGATGTTCGGTGGGTTTAACAGTCTGAACGGCGCTGCCCGCACCTTAACGCATTTGCCCGGTGTGCGCGGGACAGCGTTAGGGGACGCTGCCGAGCAGTTCACCGAAGGCGCGGCAACGCGGCAGGTCGCACGCAACCTTCCGGTCATTGGGCGTGCCGCTGGACCGCTGGTCGGCGCAGCGCTCTTGAGTGACCGGGATCCCGCCAAAGCCGAGTACGACGGATACGGGCGGCTGGTCGCGCGTCCGATGCTGGTTCCGGCAGTCGGCGAAGCACTCGAAAGCTGGACGCTGCCGAAGGACGCCAAGCGCAAACGCGGCGCACGTCCGTCAAACGATGCCGATTGGTTCGAGGATGAAAACGGTGAGATGGTTTCCGGCTTCACCCCCGCCCGAGCACGGCGCACCGGGATGTTCACACCTGTCGCGTCCGTACCAATGAATGAAGGCGGAGAAGGTAAATCCGATGCCCGCCGCCGTCAGGATCGCAGTGATTATGCGGCGGAGATGAACAGTGAAGAGATGGAGCAGCACGTCTCCGATGCGCTGAAAGCCTCCACTGGCACGCACTCGACGCTGGGGGCGATGATTGAAAAGGATGGCAGGTCTGACATGAGCCGCTTCGACCAGGTGGCAGCGCGGCTGGAAGCGAGCGCTGAGGCGCTGGCGAATGTCGCACGCCTGCAAATGCAGGTCATGCTGGGGCAGTTGAAGGTCTCCGGTGGCAGCGATGTTGCTGGAGTGATGGGCGATGTCATCCGGGGGATGCAGGTGGAACGTGTGCAGAATGGGCAGCCTGCCGCTGGTGGTGTGGATCATCTGACGGTAGCAGATCGCATGGCGCGAGCAATGGGGGTCATGCCGATTGGCGATGAGAAACCGTCCATTCAGCAGGATCTATCTCGTTTTGGGCTGTACGCGGATCAGGCGCTGCGCCTGGGCATTTCCGGCACGCAGGCGGAACAGGTGGTGCGTGAAGTCAAGTCGTCGCCGGAAGGTAGATTGACCGACGAGACACGGATAGCGCTGGTCGAGCAGGTGCGTTCCGACGGCAACCTGTCCTACGATACCGCCCGCGAAGAAGTTAACCGGCTGGAACACAGCGCTCAGATGTTACCCAATGAAATCACTGCCTTTGGCATGATGGCGGTGCCGCAGACGGCTGTTCAGCCACCGCTGGAGGTGCGTCCCCAGATCGAAGTTGAACCCGACATCACCGTTGAGCCGCAGGTGGATGTCACCGTTGAAACGCCAGCAGATGATGGCGATGCGGCCTACACCGAAGCCATGCGGAAACAGGCAGCGCTGGGCGGCAGCGGCAGCGTGATTGGAGGGGGTTCATAATGGACGTGCTGCGTTATCACACCCTCGACGAACTGCGCGGACTCTCGCTGAGTGAGCTTCATGCGCTGTGGGAACTGGTACCAACGGATCGGCAGCGAGCCTACAAAGCCGCTTATGAACGCGAAGTCCGCACGGCAGGCGCAGTGGGGTCAGACGAACTCGAACGCCAGGTCGCTGCCGAACTGCTTAAGCGCTACGGCGAAGCCGCACTCGTCCCGGTGGGGTCGCGCTGGGCGCGGACACCCGGTAGAGTGCAGGAAGCGGCGCAGCAAAATGTCGTGCTGGATGCGCCGGAGGATGAGGTCAGACCTACCTCTGGCAAGCCTTCTCCAAAAGTCATGCTGGCAGTCGGGCTGGCAGCGCTGCTGTTCTTCGGCTTCATGTTTACCCGATTACTGGGTGGGCGCTCCTCAGCGGATACGGATGCGACACCGGAGATCAGCCCCACACCGACACCGCTGGTGAGTCCGACCCCCACGCCGCTGGCGCTGGAAGCGCAGGATGATGTCATTCGGGGCGGCGACAGCGGACGTGAAGTGGCGTATCCGGTCAATTTACAGGTCATTTTGCCGGAGGGCGATGCGCCGCGTGTCTGGGTGGTGCAGCGCCGCCGCGTGCAGGCTTCTGAATGGCGTTTTGACCTCAATCCCGATACTGCATCCTTTGTCAACGGCATGTCGGTGCGTCCGGTGATTGGTATCCCCTGGTCGGAGGAGAACGAGTCTTTCTTCGACGACATCGACGCAGGCACATCCTTCCTGCTGACCATGAACACCGGCGCGGTGCTGCGTTTCGAGTTCGATGACCGGCGTGAAGTCCGCCGCAGCGAGACGAGTATCTTTCGGCAGGTCAGTCCGGGGCTGGTGCTGCTGCTGATTGGCGAAACGGACGACGATGGACTGCCAACGGCGACGCGCACACTGATTACAGCGACCTATCCGCCGGAACAGGAACTCTCCCGTGATGGGCAGATCATCGGCATGGACATCACCCTTCAGGAAGGTGATGTGGGGGAGCAGCTTCCATTAGGTGACGCTTCTGTTACCTTGCAAGACGCGCAGCTCATCACTGACCAGCCCGATTTGCCTGCTGCCAGCCAGTATTTGCTGCTGAATTATGAGGTGCTGGCAGGTGCGGAGGCGCTGGATACCACAACCTGGCGGGTGGAATTTGTCGATACCAGCGGGCAAATCTATCTGCCGAGCAGCACCGCCATGACTTACACCGATTTTGATGCGCTGCCTGCTGAAATCCCGGCGCTATCTGCGCTGACGGCTTCGGTTGGCTATATCGTACCCGATACGCTGCAAGGCGGGCGCTGGGTGATTACCGATACTGCTGGCAACGGCGTATCTTTTGTTCTCTCATTTGCCACTGCGCCGCTCGACCTGCATTATGACGGGGTAGATGTGCGGCTGGTCAGTGTAACTTATGTGGAAGGTCAGATTACAACTCATCTGCGTATCTACAACGGGCGTGCCGAAACGCTGCCCTTCACGCAGGATGACATCTGGCTGGCGCTGGGTTATGCACCGGAACCGCCCGGACCCCGTAACCCCGCCGAAGGCTTAACCCCGTTCGATCTGCTGCCGGAGCAGGCGGTAGACCTGACACTGGTCTGGTACTGGGGCGGCGAACCCTACGCCAGTATGGGGGTCGGTGAGTATCGTTTTGCCATTCAACTGACACGCGGCTCATAACCTAAATACGGATGGGTTGAAGCTCACTCAGCCCATCTTCCCCATCTGTTCCCCGCATTGCTGTAATTTT
>DAOTYT010000064.1:0-3142 GCA_034434615.1 Anaerolineae bacterium | reverse complement strand
CACCTCGTCGCGCTGCAGGCGATGCGCTTCGCGCAGGGCTTCGAGGTGCGCCAGCGTCTCGGCCACCGCGAAGCGGATCTCGTGAGGGGTGAGTTTCTCGTAATCGAAGATGGCGCGGCTAATTTCGAAGACGGTCGCGCCGTCTGGCGCTTGCGCAGCTGCCGCTTCCATCGCGGCCAGCCGGTGATCATGATGGGCCAGCAGCTCGTCGATGCGCCCCTGCCAATCAGTGATCAGCGATTTATGACCGGGCAGCGCCAGCCGCGCATCGAGGGCGCGCAGTTCGCGCAGCGAAGCGAGGTAGCGCTGGAGCGGGCGCGGCTGCGTATCGGGCCACAGGCCGATGTTGGGCGTGATCTTCATCAGGACATGATCGCCGCAGAGCAGCAGCCGGTCGCTGGCATCGTAGAAGAGCAGTTGCGCATCGCTGTGGCCAGGCGCATGTAGGATCGCGAACGAACGCCCGCCAAATGCGATCGTCTCGCCCGGCGCGAGGATCTCGACGCGCGTTGGATGCGGCGCGGTCAGTTCGGCCATGCGCGCGCCCGCGGCGATGATGCCTTCGTGATACGTCTCCGGCACGCCGCAGGCGCGCATCAGCGCCAGCATCTGCCCGACGCGGCCATCGCGCTGCACCCAGATGATCTGCGCATCGTGCGCTTCGCCCGCTGACATGAAGACCGGCGGCCGCCCTCCTGCCAGCGCCTGCAGCCAGCCGGCCAGTCCGTAATGATCGGGGTGCATGTGCGTCAGCACGATCTGCGCGATCGCTTCTGGGACGATGGCGAGCGCAGCGAAGGCCGCCTGCCACACGGCGCGGCATTCCGGCAGGTTCAGCCCGGTGTCAACGATCGTCCATCCGTCTGAGCCGCGCAGCAGGTAGGCATTCACGCGGTTGAGCGCGAACGGCAGCGGGATGCGAACCTGATAAACCTCATCGGCGACGGCGCTGACTGGGCTAGTGCTGTGCATGGGGCTTCTCGCTGGTGTGCTGGTCAAGGGGCAGTATACCGCGCTTCATGTGTCCGTGGAAACCTGAAGTTTTGCACCCTCCTACAAGATGCTGAGCGAACCGGCCAGGGCGATTTGCTGAGATTTTGAATTTATGACATAGTAAGTTATGATAAACCAATCTTTTATCCTCAAGGTTGGCAAGAGCGCTGCCGTTACGTTTCGTATTCTATTTCGGGCTGCTCGTCCTGTTCAGCCGCGCCGGTCTGCTTCATGCGCGGAAGCCGTCGACGAAACGACGATTGAGCTGATGCGTGTTCAGCAGCAGTGCTGGCGATCATGGAACCAATTAAGGTCGTATAACGTCTACTCATGGCATTGAATTTCCGTTCAAGGAGAGGATCATGAAGCAATCAGTATGGTCGTTTGCTGTTCTCAGCGCGCTGGCGCTGATGTTGATCCCACTGGCGTTGGCGGGTGCGCAGGGCGAAGATGTGCTTGCTGGGTCGCAGTGGGGGCTGGTCTCGCTCGATGCCGAGACGCCGGCCATCCCCGGCAGCGGGGTGACGCTCGAGTTCAGTGATGACGATCGCGTGAGTGGCTCGGCAGGCTGCAACCGCTTTGGCGGCAGCTATGAATTCGACGAGAACACGATCGGCTTCAGCCAGCTGTTCAGCACGATGATGATGTGCATGGAAGACGGCATCATGGAACAGGAAGCGGCCTACTTGGCTGCACTGGAGGCGGCGTCGAGCTTCGCCATTGAGGGCAACCGGCTCACCATCACCTATGGCGACGGCCAGCAGCTCGTCTTCACACGCTTCAGCCCGCTAACCGGCACAAGCTGGCAGCTTGTCGCGCTGGATGCTGAGACCCCTGTCATCGAGGGCAGCATCGTCACGCTCGAATTCTTCGAGGCGGGCCGCGTCGCAGGGACGGCGGGCTGCAACCGCTTTGGCGGCGGCTATGAATTTGACGGGAACACGATCGGCTTCAGCCGGCTGTTCAGCACGATGATGATGTGCATGGAAGACGGCATCATGGAACAGGAAGCAGCCTACTTGGCTGCGCTGGAGGCGGCCACCAGCTTCGACGTCATGGGCGATCAGCTCATCATTGCCTATGGCGATGGCGCTGAATTGACGTTCACGCGCCTGAGCCCGCTGGCGGGCACAGCCTGGGAGCTGCGCGCGCTCGATTTCGAGACCCTCGTGCTGCCCGAGACGACTGTCACCTTGCAGTTCGGCTTTGATAACCGCGCGTTTGGTTCTGGCGGCTGCAACAGCTTCAGCAGCGGTTATACCACCAGCGAGGACAGCATCGATTTCGGCATGTTCATCAGCACGCTGATGGCATGCCAAGACGACATCATGGCGCAGGAGATGGCTTATTTCGCCGCGCTGGAAGGGGCCACCAGCTTCATGCTGGCCGATGATCAGCTCTTCATCACCTATGGCGATGGCGACCAGCTCACCTTTGCGCGCGCCGAAGCGACGAACTAACGCAGCATGCAGCCGGCGCGCCTCCTGCAGGAGGCGCGCCGGCCTTTTTTCACGGGGCGACGACCGATCGCCCCCTCAGCACATTTATTCGGAGTTGTTAGGCTGCGCTCAGGCGCGGGTGACGTAGCTGCCGTCTTCCGTCTTGATGCGGATAGTATCGCCCGCGTTGATGAACAAGGGCACCTGCACCACCATGCCGGTTTCCAGCGTCACCCGTTTGGTCGGGTTGTTGGCTGTATCTCCTGCGAAACCGGGTTCCGCCTCGACGACCAGATAGTCGTAAGTGGTCGGCAGCGCGTAATCGATGATCTCGCCCTCGTAGCTCATCAGCGTGATCTGCATGTTTTCTTTGAGGTACTGCACATCATCGCCGAAGACCTCGCGCCGGATCTGCGGCTGTTCGAAGCTCTCCAGATCCATGAAGGTCAGGAATTCGCCGTCATCATAGAGATACTCAACCTGGCGGGCTTCCACGCGAATATCCTGCACGCGCTCGCCGGAGTTATAGGTGATCTCGCGCGTCACGCCGGTGCGCATGTTGCGCACGCCAACGCGGATAGTCGCGTTGCCGCGCCCCGGTTTGTGGTGCGAGTAACTGATAACTTTCCAGATCTGCCCGTCCTCAAGGAACGTTGTGCCTTTGCGAAGCTGGTTCACGTCGATCATAGCGCGTGTGGCTCTCTCTCAAC
>DAOTYT010000063.1:0-7248 GCA_034434615.1 Anaerolineae bacterium | reverse complement strand
CGGCTATGGGGGCATCGATCGCCGTTGACGGTAGTGTCGTTCGCATTGCCGCCAGCCAACTGCGCGCCTTGAATTTCACCATTCCTGGCGATTTGTCTTCGGCGGCCTTTTTGATCGTCGCCGCGCTGCTGATCCCGGAAAGCGAGATTGAGATCAGCCGCGTCAGCTTAAACCCGACGCGCACCGGCATCCTCGATGTGCTGCAAGCGATGGGGGCGGATCTAACGATCGTCGAGACAGGCCTAGAGGCTGGCGATCCGGTCGGCACCATTGTCGTGCGCCACAGTTCGCTTCGTGGCATCGAGGTGGGCGGCGAGGTTGTCGTCCGCATGATCGATGAATTCCCGATCTTCATGGTGGCGGCGCTGCTCGCTGAAGGCCAGACAAATGTGCGCGATGCCGCGGAACTGCGCGTCAAAGAGACCGACCGGCTGGCAGTGATGACAGGCGAGCTGCGCAAAATGGGCGCGGATATCGTCGAAAGGCCGGATGGGTTCTCGCTGCGTGGCCCGCAGAAGCTGAGCGGAGCGGTCGTCCACGGACATGATGATCATCGAATCGCGATGAGTTTGGTGGTGGCCGGTTTATGCGCTCGCGGGCATACCACAGTGCTGGATGCGCGCTGTACCGCAGATTCGTTTCCTGGATATGCCAGCACGCTTGCGCGCTTGGGCGCTCAAGTAGAAGTGAGCGAGGCATGCGAAAGCGATGAATAAAGTCGGCGTGATCGGCTGGCCAGTTGAACACAGCCTCAGCCCGGCCATGCACAATGCGGCTTTCGCGGCGCTTGGCATGGCTGACTGGTACTACGATCGCATTGCAATTCCACCCGATATCGTGCGTCTTGGCCTGCGCGAGCTGCGCGATCATGGTTACCTTGGCCTTAATGTGACAGTGCCGCATAAGCAGGCTGTTATGCCATTCGTTAAGGCTGATGCGATTGCGCGGGCAGTTGGGGCGGTCAATACGATCGATTTTCGGACGAATGAAGGCACGAACACCGATGTAGCTGGGTTTATCGATGATTTGGCGGCCCATGCCATCGACGTTCGCGGGCAGCGCGTGCTGGTGCTGGGCGCTGGCGGTGCAGCACGGGCTGCAGTCTTCGGGTTGGTGCGGGCCGGCGCAGAGGTGCTCGTGGTCAACCGCACGCTAGAGCGCGCGCAGAATTTAGCCGATGATCTTGGGGACAGCATCCGTGCGCTGCCGTTCGAACAAGCGGTGGACGAATCTTTCACGCTGATCGTCAACTGCACCTCCGCTGGCATGTGGCCGCACACCCATGAGTCGCCGTGGCCGAGCGGGCTTCCGCTGCCAAAAGATGCCATCGTCTACGATATGATCTATCGACCGGCGAAAACGCAGCTCATGCTGCAAGCGGAAGCGGCCGGCTTGCAGGCCATTGGCGGTCTGGGGATGCTCGCGCGACAGGGCGCTGCGGCTTTTCAGCGATGGACCGGGGTTCCCGCGCCGTTGGACGTTATGATCGATGCTCTGCGGATGGAATTAAATAAGATGAATGGAGATGGGTCGTGATACGGTTCCTCACCGCGGGAGAAAGCCATGGGCCAATGCTGACGGCGATCCTTGACGGTATGCCGGCCGGGCTGCCGCTGACGTCTGACGATATCAACCGGCAGCTGCGTCGTCGCCAAACAGGTTACGGATCAGGCGGCCGCATGAATATTGAGCAAGACACAGTGCAGATCACCTCCGGCGTCATGGCCGGCCAGACGACCGGCGCGCCGATCGCCATGCTGGTCGAAAACCGCGATTATAAAAACTGGCGCGAGCGCGATATCACGCCAATGACGACTCCGCGGCCAGGCCATGCTGATCTTACGGGCGCGATCAAATATGGCTATCGAGACCTGCGCCTGGCTTTGGAGCGCGCCAGCGCCCGTGAAACGACGATGCGGGTTGCCGCTGGTGCCGTTTGCCGTCGTTTGCTCGAGGAGTTCGGCATCGTCATCGGTGGTTATGTGACGCAGATCGGCAGCGTCGAGGCCAGCTTGCCGGAGCAGGAAACATTAGAGGAGCGCATCCGCCGCGCAGAGGAGAACGATGTGCGCTGTCCTGACTCTGCGGCGGCTGCGCGTATGCATGAAGCGATCCGGCAGGTCAAAATTGATCGCGACACGCTCGGCGGGGTTATCGAGGTCGTTGCCCTGAATGTGCCGCCGGGTTTGGGCTCTCACGTCCAATTTGATCGCCGGCTTGATGCCCGCATCGTTGCGGCGTTGGTCAGCGTTCATGCGATGAAGGGCGCTGAGATCGGCCCGGCCTTTGCCAATGCGGCTAAGCGCGGCTCTGAAGTGCACGATGCCATCGCTTTAGGCAGCGATGGTGAGTTAATCCGCACGACGAACCGGGCAGGCGGCTTTGAGGGAGGGATCACCACCGGCGCGCCGATCATTGCGCGTGTGGCGATGAAGCCGATCGCGACGGTGATGAAATCGCTGCCGTCGGTCAATCTCGCCAGCGGCCAGCCCGAGCAAACGGTTTATGAACGCAGCGATTTTTGCGCGGTGCCGCGGGCGGTTCCGATCCTCGAAGCGATGCTGGCGCTGGTGCTCGCCGATGCGTTGTTGGAAAAACTGGGCGGAGACAGCCTGGACGAGATGCGCCCGCGCTTCGAAGCGCTGCGCAAGGCTCGGCTGCAAGATGTGCCGATGGATAACGTGGAGTGGCGGTTTGGCTATCCCTAAACCGCGGCCGACGGCGGCTGACTGTAATATCGTTATCACCGGCTTCATGGGGACTGGCAAGACGACGGTGGGCAAACGGGTTGCCGCCCGGCTTGGCCGGCGTTTTGTCGATACAGATG
The DNA here is from genome assembly GCA_034434615.1 of Anaerolineae bacterium. Taxonomy (GTDB): domain Bacteria; phylum Chloroflexota; class Anaerolineae; order Aggregatilineales; family Phototrophicaceae; genus Flexifilum. The sequence continues at coordinate 4,421 of DAOTYT010000063.1, read as the reverse complement.
CCTTGATCGCGAAGCGCGCTGGCATGTCGATCGCCCGTATCTTCGCAGAGCAGGGAGAACCCGCTTTTCGTGCGCTGGAGCGAGCGCTGGTAGGCGAGTTGGCGCGCTCGTCACGGCTTGTGATCGCGACAGGCGGCGGGATGTTGGTCGATGCCGAGAATCGCGAGCGTATGTTAGAGAGCGGCTTCGTCGTATGCTTGCAAGCAGCGCCCGAGACGATCGCCGCGCGCCTGCGCCAAAACAGCGGTCGTCCACTGGCGGCGAACTGGCAGCAGCTTCTCGAAGCGCGCGCGCCAGCCTACGCCGCCATCCCAGAGCAGATCGATACCGAAGGCAAAACCGCCGAACAGATTGCAGAGGAGATCATTGAGCGATGGCGCCGGGCATTCGCGTAAAAAGCCCTGATGGCGAATACCCGATCCTGATCGAACCGGGCATCTTGGAGCGAGCCGGAGCACTGGCTGCGCGCCTGGGCCTTGATCGGCCTGTGGTTGTGACGACGAACGACACGGTTGCGTCTTTGTACGGGGAGTTGCTGGCTCGGTCGCTCCCTTCAGCGTCGTTGGTTGTTGTGGCTGATGGCGAACAGTTTAAAACATTGGAAACCGTGCGCGAGGTCTACAGCGGCTACATACGAGCGGGGTTGGATCGGACGGGGGTTGTGCTGGCGCTTGGCGGCGGTGTGATCGGCGATTTGGCTGGCTTTGCCGCCGCCACTTACATGCGCGGCGTTCGGCTGGTGCAAATGCCGACCACGCTGCTTGCGATGGTCGATTCGAGCGTTGGTGGCAAAGTGGGAGTCGATTTGCCTGAGGGCAAAAACCTTGTTGGCGCTTTTAAGCAGCCCGACTGTGTCATCATCGATCTGGAGGTGCTCCGCACGCTGCCAGAGCGTGAGCTGCGCTGTGGCATGGCCGAGGTGATCAAGCACGGTCTGATCGCTGATGCCACGCTGCTCGAAACTGTGATGACTCTGCATGCTCCACCCAACTGGCTTGATGACCGCATCTTAAACACGAGCGCTTACTTCGCTGCCTTGCCGGAACTCATCGAACGGGCGGTTCGCGTAAAAATCGCGATCGTTGAGCAAGACCCCTACGAGCAGAACGTGCGCGCTTTCCTCAATTTGGGGCACACGTTCGCCCATGCGATCGAACAAGTTTCTGGATACACATGGCCGCACGGTGAGGCGGTTGGGGTTGGCCTGCTCGCCGCGGCCCGGCTTTCGCATCGGCTGGGGTTGTGCAGCGCAGCGCTGGTCGATAGAGTCGCCGCGATCACGGCCGCGGCTGCGCTGCCGCATCGCATTCATGGACTCAACAGCGCTTCATTGTTCGAAGCAATGGCGACCGACAAAAAATGGCGCAGTGGGCGCTCGCGCTTTGTGCTCCTTGAAGACATCGGTAAGCCAGTGATCGTTGAGGATGTCAGCCGATCAGATGTCCTTGCTGTGCTCGAGTCGCTCAGCTAGATACAATTTTTATGTAGAAATTTTTTGAGGAGATGGCATGGCGCACAAAATATTACTGCTTCATGGCCCCAATCTGAATCTGCTTGGGGTGCGCGAACCCGAAGTATATGGCAGCATTACGCTGGAAGAGATCAACGCCCGCGCGATCCAGCACGCTCGCCGGCGCGGCGTCGAGCTGCGGGCCGAGCAGTCAAATCACGAGGGCGCGCTGATCGACATCTTGCACGTCGCGCGCAACTGGGCAGATGGAGCGGTCATCAACCCAGGCGCTTACACGCACACGTCGATTGCGCTGCGCGACGCGATCAGCGCCATCGGGCTGCCCGTGGTCGAAGTTCACCTATCCAATATCCACGCGCGCGAGTCGTTTCGCCACACTTCTCTGCTCGCCGCGGTGTGCGTCGGGCAGATTAGCGGGTTTGGGTGGCGCAGCTATTTACTCGGAATCGATGCGCTTCTGGGTGTGCTCGGCTTGCTGCCAGAGCCGTAAGCACCCTGATCCCTGTCAGGGATCAACAAGCAGTCTGGGTGACGGCTTTGTTTATTTCTGCGCTGAAAGGCGCGCTGATGAACAGCTATACTGCACAAAGGATCAGCGATGTCAGATAGAAGAACGTACTCCATGATGACGAAAGAGGCGGTGCTCGCAGAAATAGAGGCTCAGCGCGTCGAGTTCATCGTTTTATGGTTCACGGACATCACCGGCATTGTTAAAAGCGTGACTATCCCCGCCGAAAAACTCGCCGATGTAATCGACTATGGGCTGCACTTCGATGGGTCATCCATCGAAGGGTTTGCCCGTGTCGCCGAGAGCGATATGGTGCTTAAGCCAGACCTGAATACATTTGTCATCTTGCCATGGGATACAGAGCCGGAACGGACAGCGCGCCTTATCTGCTCGGTGCATACGCCCGATGGCGATCCGTTCATCGGCGACCCGCGCAACGTCTTGATCCGAGTCTTGAAGGATGCCGAGGCGATGGGCTATACCTTCAAGACGGGTATGGAGCTTGAGTTCTTCCTGTTCCGCCAAGAAAAAGATGAAGCGCTGCTGCCGCTGCGTCCATATGATGATGCCAGCTATTTCGATATTTCCAGCGAATTTGCCCAGAGCATGCGCCGCAAAATGTTTTCCACCCTGCGCGCGCTCGGCATCCGGGTCGATTCAGCGCATCATGAAATCGGCTCAGGGCAGTATGAGATCGATTTCGATTATAACAATGCTTTAGTTTGTGCCGATCAGATTCTGACGGCGCGCGTCGCCATGCGGACGGTAGCGCGGCGCAACCAGCTCCACTGCACGTTTATGCCGCGTCCCAGCAGCAGGCTGCCTGGTTCTGGTATGCACACGCACCAAAGCCTGCATGATGTCCATACCGATGACAATGTGTTTTTCGATCCAGCGCATGAATATGGACTTTCGGATATCGCCTGCCATTTCCTGGCTGGTCAGCTCGCACACGCTCGCGCGATGTGCGCCGTGCTCGCGCCCTTGATCAATTCCTATAAACGCCTGTCAGTGAGCTTTGAAGCGCCCAAATATGTCACATGGGCACACGTGAACCGTGCCGGAGCGGCGATGATCCGCGTGCCGCATATCGAGCCGGGGAAGGAGTCGCACACTCGGCTCGAACTGCGCTGTCCCGATCCAAGCAGCAACCCTTATCTCGCGGTTGCGGTCATGCTGCAGGCTGGGCTGGATGGCATTCGCCAGCGGCTTCCGCTGCCAGAAGCTTATGAGGAAACGCTCCTGCGCCAGGATCGATCCCGCTTGCGGCAGGTCGAAACGCTGCCGTCGTCTCTTGAAGAGGCGCTCGATGCGCTGATGCAGGACGAGGTCATTCTGTCGGCGCTTGGGCCTTATATCAGCGATCGTTACGTCGCCGCCAAGCAGCAGGAGCTTGAGTCCTATCACCGGCAGATCACGCCGTGGGAGCTGCGCCACTACCTAAATCGCTTCTGAGTACAAGCGTATGAAGCTGCCTCAGCGTGTGGTGCGCGTCGTTTGGGTCGATGATTACGGATAGGCTGCATCGAGACGTGTTGTAGACCACGCCGAACAGGCGCACACCGTTCACCGCGTCGATCGCTGAGGCAGTGATGTCGTGGCGTTCATCCAGGTGCGCGCCGATGACAGTCACCACGCTCACCATATGCACCAACCAGTTGGGGGCGAGGTGCGCGAGCCGTTTTTCCAGTTCCAATTGTAAGCTGTGCGGCGCATCAGGCCCCGCGCTGGTTGGGACGATGAAGGTGATGAAAGACTGCGCTGAAGACTGCGTAGCGAGCAGAACTTCTGCATGCATGCCAGTGATGTCTTGCATGGAGGCATCGACCTGCGCGAAGATATCGGCCAGTGGGCCATCGCTGCGCGAGGATAGTCCGATGCCTTGGATGGCGGTCACCGCTTTAAGGACGGCTCCCACAGATGTAGTCTCGTCGTCATAAATTAACGTCCCCGGAGTTTGCGGCCTAAAAATACTGCGCACGCGCAGCGGAATGCGCCGCTCGCGTAATGGGCCGATCATGCGCGGATGTAAAATTCTGGCGCCGAAATAGGCAAGCTCTGCCACTTCTTGATAAGACAGCATCGGAATAACCCGCGCTTCCGGAATTTCGCGCGGGTCGGTCGTCATCATGCCCTCGACATCGGTCCAGATCCATACTTCGCTGGCATCGATGCAAGCGCTGAGCACCGACGCCGTGTAATCGCTGCCGCCTCTTCCCAGCGTGGTGGGTTTGCCAGTGCTGGTTGCGCCGATAAAACCGGTGATGACCGGGATGATATCGCGCTCAAGCATCGGTAGTAAATGCTGCGCGATGCGCTCTCGAGTGATGGCGAGATTGGGCGTCGCGTTGCCGTGGACAGTATCCGTGATGATCAGATCGGTCGCGTCGATCGCGACGCCGCGCAGGTTGTTCTGGCGCAGCAGGGCAGCAACAATGCGAG
>DAOTYT010000062.1:0-11935 GCA_034434615.1 Anaerolineae bacterium | reverse complement strand
CGAGCAGGAGATGCACGGGTCATAAGCGCGAACCAGCATTTCAAGCAGCAGCGTGACTTCTTCCTGAGATCGATCCAGGATCTGCGGAATCAGCGCGCGCATGTCCGCTTCGATGTTGGCCAAATTTTGGCCGGTTGGGATGATGCAGTTGGCGGCGCTGATTTTGCCATCTGTGACGGTGTATTCGTGGAACAGGGTGCCGCGCGGCACATCGCACGCGCCGACGCCGGTTCCACTCAAGCGCTTCGGCGCAGCGGGGGCTTCTGGCTGAATCTTTTCCGCCAGCAGCACATCGATCAGCGCGATGGCGTCTTCAATGCAGTGGGCGATTTCGACGACCTGCGCTGCTGTGTTCATGTAAGGGTTGTTGACGGGCGGCCGCATCCCTAACGCTGCCGCCGCTGTTTTTGCGCGCGGCCGCAGTTGATCATAATTGAGGTTGAAGCGCGCCAGCGCGCCGACCATGTACGTCTCGCGGCGGTGGCGCGTGTGCTTGGCCGAAGAGTGCGGCACAATATACTCATTGGTGACCCGGCGATAGGCTTCGATCGGCAGTTGGTCGCCCTCGCTGCTGGCGATCACGCCGTCGATGAAGCAGTACTCATCGTCTTTGTGCAAGGCGATGTATTCCGTGTCGCGCTCAAAGGCCGGCAGCGCCAACGATGCGAATAGGTCGACAGTCGCCTCGACATCGATCCGGGCGGCAATGAGCTGCTCGCGCAGGTCGGCCAGTTCTGCGGGTTTAGGATAGTGAGTAAACCCACCAACCGTCATGGCGATCGGGTGGGTATGTCTTCCCGAGATGATCCGGCAGATCTCGCCCGCCAGCTTTTTCATCCTCAGGGCGCGCAGCACAACCTCAGGCGCGCTTTTCGCCAGCGGCAGCACACTGGGGACGCCGAGCAGATCGGGCGCTGCCAGCATGTAAACGTGCAGGATGTGGCTGTCGAGCGTCTCGCCATGCATATTGAGCCGGCGCAGCAGCTGCGTCTGCCGTGAAGGCACGACGCCGAGCGCATTTTCGATCGCGCGCAGCGATGCGGTCGAATGGCCCACGGCACAAATGCCGCAGATGCGCGAGACGATGTGCGAGACTTCTTGATAGGGCCGGCCGAGCACCATCGGCTCGAAGAAGCGCGGCGTCTCGACGATTTGCAGCTCGCACTGTTCGAGCACACCGTTGCGAACATCAACCACGATATTGCCATGGCCTTCGACGCGGGTTAGGTGGTGAACATCAACCGTGAGACGCGCCATTGACTGTGCTCCCTTCCATTAACGCGAGCGGATAAGTCAAATACATCGACAGCCGCGCTTCAATCGCATTTTCATCCATGCCGGCTTCCTGCAGCACCGTGCGGAGCGACTCGATGTTTGGCGAAGGCACCAGCCCGCGACAGCCTTCGCACGGCTGGCCGTAGGCCGGGCAGATCGCATCGCAGCCGGCGCGCGTCACTGGCCCGAGGCAGGCGCTGCCGCGTTGATACATGCAGATGTTTCCGCGCAGCTTGCACTCGATGCACAGTGGATAATCGGGAAGCTGCGGCATGCGCCCTTGCAGAAGATGGGTGACCGCCATCGCAAATTCTTTGCGGTCGATCGGACAGCCGGGAATTTCTGCGTCCACATCAATGACTGCGCTGATTGGCCGGGTGGGGTAAGTCTCGAACCAGTCGGCCTTATCGCCATAAACATATTCCCGAACTTCGCGCAGGTTCAAACGGTTCTTGATCGCGTTGACGCCGCCCAGATGCGCGCAGGCTCCCAAGGCCACAACCACATCGGCCTGCTGGCGAATCGCACGGATTTTGTCTTCATCGCTGGCACGGGTGCACGATCCCTCTATAAAAGCGATCTGATAGTCGTCACTTTTTTCCGACATGGCCTCGCGGAACTGGACGATCTCGATCGCATCCAGCAGTTCCGGGTGTTCTTGCAGCGTATCGACGACTGTGAGCTGGCAGCCCTCACAGCTCGTGAACTCAAAAAAGGCAACTCTCGGTTTCGCTCGGCCGGTCATGACAGCGCCTCCTCCAGATGCTTGACTTCGGCATACGAGAAGATCGGGCCTTCTTGGCAGGTATAGATGTGATGCATCTGGCAGTGGCCACATTTGCCAACGGCGCATTTCATCTGTCGTTCAAAACTCATCCAGATGTTGCCTTCCGCCAGGCCATGCGCCAGCAGATCGCGCAGGACGAAACGGTACATCACAGGCGGCCCGACGATGGTCGCCACCATATTGCGGCCGTCATACTCGATCTTCGAGAACAGCGTTGTGATCACGCCGACATTGCCGACCCATTGGGGTGAAGGCCGGTCGACGGTGAGGTGGACTTCGATATCTCCCCGCTCGCTCCACTGAACGAGTTCGTTCGGGAAGAGCAGGTCTTCGGGCGAGCGTGCGCCATAGAGCAGGATGACGCGGCCGAACATGCCGCGCCGGTCCAGCACTTCGTCGATGAGGGAGCGCAGCGGCGCCAGCCCTAACCCGCCGGCGACGAACAGGATATCGCGGCCATAGAATCGTTCGATCGGAAAGCTGCGGCCGAACGGGCCGCGAATGCCGACCATACTGCCCTCTGGCAGTGCATGAACCGCGTTGGTCAGCTTGCCGACCGCGCGAATGCACAGCTCAAAATGGCCGTTGCTGCGGCTGGGCGATGAGCAGATGCTGATCGGCGCTTCGCCCACCCCGAGGACCGAGAGTTCGACGAACTGGCCGGGTCGATGATCCAGCGAAAACCCGCTGGGCAGCTCGATGAGGAACAATTTCTCGTGCGCCGTCATCGTTTCGATGTGGACGATGCGCGCTGGCGTCGGCATGTAGATCGAGGCGTGGCTCAGCGTTTCCTTGAGCAGTGTCGTCATGGCGTCATCTCCACGGCTCTAACTTCGGCGCTCGGCGTCTCAAGTTGGGCGCGGTAAGCCCGAATCAAGGCGTTGTAGGTTTTGATGCACGTGATGCCGACATGGCAGCCCGTCCCACAGCGGCCGCAGCCGACGCAGCCCATCTGCCCATAGGCTTCATACTGATATTTGCCCTTGCGCATAAAGCGGTGGCGCTGGCGCTTCGCGACCGATGTGCGAAAGTTGTGCCCGCCCGCCACCATGGCGAATTTCTCGATCTGGCAGCTATCCCACGTGCGAATGCGCCGTCCATTTTCCAGTTTGAGATCGACCTCATCGGTGACATCAAAGCAGTAGCAGGTGGGGCAGATCTGCGTGCAAGCGCCGCAGGCCAGGCAAATATCGCCCAACTCGTCCCAGATCGGGCTGGTTTGCGAAGCGCCCAACACCTTGGGCAGTTCGCTCAGCTCGCAGTCGAGGCGGAATTCAAAGCGCGGCCATTTTTCGGTCATCACCTGATTGAGCGTCTTCAAATCGCCGTCCGTCGGCTTCCAAACGTTGGTGCAGCCTTTGAGCAGCGCTTCGCCTTTTTCTGAACCGACGTAAATGGCATACAGTCGGCCAAGGTCGACAAAGTGCAGGTCGTAATTATTGGTCGCCGAATAAGTTTCCATATCTTTGCAGAAACACTGCGGCGAGCAGGGCGAGAGACATTCGATGCTGACCAGATAGAGCGCTTTACGGCGCGCCTGATAATGCTGGTCGGCAAACCCTGTCGCATGCACCGTATCGAGAAGCTGGATAGCGTGCATGTCGCAGGTGTGCATGCCCAGCAGCACCGTTGGTTCGGCCTCGATCTGCGCCTCCATTTCCATCGTCGTTGTGTTGAAGGTGAAGAGCACTTCGCGTGGGGGCAGAAGATATTTCTTCGGGGCGGTCACGCTGATCGGGTATTCGAGAACCAGCGCGCCCACATCATCGAGGACATCAAAGACGTATTTGCCGTGCTGCTCCTGCGGGCCGACGATGCGAAAACCGCGCGCCTTGAGGCCCTCCACCCATGCTTTCACTGCCCCTTTGGGCATGATCTTTAGATCATTCATGCTTTACCTCGCGCTGTGCTGTAAAAAACCATGACAAGAACTGGACGCGCACGCTGCTCACCGCGACGATAGGTGGGGTTGGGTCGCCGCGACGGTATGGCGTTGAGATGGGAATAGGATGGTCAAAACCAGCGGGGTTTCGAAAAGGTTGATGCATATACGGTCACCTATTCAAAAAAGAAGGCCTAGAAATTAATTCTTGACGGCCAGTGCAAAGGCCCCGTTGCGCCGAACGCCGGGAAGAGCGCCTTGAGTTATTGTCTAAGGCAAGCTTTTCAAGGCAAGCTCTTGCCCCTGCATAAAATTTAACCGGGGTGACATTTAAGCTATAGTCATGTTGATCACATCAATTCCATGATCTTGGTCACTCGGCGGCGGCCAGAACGGCTGTCATGATGCTATATAATAAAGTGCTAGTCGGCTCGTCTTGGGAATACTGCATCGCCATGCATGAACTTTCGATCGCCTATAATCTGGTTGAGATCGCCGATGCCGCCGCCCGCAAGGCCGGTGCGGCGCGCGTTAATGCAGTATTTTTGCGCGTGGGTGTTCTCTCGGGCGTCGTTACAGACGCGCTGTTGTTTGGCTACGACATCGCTGCGCGCGGCACGCTGCTGGAAGGGTCTCGGCTCGAAATTGAGGAAGTGCCGCTGACTCTTTACTGTCCGCGCTGCGACGCAGTCTCTGAACTGCCGGGTGTGGGGGCGCTGTTATGCCCGTTGTGCGGCCTGCCAACCGGCGATATCCGCCGCGGCAAAGAATTGGAAGTGATTTCTGTGGAGATCGAAGATGAAACCGAGGATTCTTGAAATTCGCCAGGGCGTGCTGGAGAAGAACGACGCACTGGCGCGTCAACTGCGCCAGCGCTTCTTGGATGCTCGCGTATTTGTAGTGAATATTGTCTCCAGCCCCGGCTCCGGCAAGACGACTTTTCTTGAGCGCACCCTGCGCGAGCTGATCGCGCGCGGCCACCGGGTCGCTGCGCTGGTTGGCGATCTGGAAACCGACAATGACTCGCAGCGGCTGCGCGCCAGCGGCGCGCCCGTCCGCCAAATTCGGACGGCGGGCAACTGCCATTTAGAAGCGCATATGGTCGAGACTTATCTGCAAGACCTTGACCTCAGCGGCGTTGAGTTCCTCTTCATCGAAAATGTGGGTAATCTCGTTTGCCCCTCCAGTTACGATTTGGGCGAGTCGCTGCGCGTCGTCATGCTTTCGGTGACGGAAGGCGAAGACAAGCCGCGCAAGTACCCGCCGATCTTCAACTCGTCCGATCTGGCAGTGATCACCAAGATCGATCTGGCCGAAGCCGTTGAGTTCGACCGTGCAGCAGCGCTGGCCAGCATCGAAGCAGTGCGGCCCGGGCTGCCTGTGCTCGAAGTTTCTGGCAAGACAGGGCAGGGCATGGAAGCCTGGATCGACCTGTTGATTGAACGGCGTCGGCAGTTCCTCGGTGAGGCTGAGCGCTTAATGCAGAGGTAAGAGGTAAGGATGGAGGCGGTCAGCGCGCATGCTGCAATTGAGCGCCGCCATCTGCGCGTGAGCGGGGTGGTGCAGGGCGTCGGCTTCCGGCCGTTCGTCTATGGGTTGGCGCAAGAACTGGCTCTGGCCGGCTTCGTCGGTAACGATGCGAGCGGCGTCTTCATTGAGGTCGAGGGCACGCCGGCGGCGCTGGCTGCCTTCGAGGCTCGTTTGTGCCGCGAAGCCCCGCCGCTGGCCCGGATCGACGGCGTCAGCGCTCGGCCGATCGCGGCGCGCGGAGAGCGTGGTTTTTCGATCGCGCCGAGCCTGAATGGCGCCCACATCGAGACGTGGATCGCGCCGGATGCTGCTATCTGCCCCGACTGTCTGCGCGAACTGTTCGACCCGGCCGACCGCCGCTATCGCTATCCGTTCATCAACTGCACGCACTGCGGCCCGCGCTACACGATCGTGCGCGCCCTGCCATATGATCGGCCCAACACGACGATGGCTCCTTTTCGCCTTTGCCCTATGTGCGAGGCTGAGTATCATGATCCGGCCAACCGGCGCTTCCATGCCCAGCCGATCGCCTGCCCGCAGTGCGGGCCTTGGGTCGAGTTTTGGGAACGCGATGGACGGCGCTGTGCACGAGATGAAGCCATCGAGGCTGCGCAAGCGGCGCTGCGCGCCGGCAAGATCGTCGCGGTCAAGGGGTTGGGCGGCTATCACCTGGCTTGCGATGCGGCCAATGAAGACGCGGTTCGCCGCTTGCGCGAGCGTAAGGGTCGCGATGGCAAGCCGTTCGCCTTGATGATGCGCGATCTGGCGTTGGTTGAACGCTTCGCCGTCGTGACGGCGGAGGCGGCCGATCGCTTACAAGGCCGTGAACGGCCGATCGTGCTGCTGCCACGGCGAGAGCCATCTGCGTTGGCCGCGAGTGTCGCGCCCGGCTGCCCCGAATTGGGCGTGATGCTGCCGTATACGCCGCTGCATTACCTGCTGATCGAGGATCTGCCGCTGGTCATGACCTCCGGCAACCTGAGCGGCGAGCCGATCGTGACGGATGATGAGGCAGCGTTCGCGCGGTTGGGGGCCGTTGCCGATGCTTTTCTGACGCATAACCGCGCGATCGAAACGGCGTGCGATGATTCAGTCCTCCGCTTTGCTGGCGAGACTGTGGTCTTTATGCGGCGATCGCGCGGCTATGCGCCGTCCCCGCTGCGCCTTCCGCTGGCGGTGCCTCCGCTGCTGGCGGTCGGCGGAGAATTGAAGAACGTCATCGGCGTAGCGCGCGACCGCGAGCTTTTTCTGAGCCAGCATATCGGCGATCTCGAAAATTTCGAGACGCTGACCGCGGCGCGCTCGGCGGTCGATCACCTGTGCGATATCTTCCGTATCGCGCCAGAACGTGTGATCTGCGATCTGCATCCGGGTTACTTCAGCGCCCGCCTGGCCGAGACGCTGGCTGCGCAGTGGTCTGTTCCGCTGCTGCGGGTTCAGCATCATCATGCCCACATCGCGGCGGCGATGGCGGAATGCGGCCTCGATGGGAAGACGCCGGTCATCGGGTTGAGTTTTGATGGCACGGGCTTCGGCCTCGATGGCGCTGTGTGGGGTGGAGAAGTGCTGATCGCGGATTATGCCGGCTTTGAACGGTTCGCGCATCTCGCTTACATCCCGCTGCCGGGGGGAGATGCGGCCATCCGGCATCCATACCGGCAGGCGCTGGCGCATTTGTGGGCAGCCGGCATCGACTGGGCCGATGACCTGGCGCCAGTGGTCGCCGCCAGCGCCGAGCAGCAGCGCATTCTGCGCCGTCAGTTTGAGGCTGGCCTGCAGACCACCCCTACCAGCAGCATGGGGCGGCTGTTCGACGCAATTTCGGCGCTGGCAGGGTTGTGCCAAACGATCAGTTATGAGGCCGAAGCGGCGATCAAGCTGGAGACGGTGGCGCTCGCGCATGGCGCGGCCCCAGCAGGACGTTATCATTTTGATCTGCTCGATCGAGAGGGTACAGTGATCATCGATCCTGCGCCGCTGCTGCGTGCCGTCGTCGCGGATATCCGCGCTGGCAAGGGGGCGGGCTGGATCGCGGCGGGTTTCCATGCTGCCTGTGCCGATCTGGTACTGGCGCTGTGCCTGCATTTACGGGCTGTGCGCGGGTTGAACGGCGTCGCCCTGAGCGGCGGGGTGTGGCAGAACGCGCTGTTGTTGCGGCACACGCTCAACCGGCTGCGCGAGGCTGGCTTCGATCTTTATCTGCACCGGCAGGTGCCGCCGAATGATGGGGGTCTCGCGCTGGGACAAACGATCATTGGTGGGCTGGCGCCGCTGGAAGTGAAAGATAACAAGTTGAAAGAGGTGCTGTGATGTGTCTGGGCATACCCGGCCAAGTCAAAGAGATTTACGAGATTGAGGGTATTCGCACTGGCAAGGTTGACTTTGGCGGCATCCTGAAAGAAGTCTGCCTCGCCTACGTGCCGGAAGTCGAGGTCGGTGATTACACGATCGTCCACGTCGGCTTTGCCATTACACGGCTGGACGAACAGTCCGCCTTAGAGTCGCTCGAATTGTTTCGCCAGCTTGGCGTGCTTGAGGAAGAACTCGGTGCCGACGAAGCGGAGGCGGACGGAGGAGAAGACGGCCATGAAGTATCTGGATGAATTTCGCGATCCCGCATTAGCGCGCAGCCTGCTCGATGAAATCCGCGCGCATGTCACCCGCCCGTGGGCGATCATGGAGGTGTGCGGCGGGCAAACGCATTCGATCATCCGCAACGGCATCGATCGGCTGCTGCCCGATACGATCGAATTGATCCACGGGCCGGGCTGTCCCGTCTGCGTGACGCCGCTCGAGATCATCGACCGAGCGCTGGCGATCGCCGCGCGCCCCGAGGTTATCTTCTGTTCGTTTGGCGACATGCTGCGCGTGCCCGGCAGCGGCAAAGACCTGTTCCGCGTCAAGAGCGAGGGGGGCGATGTGCGCGTGGTCTATTCGCCGCTCGATGCGCTGAAGCTGGCGCGCCAGAACCCCGACCGACAGGTGGTGTTCTTCGCGATCGGTTTTGAGACGACCGCCCCAGCCAATGCGATGGCCATCTTCCAAGCCAAGCAGCAGGGTATCAGGAACTTTTCGGCGCTGGTCTCGCATGTGTGCGTGCCGCCCGCGCTCGAGGCGATCATGAGTTCACCCACCACGCGCGTGCAGGGTTTCCTCGCGGCTGGCCATGTGTGCAGCGTCATGGGGACATGGCAGTACCCGCCCATCGCCGAACGCTACCGCGTGCCGATCGTCGTGACTGGCTTTGAGCCGCTCGACGTGCTGGAAGGCATTCGCCGAATCGTCATTCAGCTTGAGGCCGGCCGCGCCGAGGTCGAGAATGCCTACCCGCGAGCGGTGACGCCGGAAGGCAATCGCAGCGCGCAGGCGTTGATCGGGCGCGTGTTCGAAGTGACCGATCGCCAGTGGCGTGGCATCGGCTTGATCCCCGCGAGCGGCTGGAAACTGCGCGACGAATTCCGCGATTTTGATGCGGCCGTTCGCTTCGACGTCGAAGCGATCCAAACGCAGGAATCGACGATCTGCCGCAGCGGTGACGTGCTTCATGGGCGCATCAAGCCCAACCAGTGCTCGGCTTTCGGCAAAGAGTGTACGCCACGCACGCCGCTTGGGGCGACCATGGTCTCCAGTGAGGGGGCCTGTGCCGCGTACTACCAATACGGCCGTGTCGCGCTGGAGCAGATCTCGTGAGCCAGCCTTACGATTTTGACAGCTGGTCGTGCCCGCTGCCGCTGCGCGACCACCCTAACATCGTGCTTGGCCATGGCAGCGGGGGCAAGTTGACGGCCGAACTGTTTGAGCATTTATTCCTGCCCGCCTTCGCCAACGAGGCCCTCCGCGAGGCCGGCGATTCGGCGGTGCTCACCCTCAACGGCGCGCAGATCGCCTTTTCGACCGATTCGTTCGTCGTACGGCCGCTTTTTTTTCCGGGCGGCTCGATCGGCGAGCTGGCCATCAATGGCACGGTCAATGATCTGGCGATGCGCGGCGCCCAGCCGCTCTATCTCAGCGCCGGGTTTATCATTGAGGAAGGGATGTCCATCAATGCGCTTGGCGGCATTGTCAAGGCCATGGGGATGGCGGCGCGCGCCGCGGGGGTTCAGCTGGTAGCCGGCGATACGAAGGTCGTCGAGCGCGGCCACGGCGATGGCGTCTACATCAACACCAGCGGCGTCGGCCTAATTCCATGCGGGATCGCGATCGGCCCAACGCGGGCACAGCCGGGCGATGTCGTCATCGTCAGCGGCACCATCGGCGATCATGGGATGGCGATCATGAGCGTGCGCGAGGGATTGGAATTCGACACGATCATACGATCTGATACCGCCCCGCTTAACGGCCTGGTCGCTGACCTGTTAGCGACCGGCGCTCCCATTCATGTCCTGCGCGATCCGACGCGCGGCGGGGTTGCGTCGGCACTTAATGAAATTGCCAAGGCCTCGCGCTGTGGCATCGTCATCGATGAGCCAAGCGTGCCAGTGCAGCCGGCCGTAGCGGCCGCCTGTGAGCTGCTCGGCCTCGACCCGTTATACGTCGCCAATGAGGGCAAGCTGATAGCGCTCGTCCCGGCGCAAGCAGCCGACCAAATCTTGGAAGCGCTGCGATCTCACCCACTGGGCCAGCGCGCGGCGGTCATCGGTCAGGCTGTAGCCGAACATCCTGGCGTGCTGGTCGCTCGCACCCGCCTAGGGACGACGCGCGTCGTCGATATGCAGGTCGGCGAGCAGCTCCCGCGCATTTGCTGAATGACCGCCGAAACGAGTTGAGACAATCCATTGCCCGTTTGTGATTTTTGTCACTAAAAGGCTTCCCCTCAGCATGGCATAATAAGGGCCGAGTCTTTACTTAATTTGCTGAGGGGCTGTAATGAAAAAACTGCTGCTGCTCATTTTGCTGGCTGCGCTGGTGCTGCCGCTTGTCCCCGTCCATGGGCAGGAAGAAGTGCCAGTTGTTTGCGGCATTTTGTTTTGGTCACCACGCTGCCCACACTGCCACCATTTTATCGACAATCAATGGCCAGGGCTGCACGCCCGTTACGGTGAGCAGTTCAATCTGATCTTTTTGAACGTTGCTGAACCAGCCGCCAATGCTATTTTCCGCGCGATGTATGCCGACCCGTCGATCCCACTGACCGGTGGTGTGCCAGCGATGGTGATCGGCACGACCGTGCTGACGGGAAGCATCGAAATTCCCCAGCGCGCCCCGGCCTTGATCGATCAGGGATTGGCAGCAGGCGGCGTGGCGCTGCCGGCCATCGCTGGGCTGGAGGGCTTATGCGCGACGACTGTGGTGCCGGGCGCCGCTGGCGCTGGTGCCGACCCATCGGCGACGCCGACCACCACCTCGCTGTTCGAACGCCTGGCGGCCGATCCGATCGCCAATGGTCTGGCGGTCATCACACTGGGGTTGTTGGTCGTTAGCCTCGCCGTGATCGTGCTGGCCGTGGTCAAACTGCGGCGCGGTGATAAAGCGCTGGCTGAACGACTGAGCGGGCGCGCCGGGCCGCTCGCAGCTCTGGTGTTCGCAGGGCTGGGTGCGCTCTCCGTCAGCACCTTGATCCTTGAGCAGTCGGGCGAACTGCTGGTGCAGGCCCTCACGTGGGCCGTTCTGGCCGGCATGGTGGCATTGGTATTTGGTACGATCGTCATGCGGTCGTCGGCCAAACAGCGAGCGCCAACCGCATGGATGGTACCCGTCGCGGCGATGATCGGGCTGGCCCTGGCAGGCTATTTGGCCTTCGTCGAAGTGAGCGAAGCCGAGGCTTACTGTGGGGTGATCGGCAACTGCAATCTGGTGCAGCAAAGCGAGTATGCTTTTCTGTTCGGCCTGCTGCCAGTGGGCGTTGCAGGGGTCATCGGTTATGGGTTGATCCTGCTGCTGTGGTTTGCGCGGCGAGCGGGAATCAGGCGTGCGCGCGAGGGCCTGCTGCTGCTGGCGCTGTTCGGCGTCACCTTTTCCATTTACCTCACCTTCCTTGAGCCGTTCGTCATCGGCGCGACCTGCATGTGGTGTCTCACCTCGGCCATCCTGATGGCGCTGCTGCTGTGGCTGGTCGTGATCGAAGACTGGAAGCCACAACCCACCCTAAAGCGGCGGCATCAATGGCAATAGCCCGTGCGCCTACCATGCGCCATACTCAATAATAGGTTTACTGACGGTGGAGATAATGACCATGGAAAAACGGTTGCTGGGCCGCACTGGGCTGCACATCACCGCGATCGGCTTTGGCGCATGGGCGATCGGCGGTGGGGGATGGGAATTCGGATGGGGGCCGCAGGACGATGCCGACTCGATCGGTGCGATTCGCCGCGCCCTTGATTTGGGCGTCAACTGGATCGATACGGCGGCCGTTTATGGTCTGGGGCGTTCTGAGCGCTTGGTCGCCGAGGCGCTGCGCGGCATGCGCGAGCGGCCCTATGTTTTCACCAAGTGCTCGCTGTTGTGGGATGATCAGGGCCGCA
>DAOTYT010000061.1:0-7327 GCA_034434615.1 Anaerolineae bacterium | reverse complement strand
CGACCGCATCCAGCAGATCGAGGAGACATGACGCGTCGTTCTCCCAGACGTTGGGGTGATGTGGAGCGGCGGGCTGTGTTAGGTTCCTGGAAAAGGATTGGGCAGGTAGAAAGCGCTGAACGATGAACCAACAGCCGCGCGATCGAGCTAAAGATCGCGACTTCGTGCCAGAGCCGCTCATTGATGCTGGCGGCCACGATCGACGTTTTCGAGGCCTGTTCGCTGGGGTGCCGGTGATCGTTTTGCTCGTGAGCGTCGCTGTCTTGCTGCTGCTGCTCGTGCTGCATGACCGGTTCATGCAGCGGGTGGACGAATGCCGTCAGATCTACCGCAGCGATCCAACCGTCGCCATTTTGGAAGAGGAAGCCCCCTATTTTTTACAGCCTTTTGGAGGGCTGACGAGCTATCTATCGTCAGTGGATGAACCGTCCGTCGTTCTGAGTCGTTTTCGCGGCCTGCATGCCGCGGCCATGCGCGATCACGTCGAAAGGGGCGATTTCCGTGGAAGGCCGCTCGGAGATTTAACGATCGACGTGGCGCCGGCAGCGCGCGGCGGCAGCGAAATTTGGATCGTCTGTCCGTAAAGGCTGCGGGTGAAAGTGAGTGAGGATGTTCAGGGCATTGCAAAAACGCAGCGGTTTGCTCGGCTGCGCAGGGTTACTACTTATGCTGGGGGCATGTTTAACCACGACAACTTTCGCCATCGATCGCGTGTGTTACGAGGGTCTGAGCCGGCGCCTGCCGATCTATCCTGGCGCGGAAGTCGTCTTCCGAACGCACAACTTGTTCAACGAGTTCGGCATGGGGAACACAGTGGTCACGCTTTACTCTCCAGATCCTCCAGATGTCGTGCGGGCATGGTATGCTCGCGAAACGGGCACCTACCTGCGCGAGGCGCTGCGAAGCAGCGATCCGATCATTCAGGCCTCGCGCCGCATCGCCCAGGGCGATTGGTCGGTCGCGCCGGCCGAGGATGGCATCGGTTCGCAGATCATTTTGTTCGGCACCTGCGTCAACTAGGCGCGTGTTTTAGGCAGTGATGGATCATGACAACCATTCCTTTCAAAGATCGCCTCGCCCAGCCGGCGCCCATTCTGATGGATGGCGCGATGGGCACGCAGCTTCACGTGCATGGCCTGCCTATCGATGCGGCCTTCGATGTCCTAAACCTCACGCAGCCGCAGCTGGTGAGCCAGATTCACCGTGCTTACATCGAGGCGGGCGCTGAGCTGATTGAAACGAATACGTTCGGCGCGAACCGCTGCAAGCTGGCCGAAGTGGGGCGGGAAGATCAGGTCGAAGCGATCAATCGCGCTGGCGCAGCGCTGGCGCGCGCGGCCGCCGCGGCGAGCGGCAGGTCGGTTTACGTGGGCGGTTCGATCGGGCCGCTTGGCATCGGGATAGCGCCCTACGGCCGCCTGAAGGCCGAAGACGCGCGCGCGGCCTATGCTGAGCAGATCGCGGCGCTGGCGGCCGGCGGGGTCGATGTGCTCATCTTTGAGACGTTCAACGACCTGGCCGAGCTGAAGCTGGCGATCGAAATTGCGCATGAGACGGCCCCCGGCCTGCCGATCATCAGCCAGATGTCATTCGGCCCAGATGACCGCACGCTGCTCGGCCATCTGCCGGGGCGCATCGCGCATGAACTGCACAATGCCGGCGCCGATGTGATCGGCGCAAACTGCAGCAGCGGCCCAGCGCAGATCTCGCGCATCGTCGCGGCGATGCGCGCCGCAGCGCCGGGTGCGCGGCTCGCGGCCGTGCCCAATGCCGGTTTTCCAGAAAATTTAGGCGGGCGCACGATGTACCCGGCTACCGTCGATTATTTTGCCGACTATGCCCTGGCGTTCCGATCGATCGGCGCAGTGGTGATCGGCGGGTGCTGCGGCACTACACCCAAACACATCGCCGCCATGCGCGCCGCCCTTGATGACCCGGCGCGCACTCATAACGGCGGGGCCATTTTCTCTGGCGGGCTGGTTCGCGTCAACCATGTTGAGTCGGAAGGCGAAGACGCCGGCCCCGCACCGAAGGAACGCCCGACCGAACTGGCCTATAAGCTGGCGAACGGCGCTTTCGTCGTCAGCGTTGAGATGGCGCCGCCGCGCAGCCACAACCTCGATCGCCTGCTTGACCATGCGCGCCTGCTGCGTGATGCCGGCGCCGATGTGCTCAACATCGCTGACAGCCCGACAGCGCGCATGCGCATCAGCCCGTGGGCGGTCTGCCATCTGCTGCAAACGCGCCTCGGCATTGAGACGGTGCTGCATTTCCCCACGCGCGGCCGCAACATGCTGCGCATTCAGGGCGATCTGCTCGGCGCGCATGCGCTGGGGCTGCGCAATATTTTCGTCGTCATGGGCGATCCAACTCGCATTGGCGATTATCCCGATGCCATGGACAACTACGACATCGTGCCGTCCGGCTTAATTCGTTTGACCAAACAACGCATGAACGTCGGCGTCGATCAGGCGGGCAACCCGATCGGCGGGGCGACCAGCTTCACAGTGGGCTGCGCGCTCAATATGGGCGCGGTCGATGTTGATAAAGAGATCGAGGTGCTGGGCAAAAAGATCGAGGCCGGCGCCGATTTCGCGTTGGGCCAGCCCGTCTTCGAGCCGCAGATCGCGGAGGCATTTCTGCGCCGCTATGAGGCGCTCATGGGCGAGCCGCTGCGTTTGCCCGTGCTGATGGGCGTGATGCCGCTCTACAGCCTGAAACATGCGCTCTTTCTGCATCATGAGGTGCCGGGCATCTTGATCCCGGACGCGATCTTCAAACGCATCGAGGATGCCGGGGATGATGCGCCCAGTGAAGGGGTGCGCGTGGCGCAAGAACTGCTGCGCGCGATGCGCGGCATGGTGCGCGGCGCCTATATCATCCCGGCTTACGGGCGCTATGAGCTGGCGGCACAGGTGATCGACGCGGTGATGGTCGCCGGCTGAGCTTCATAGCGCGATGCGCACGATCCGATCGTGGCCGGCGTAGTCGCGCAGCACGGCGACCGACTGCGGCTGCAGAGCAGCGGCCAGCGCGCTCACTGCATCGCCCTGTCCCGCTCCGATCTCGAGCAGCAGCAGCGCCCCGGGGGCGCAGACTGATGGAACCTGCGCCAGCAGACGGCGAATCAGCGCCAGCCCGTCCGGCCCGCCGTCGAGCGCCAGCCGCGGTTCATGGCGGCTGACGGCCAGTGTTGGCAGTTCAGCGCTGGGGATGTAAGGCAGATTGGCCATCAGCAGATCAAAGCGCAGCGCTCGTTCGATTAGCGGAGTGAGCAGATCGCCTTGTGTAAAATGGACGGTCACGCCGCTCGCCTCGGCATTGCGCCGCGCCACCGCCAGCGCCCCCGCGCTGAGATCGACCGCCCACACCATGCTCTCGGGCCGGTGCGCGGCAAAGGTGACGGCCAGCGCGCCGCACCCCGTGCCGATGTCGGCGGCGCGCACGGCCGGCCGGTCTGCCGTCCATGCCAGCGCCTGTTCGAGCAGCAGCTCGGTTTCTGGCCGCGGGATGAGCACTGCCGGCGTGACGATCAAGTCGCGATCGTAGAAGCCGCGCCGGCCCAGCAAATAAGCGATCGGCTCGCCGGCCGCGGCCCGCGCGATCAACTCAGCGCAGCGCGCCTGCGCCCTTTGATCGACTGGGCGATCCTGCCCAGCCAGCAGCGCTGCGCGTTCAAGGCCGAGGGCCGCGCCAAGCAGCAGATCGGCATCGAGCGCTGGGGTTTCGGAGATGGGGCGCAGCCGCTCGATGGCGACGCGTCGCAGATGCGCGATGGTTGTGGCGTTCACGCCACCGTCTCGCTGACGCGCGCCAGCTTTTCCGCCTGATCGCGCGCCATCAACTCGTCGATGAATTCGTCCAGCTCGCCGTTCATCACGGCGGGCAGGTTGTAACTCGTCAGGTTAATGCGATGATCGGTTACGCGGTTCTGCGGATAGTTGTAGGTGCGGATTTTCTCTGAGCGCTCGCCCGTGCCCACCTGACTGCGCCGTTCGCTCTCTTGCGCGGAACGCTGCTTTTCCAGCTCCATTTCATACAGGCGCGCGATCAGGATTTGTTTGGCGCGGATGCGATTTTGAAGCTGGCTGCGCTCATCTTGCACGGCGACGACGATGCCGGTCGGAATGTGCGTCATGCGCACCGCCGAGTCGGTCGTATTGACCGACTGGCCACCCGCGCCACCGCTGCGGTAGACGTCGACGCGCACATCGTTCATATCGAGCTGCACGTCAACCTCTTCCATTTCAGCCAGCACAGCGACGGTGACGGTGCTCGTATGAATGCGCCCCTGGCTTTCCGTCTCAGGCACGCGCTGGACGCGGTGCACGCCGCTTTCATATTTTAAGCGGCTGAACGCGCCTTCGCCCTTCACGGCGAACTTGATCTCTTTGAAACCGCCCACCCCCGTTTCATGCTGGTCGAAAACTTCGATCTTCCAGCCGCGCGACTGAGCATAGTAGCTGTACATGCGGAACAAATCGGCCACGAACAAGCCGGCTTCATCCCCGCCAGTGCCGGCGCGAATCTCCATGATCACGTTTTTGTCGTCGCGCGCATCTTTAGGCAGCAGCAGCACCTTCAAACGAGCGAGCAGTTCTTCAGTCGAATGTTCTAAAGCCTCGGCCTCTTCTTCAGCCAGCGCCCGCAGCTCCGGATCCGTTTCAGCGGCGATCAATTCGCGCGCGCCAGCGAGCTGGTCATGCTGGCGCAAATAGGCGCGATAAGTCTCGACGATCTCCGTCAAGGCTGAGCGCTCTTTGCTGTATTCCGCGATCTTGCTGTAGTCATTGATGACGGCGGGATCGCTCAGCAGTCGTTCCAACTCATTGTAGCGCGCTTCGATCGCTGCCAGCTTATCTAACATAGTCGCCTTCAAACTAGGGTCAATTACAATCTGAGGGTTGCCGAAGATACATTATACGGCGCAGCAGTTCACCTCGAACAGGGCATTTTTCGAAGACGGCGAGAAAAACGGCCCCGCCTTGCAAGGCAGGGCCGCCAATTTTAGATGCGAATGTTAGCGCCTTCGCTGCTGAGAGCGCCTTACTGAATGCCCAGCGCAGTTCGCATTCGTTCGCAGGCCAAGCAGACCCCATTGCGGACGATGGCGTAGCCGGCCTGTGGGTCGGCCCCGAAATTGGTGGAGTCGATATTCCAGACGATGAACAGGCGAATACGCCCGCTCTGGCGCGAGAGCACCGCGGCGCGCGCCAGCCAGTCGGCCTGCTGCTGGATGGTGGTGCCCGCCGCCCACGAGAACGCCGGCGGCAGCGGCCCCAGGCCTTCCGGCGTCAGGTAGCCGATCTCGGTGAAGCACAGCTGCTTATTCGGGAAGACGCTGGCATACAGATTGACCATCGTCGGGAAGTAACGGGTGTAATGATTCGGGTTGCCGCGCGGGTCGCCGCTGGTCGCATCGGGGGGCAAAATGCCCTCGTTGTAGTGAATGCCGATGCAGTCGGCATACTGGGCCGCGCCCGCGGCCGCCATGCCGCGGATATAGGCGTCATCATCGCAGCCGTTGCCGGTGCAGGCGCCGCCAAAGAAGCCGGTTGGCGCGGGCGCGCCGCTGATGACAAGCACGTTCGGGTTGGCCCGCTTGATCGCGCCGAAGGCAGCGGCCAGCATCTGCGTATAAGCGGCCGGGCTAATCTGACCGCGCGGCCACTCGCGGTCGATATTCTGTTCGTTCCACACCTCAATCGCGTTCGGGCCGAGCTGCGCCACACCGCCCAGGAAATTGGCGAAATCCTGGAAGTATTGGCTCGGGTTAGCGCCTAGTTGATCGGGATTGCCGACTACGCTCAGCAGTACATTGAAGCCGCGGCTGCGCGCCGCATCGATCGCCCCGAGCGCGATGCTGGGCGGGTCGCCCTGGTTCCAGCGAATCTGCATCTTCGCCCATGTCATGCCGGCCCGGCGCATTTCGTTGGGATAGGCGAAGCTGAAGACGTGGCCGCCGGTCTCAAAGTTGACGGCGCCTGGCGGGGGTGTCGGCTGTGGCCCTGGTGTTGGTGGCAGCGGGGTTGGCTGTGGCCCCGGCGGTTGGGTGACTCCCGTCGGGATGATCAAGCGCTGGCCGACGAAGATCAGGTTCGGGTTGGCGATGCCGTTGCGCTGCGCGATAGCAGCGACAGTCGTATTGTACTGGCGCGCAAGGCGCCCCAAGGTATCGCCACGACGAACGACTACCTCAATCTCACCAGTAGGCGGCGGTGGCGGTGGTGTTGGCGGCGGCGGCTGGCCTGGGCCAGGGATGATCAAGCGCTGGCCAACGAAGATCAGGTTCGGGTTAGCGATGCCGTTGGCCTGCGCAATAGCGGTGATCGTCGTGTTATAACGCAGAGAGAGGCGAAACAGATTTTCGCCTGGTTGGACGACGTGGATCGTCTGTCCCTGCGCGTTTACGACCAAACCGATCGCTAGCAGCGCCAGCAAGGTAACTAGGACAAAAATTCGACGCATGAACGATCTCTCCTTTAATCAAGTGCAGTGCTGCCGCCCGGTTTAATGGGGAATATACAACAGTTGGCCTGGGAAGATGCGGCTGGGATTGGGCAACCTGTTGTACGTTGCAATCGCCGCCACGGTTGTGTTGAACCGCACTGCGATCCCGCTCAAAGTGTCGCCTGGCTGCACAACATAGGGGGTGATGCGCGTCGGTGGCGGTGGCGCCGGCGGGATGAAAAGCACTTGACCGGCGAAAATATGATTGACGTTGATGATGCCGTTGGTCGAAGCGATGGCGGCAACCGTCGTATTAAACTGCCGGGCAATAGTGCCCAGCGTGTCGCCCGGGCGCACCGTATAATAAAAACCGCCAGTGGGTGGGCGGCTGGGTGGCGTGGGAACAGAACCGGTCGGAATCAACAGCGTTTGCCCGGCGAAAATCCGATTTGGGTCGAAAATGCCATTCGCTGCGATGATCGAGGCCATGGGCACATTATAACGCAGCGAGATGCGGAACAGGTTCTCGCCTGGCTGCACGACGTGAAAGATGTAGCCCGGCGGCTGCGCAGAGACAGCAACCATCGAGAGCAACATGACCAGTACGGTGATGAGCAGGATGAGTCGCCGCACAATGGCCTCCCTTCGTGAAAGGCAAACGTTGAGGCAAATCGATGCCTAGTTCTAGCTAGTTAGACTATAACACAACAAAAGAAAATCGTGCCGCAATAGATAAGATTTGGCTAGAAATCGGTTGTCTTGACTTAATTTTCGTGCGCGCCGATTCCTTCCCCCTCAGCAAAACATACGAATGCCCTCTATTGGGGTCGGGCAGACCGCCTGTTTTTAGACACTATTGCCAGTCAAAATAGAAATA
>DAOTYT010000060.1:0-10904 GCA_034434615.1 Anaerolineae bacterium | reverse complement strand
TTTTCTGCTGCGACTTAGCGTCAATGCCCGATCAATTGGCAAAAGATTTGTGCAAAGTAACCTAATTTTCATGGCAACCGCCAGAGCTAAAGCGTTGTAGCTTGCTGCATCAACTCAGCGCGCCTCAATGATTCCTTCAGTGTTTTGGCGAGCTGCCGGCAGTCTCTCGCTTAGAAACTGCGCAGAGTTACCTTCCATTAAGATCGTTGAATTTGTGACGTTCTGCACTATGGTTAGTGATAGTTGACACAATCTCCGCGAAGTTTAAGGGAGTTTGACTTCTCTTTACACTTATCTTATACTCATATTTAGGTAGTGAACATACGTGTGTGGGGCAGTAAATATTTTTTTAAAGACTTTTTTTAAGTCCCCACACAAGCGCCCAAGCGCCCCATCTGCTCAGGTGGGGCGTTTCAATTTGAGTAGACACCTGAGACAAGTTGTGGAGCCTGTGATGCCGAAACAGAGACGCGCCTATGGTTCTTGGGACAGCCCGATCGCGCCGCGCATGGTCGCATCAGGGTTGCGCCTGCTCGATGTGCAGTGGAGCGCGCCGGCGCCCGATGACGCGTCACTCACTGAGGAAGCGCTGCTGTGGGTCGAAAGCCGCGCCGGCACTGGTGTCCTCGTCGTTCAGATCGGCAGCGACGCGCCGCGCGATGTGACGGAAAGCGATATGGGCGTGCGCGGTCGCATTGGCTATGCCGGGGGAGAGTTCACCGCGCGCGGCACGAAGGTGGTTTTTGCTGGCAACGAGGGTCGTTTGTACGTCCAATCGCTTCTAGGCGGAGCGCCGCGGCCGATCACGCCAGCATTCGGGGCCTGTGCTTCGCCCAAAATTTCGCCCGATGGTCGCTGGGTTTTGTTCGTGCATCATGACGGCGTGCACGATGGCATCGCGCTGGTGGATATCGAAGGCGCGCACTGGCCGCGCAAGTTAGCCTTTGGCGATGACTTCGTCACCCAGCCGGTTTGGCATCCCGCCGGGACGCATATCGCCTATATCGCGTGGAACCGCCCGCAGATGCCGTGGGATGGCGCTGAGTTGAGGCTGGCTGCTCTGTCCCAGGATAGCCAGGGGTTTCCGATCGCTGCGACCATGAACACGATCGCCGGTGGGGTCGATATCGCTGCGTTCCAGCCGGAATTCTCCCCTGACGGTCGCCAGTTGGCATACGCAAGCGATGAGACGGGCTGGTGGCAGCTTTACGTCTGCGATCTGGAAACGGGCGCCCGTCGCCAGCTCACGACTGCTCCGGCCGAACACGCACAGCCCAATTGGGTGCAGGGAATGCGCACGTTTGCGTGGTCGGCTGATGGTCGTGCGCTGTACTGCCTGCGTTCGGTGGAGGGCGTCGTGAGCGTGTGGCGCATCGAAGCGGATGGCACTGGCGAGACGCGCCTCGACGCTTTAAATGGCTACACCCATCTGCGCCAGATCGCCGCTGCGCCCTGGAGCGGCCAGCTTGCGCTGCTGGGGTCTTCCAGCAGCATTAGCGAGCGTGTGCTGACGGTCGATGGGGCTGCTGTTCGGGTGCGCCGCCGCACGACGACCGAGTCGGTTGTTCCTGAAGCGCTGTCCAAACCGCAGGCGATCACGTGGGCCGGGCACGATGGCGAGCCGGTTTATGGCTTGTTTTATCCGCCGGAGAGCACTTCCTTTGAAAGCACTGGCCAACCACCGCTGATCGTCTACGTCCACGGCGGGCCCACCAGCCAAGTGCCGCTGCGCTATGAACCGGAACTTCAGTTTTATGCGACGCGAGGATTTGCGGTGTTGGCGGTCAATTATCGCGGCAGCACGGGGTATGGCAAGGCGTATAAAGATAAGCTGCGCGGCGCTTGGGGCATCTATGATGTTGAAGATTGTGCCAGCGGCGCCCAATATCTTGCCGATCGGGGCTTGATCCATCCCAACCAACGCGTCATTCTCGGTGGCAGCGCCGGCGGGTTCACCGTGCTGCAGTCGCTCGTGACCAAACCCGGGTTTTATTCGGCCGGCGTGTGTTTATATGGCGTCGCCAACCAATTTACTTTGGTGACCGACTCTCACTTTAAGTTTGAGACGCATTACTCGGAAACGCTGCTCGGCCCCCTGCCTGAAGCGGCAGCCATCTACCGGGAACGGTCGCCGGTGTTTTTCGCCGATCGGATCCGCGATCCACTGATCGTGTTTCAAGGCGATCAAGACAACGTTGTGCCAAAAGCGCAAAGCGACGGCATCGTGGCAGCGCTGCGCGCGCGCGGCGTGCCGCACGAGTATCATGTTTTCGAAGGCGAAGGGCATGGGTGGCGTAAGCCAGAGACGATCGAGGCCTATCTGACCGCTGCTCTCAAATTCATCGAGAGCCATGTGCTTTACGCCTGAAACCACCAGCTTCCCAGTGGTATAATCACGGTGCACGATAGTGGGAGCGAGTATCGTCTATGGATTCGCTTGATCAGTGGATCGATGCACTGGACAGTCCTTCGTTACTGGAACGGATCACGGCTGATGTCACGTTGATGAGGGCTGGAGCGGACGCCGTCGAGCCGCTGCTGGCCTGCTTGAATGACCCGCTGCAGCCGCTCGAAATGCGCTGGCGCGCTGCGGTTAACCTCGGCAGCATTGGCGACGGCCGCGCTCTGGAAGCGCTCATCACTGCGCTGAACGATGAGGCGTGGGAAATTCGGCACAGCGCCGCTTGGGCGCTGGGCCGGCTGGCCGACCAGCGCGGCTTCGCGGCGCTGGTCGCGTTTGTGGAGCATCCATTGGTCGATGAGCAGATCCCTTATGTCATCGCGATGGCGTTGATCGACATTGATCAAGCAGCGGCGCAGCAGGTTTTGCAGCGCGCTTTGAACAGCCCGCACGAGGATGTGCGGTCATGGGCACACAGCGCTTTGCTTAATCTCGATTTTGTGGCCGTATGACACTCTCGCCTTTTAGATAGGGGCGCAAGACCTCGGGGATGATCACCGAGCCATCGGCCTGCTGATAATTCTCGAGGATAGCGATGATGACGCGCGGCGCTGCCAGCCCACTGCCGTTCAGGGTGTGAACGAAGCGCGCCTTTTTTGACCCCGCCGGCCGGTATTTAATGTTCGCGCGGCGCGCCTGAAATGCTTCCGTATTGCTGCACGAACTCACTTCCAACCATTCGCCGCAGCCTGGCGCCCAAACCTCAATGTCATACTTTTTGCTGGCGCTGAAACCGAGATCGCCCGTGACGATCTCCAGCCGCCGGTAGACCAAGCCCAGCGCCCGGCATAGATCGCTTGCAGCCTCTGTCAGCGATTCCAGTTCGTCGTAGCTGGTTTCTGGCGTCGTGAATTTGTACAGCTCAACCTTCTCGAACTGGTGAACGCGCTTGATCCCGCGGACGTCGCGGCCCGCACTCATCCGTTCGCGGCGAAAACAGGGCGTGTGGGCGGCGTAATACAGCGGGAGCTGTGCTTCATCGAGGATTTCGTCGCGGTGCAGGTTGGTGATGGCGACCTCCGCCGTTGGCAGCAGATAGAGATCGGCGTCCGGATCGAAGTAGACGACATCGCGAAATTTGGGGAACTGCCCAGCCCCAAACATCATGGCCTCATGCACCATGTAAGGTAGGTAGAGTTCTGTAAACCCCCTGGCATTTGCTTGGTCGAGGAAAAAGCTGATCAGAGCGCGCTGCAAACGCGCCCCCATCCCTTTGAGCACATAACCACGGGAACCTGCCAACTTCACCCCGCGTTCGAAGTCGATCACATCTAGCGCGGGGCCAAGTTCCCAATGCGGCTTCGGGTCGAAAGCGAAAGTGCGCGGCTCGCCCTGCTGTGGCCATGGGATGTTATCCTCCTCACTGGGAAACACTGGTACGCTCTCGTGAGGGAGGTTGGGGAGCCATAAAAGCTGTTCGTTCAGCTCAGCCTCAATATGCTTAATCTGTTCATTGATCGCTTCGACGCGCTCGCCAAGTGACTTGAGCTTAGCCATCAGTGCATCAAGAGCGGAGGCGTCACTGCCGGCTGTGAGGTCGGCCTCCGGCGCTAGCTCGCCCGTCAGCAGCGCGGCCGCCCGCTCGTAACTGCCAGCCTCGATTGCGGCGCAGGCGGCTGCCGCAATTTTAGCGCGCGCATCCTCATCAATGTGACGGCTGCCGCGCAGCAGCCCGAAACCTTTGTTGAGTTGATTGCGGGCCGCTTGCAGCGTTTCTGCTTCGGTCAACAGGGTTCGCCGCTGCCAGTCAAGCGTGATGATCGCATCCACCCGTTCTGCCGCGGCTGGGTCGTTCAGTTTGATGATCTGGGCTTTTACCCAGTCTGGCTGCTCGCGCAGCAGCGTCATGTCGATCATGGCTCGTCCTTTCGCACTGTATCACCTGTGGGCTGCGTCTGCTGCGGCTGCGCCTCATTGGGGGGCAGCGGCCGCGTGAAATCACGATATAAACGCACGACAGCGAACGCGCCCCCTACAATGATCACCACGATGATCAACGTGTCAAAGAACTCCGGCGTCAGCCATTCCACAGTTCCACTCTCCTCACAAAGAAAAACGCCTCTCCTGACCGGCTTGGAGAGGCATCGATAGATCGCCTTCGCAAACGAACGGGCAGGGGTGGCGCTATGCTTGTTCTGAAGCCGAAGATGCGCTTTCGGCACGCCACTGTGGCAGCCTTAGGCTGAACGTGGTGCCAACGCCTTCTTCGCTTTCGAACCAGATGCGGCCGTTCATCGCTTCGACTTCATGTTTGCACAAATACAGGCTGAGGCCATAGCCGAATTCGCTCATCACTTGCGGCTGGCGGCCTCGCATAAAAGGCATAAACACGCGCTCGCGCTCGCTCACCCGGATGCCATAGCCCTCATCGATCACATCGATTTGGATGGTGTGGTCGCTGGGTCGTGGCCGGGCCGCGATGGTCACGGGCGTGGCCTTCATACTGTACATGATAGCATTGCGCAGCAGGTCTCGCAAGACGGTGGCGAGATGGCTGGCCGAGGCGCGCAGCGCCAACTCGCCCTCCAAGTCAAGATGGAAGCGGTGGCGGAACTCGGTCAGTTCGCTCTCTGGGTCTGCCAAGTCATCGGCGGTCAGCTCTTCGAGGAAATCTTCGAGAAACCCGCGGAGTTCAACGCGCCGCTGGCTGCGTTTTACCTCTGTGCGCAGCGCGTTCGTGCGTACTTTTTCCAACCGTTCCATCATTGAGGTGAGCACGCCCAGCCGGTGCATATGCACCGTAATGATGCGCGCAAAGCCGCTTATCCTTCGGCTGAGCTGCTCAAGGGATTCGCTGGGCTTCTCCTTTTTCACGTTGGCCATGATCAGTTCCGCATGGCCGCGCGTCGTGTCGACGGCATCGCGCACTTCGGCCACGTATTTTTCGAACAGCTCAGTAAGCGCCGTCCAATCGGGCTGCTCCAAAGTGAGCACCGTATAAACTTCGCCGCTCTCTCCATTAACGGCTGCGGCCCAGCACGGAATGCGCTCGCCCAGATGAAAGACCGTGAAACGAACCGGCCGTTCCGAAGTGAGCGCGCGCGCGCGAACTGCGTCGAGCGACTGCTCAGGATCGCTCAGCCGGGTGTTGAACAGGGCTGCCGCCGCCCGCCAGCCTTCAGCTCGTATGAGTTTGAGGTCTGGCCCGAGGATAGTGCGAGCGGCCTGATTGTCCAATACCAGCCGGTCGGCAGCATCGAAGATGAGCACAGCTTGGCCAAGCCCTTCGATGATCGCTGGACTGGGCGGTGCCCGGTGAATGGTCATGATGCGCTCCGACGATTGTGCTGTTTCTGCGGCAAACTGCCCGCTTAGATTAAAGCTGCTTGTGCTACTCGTCTAGCTGCCTGTATTCTATTGCAGTTTTTGCCCTGATGTCTGTAATGTTTTATAGACAGCGAGGCATCATTTCACTTCCCGCAAATGAGGATACAGCAAAACGTCGCGGATGCTGCGCTGGTCTGTCAGCAGCATCGTGAGTCGATCGACGCCAATGCCGAAGCCGCCGTTGGGGGGCATGCCATAGCGCATGGCACGCAGGTAGTCCTCGTCGGTGGGGGTGGCGTCATCTTCATCTGGCCGGTACAGTTTGGCCATGTCGACGAACCGCTCGGCTTGATCGCGCGGGTCATTCAGCTCCGTAAACGCGTTGCCCATCTCCATACCCCCAATATACAGCTCAAACCGTTCGACATGGATATCGTCGTATTCAACGCGCTTGGCGAACGGGGAGATATCGCGCGGGTAATCGATAATAAAGGTGGGCTGGATGAGCGTCGGCTCGACATGTTTGCCGAGCAGATGCTCGATAATTTTCCCCCAGGTTTGGCCAGGCGCGAGCTCGTCGCCTAGCTCGCGCGCTGCGCGCGCCAGTTGGTCGCGATCGGGATACGACAGATAATCGATGCCCGTCGCCCGTTGAAGGGCCTCGCGCACCGTCAGGCGGGGCCATCCCGGGCTAAAATCGATCGTCTGTCCCTGGAATGTCGTCGTTAATCCGCCGTGCACGCGCTGGCAAACGAAAGCCAACATGCGCTCGGTGAGCGCCATAACGCCGTTGTAATCGATGTAGGCTTTGTAGAATTCCAGCATCGTGAATTCGGTATTGTGTTTAAAGCTAACGCCTTCATTACGGAAAACACGGCCAAGTTCGTAGACACCGTCATAGCCGCCCACGAGCAAACGTTTTAAATACAGCTCGAAACTAATGCGCAGGTAGAGATCTTGATGAAGCTGGTTATGGTGGGTGGTGAACGGCCGGGCTGCAGCGCCGCCGTAAATCGGCTGAAGGATCGGGGTTTCTACCTCTAGAAAGCCCTCAGCATCGAGGAATTCGCGCAGCGCACGGATAATTACAGCGCGTTTTTTGAAGACATCGCGCACTGCCTGGTTGACGGCGAGATCGGCGTAGCGCTGCCGGTAGCGTTGTTCAATATCGCTGAATTCACCATATTCAACCGTGCTTCCGTCCTCTTGTTTTGCGATCTTGACGACCGGGAGCGGGCTGAGCGATTTAGCGAGCAGGCGCAGTTCGCTCACGCGTAGGCTGACCTCACCCGCCTGTGTGCGCATCATGGTGCCGCTGGCTTGAACGAAGTCGTCCATCTCGATCAGTTTGTCTTTGACGAGCGTGTAGACGGCTTCGTCCATATCATTGATGCGCAGGAAGAGCTGTAGGCGGCCGCTCTCATCCTCAACATGGAGGAACGAAACCTTTCCCTTGATATTGACGCGCCGAATGCGACCGCACACGGTGGCCTGCACTGGGGTGACCGCCTCTGGAGAAGGCGCATTGGCTTCGGCCGCTTCGTAAGCGCTGATCGCAGCGGCTGTCGAGTGGGTTCGTTCAGCGCGAGCGGGGTAGGCACGTATGCCGCGCGCTTCTAGTTCGCGCAACTTGTCGAGCCGTTCCTGTTCGAGACGATTCGGCTGCCACATGAACTCTGTCCTCCTGCATGATGTGGGGCAGCGCCGGCGCAAGCTAGGCTGCGCGGCGGCAAAACAAAGCCCCGATCGCCGTCGGGGCTTCAAAAAGGCCGGGCCAACGGCCTTACTTTATCGCTTTTATAATGAAGGTAATATCCCCGCCGGGCGCGTGCACCAGCACTTTGTCGCCTTTCTTGGCGCCCATCATCGCTTTGCCGAGCGGGCTTTCAAGGGAAATCTTTCCTTCACTCGGGTTTGCCTCAGCCGAGCCTACTAGATGATACACTTCGCTTTCTTTCGAACCTTCTTCGACGACCGTCACAATCGATCCGAGAGAGACAACGTCTTTTTTGCCGGTCGATTCAATCAACTGCGCGCTGCTCAGAATCGAGTCCAGCCGCATGATTTCCCCTTCAACGAAAGCCTGCTCATTCTTGGCATCTTCGTACTCGGCATTTTCGCTCAGATCCCCGCCTTCTTCCAGGGCTTGGCGCAGGCGTTCGGCGACTTCTGGGCGGCGAACTTCCTTGAGGTATTTGAGCCGGGCCTCCAGCTCTTTCAGCCCCTCTGGCGTAAGATACTGTGGCTGATTTGCCATACCACTACCGCTCCTTCCAAACAAAAAAAGCGAAACTCCGCTTTAAAATCAGAAAGACACAGCGCAGGCTGTCCCTAACGGATAACGCCGTTGGTTAAGCCCCTTACTGTGCCAACATAAGAGAAATATAACACAAAACCCTACGGAAGTAAAGTGAAAATTAACTTAATGACTCATGACTTAGCGACTGCGTTGAGTGTGAAGCTGAAGCTGCTGCCGACGTTTGGCTCTCCCGAAAAAATGAGTTCACCCCCTTGCAGCGCCAGGATCTGTCGTGCCAAGTATAACTTGAGACCATTGCCTGGCTGTTCGCGGACGAGGGGTTGGTGCAGCGCCCGCCAGAACGGCGTGCCGACATACGGCAGGTCTTCTTCAGAGAGGCCGATGCCATTATCCGCCAGCGTGAATAACACTTGAGCCCCAAGCGGATCGGCTGTGAGACGGCTGGAGCTGCCGCGCGGGCTGTAGCGGATCGCGTTATCGATCAAATCGGTCAGGATGACCAGGCAGCGGCCCAGATCGGCGCGGACGAGCGGCAGCTCGGGATCGATCTGATGGGTGATCGTATGATCGCGCGCGCGGGCACGGTCGCGCATGAAGAGAAGTGCGCCGCGCACAAGATCGCCGGGTTGGAAATCAGCCAGCTCAAGCTTGAGTTTGCCCGCGCCGAGCAGCCGCAGCAGCTCGACCGATTCCAAGAGCGATAGCGCCTGCTCTGCATCGAGCTGCATCGTCTGGATCAACCCGACCTGCACCGGTGTGAGCGGATCGGCTTCAGGCTGCTGCAGGTTCTGCGCAATTCGCCGGATGTCGTCCAGCGGCAGCTTGAGCAGAAGCCGAACCTGGTCTAACACATCCTCTGCTAAGGGTAGGTTGGGTAAACTCCTCCCCAGCGACGCCGCCTCGTCGAGCCGCGACGGATCGAGGTTGCTGATGCGCAGGCGCTCGGTTTCGGTCATGCTGCTCTCGACCAGCGAGGTGTCGACCGCATCGCGTTTGGCCTGCTGGGCTAAGAGTTCTTCAAAGGTGATCCCGAATTCGCTCGTTTCTTCGCCAGAACTGTCACTGGCGGTTTTTGGCTCAGGAGAAGGGGTGTGCTGCGTATCATGAAAAACTGAGGTGTCGATGTCTGTAAAAAGGTCAAACTCTGTGCCGGAAGCGTCGAACAGCTCGCGCAAAAAATCGCTGGTTTGCAGCACGCCCGTCACTGCAGTAGGTTTGGGCGTGTCGTCTTCGCGAGGCGGCGGTTCGTCGAACAGCGCTGGTCCTGAAGCTCGATCAGCGGCTGGCCGCACTGCGATGAGCTGCTCGCGCAGTTGGCTGTTTTCAGCCTCCAGTCGCAGGAGCACATTGATGACCTCGCTGATCTTCGCTGCTGCGTTGGCCGGGGCTGCGTCGTGCATTCGCGAAAGCGTGCGCATTGCTCGGTCGATGTCGTCTGGCGCGATGTTGGCCATGCTGAAACGCTCGATTAACTCATTCCGTCCACCG
Organism: Anaerolineae bacterium; assembly: GCA_034434615.1. Taxonomy (GTDB): domain Bacteria; phylum Chloroflexota; class Anaerolineae; order Aggregatilineales; family Phototrophicaceae; genus Flexifilum. The sequence goes on along the minus strand of DAOTYT010000060.1, from coordinate 1,428 downwards.
TGAGAGTGAACGTCGTTCCTTTATCATATTCACTGCTTACAGAAATCGTACCACCAATTAAGCGGATGATGCCATAAGCGATGGGAATGCCCAAGCCGCTGCCCTTGTGCGCCCGAACCCGCTCATCCTCAGAGCGAAAGTACAGCGTGCCAAGCTGCTTAAGGTCTTCGGGTTTCATGCCGATGCCATGATCGCTGATGGCGATCTGAACTTTGCCGTCAACAGCGGCTGCCCGCAGCGTTACCTCATGATCGCCATCTTCGCGTTGGTAGCGCAGGGCGTTATCGAGCAGCTTGACCAGCGCTTTTGCCAGCATCTCGCCGTCGAGGTTGAGCAGCGGCAGGCCAGATGGAATGTCGATCGTCAGCGTTCGATTGAGCAGATCGGCAGTTGGCTTGACCTGCTGTTCCGCCAGCAGCGCGATGTTTTTGAAGATATCCATTTTGGGCGTCATCCGCAGCGTGCCGGCGCGGATTTTGTTCATATCCGCCACGTCTTGCAGCAGCACTTCCATCCGTTTGGCGTTGGCTCGAATCGTCTCAACGAACTGCCGCTGCATATCACTCAGTTCGCCCATCGCTGGGTTCGCCAGCATATCGGAATAGCCACGGATACTTGTCATCGGGGTGCGCAGTTCATGAATGGCGTGGCCGATGAAATAAGCTTGTTCCTTGAGAAACGCCTCTTGATCGACGGGCGCTGCGGCCGTGCTGGGCGAAGGCATGGCCGGTTCTTGAGCGGCAGCCAGCGCAGATCGGATCGCCTCGAGCTGCCCCGGCAGCCGAACCGGCACGATCGCGCCCTCACGCGCGTCGGCAATCAGTTCATCTAGTTGTTCTAGCGCCCGTGCGATCGCGTCTTTGCTCATACCATACCTTTCGCTGGTAGTTCAGTTGTGGGTGGCATCACCGGAATAGTGAAAGTAAAGGTGCTGCCACTGCCGGGTTCGCTGGCGATATCGATAGCGCTGCCCATCTGCTCCAGCAGGCTGCGCGTAATCGTAAAACCCAGCCCAGCGCCGGGTTGCGAGCGCGTAAATTCGTCATCGGCCCGCCAGAATTTGGTGCCGAGCTTTTGCAGAGCTGCTGGCGACAGCCCGATGCCGGTATCGCTAACGCTGAATTCAACGCGCGGCTGGCCGTCAACTTCGACGCAGCGGGCGCGCAGTTTGATCGTGCCGCCATTGGGGGTGTACTTATAAGCGTTGCTGATTAAATTGATGAGGACTTGCAGCAGTCGGTAAAAATCGCTGTGGAGTTCCGGGAGATTCGGCGCGATCTCCTCGATCCATGTGTGGCCGCGGGCGGCGATCTGCGCGGCGACTGCTTCGCGCACGCTTTGCACAAGCTCGATGACGGAGACACGGCCGAGGTCGATATAAAACTGCCCGCTTTCGATACGGCTGATATCCGCTAGGTCGGACACTAA
>DAOTYT010000059.1:0-13629 GCA_034434615.1 Anaerolineae bacterium | reverse complement strand
GCTGCTGAGCCAGAGCCGGCCGCGCCAGAGCTGGCAGAACCCGCGGCTGAGCTCGTTGATGACATGATCCGAGATGCGTTTGCCGACGAGCCAGAGCTTGCTGCTGCCGCCCCTGGCGCGCTGCGGCGTGAGTTTCGGCCGACGCCGGTCGAGGATTTTGATGATGAAGTTGAGCAGTTGGGCGGGGCCAGCAAGGGCGGTAAAAAAGGCAAGAAGAAGAAGGGGCGCCAGCTTATCTACGATGAAAGCCGCGGTGGTATGGTCATCAAACGCCAGCGCAAAGGCAGCCGCGGTGCCGATACCGGCTGGGATGACTGGGAAGAGTAAGGTGTCATGGCGAAGCATGTGCCGACGCGCACCTGCATCATTTGCAGGCAGAAGGCGAGCAAGCGAGCGCTCACCCGTCTCGTGCGCACCGAACAAGGGCTTCAGATTGACCCGACTGGAAAAATGAATGGACGCGGCGCTTATCTTTGTGACTCGGCCGCCTGTTGGGAGCGCGCAGCCGCGGGCGATGCCCTCTCTCGTGCGTTGAAGACAGCGCTGACCGATGATGACCGAATACGTTTGCGCCAAGCCAGGCCCCAGCCATGAGAGCTGATCGCACGGCGCAGCGGCTTACTATTTTATAAGAGGTGGTGGGTGCAGATGTGAGGATCTCTCTTTCCTGACCCACCGCTCCCTAGACTGTGGAGGCCAGGATGGCACAGGAAAAACAGGTGATTCTCGTACCCGATTATCTCACAGTTCGTGAGCTTGCAGATCTGATCCATGCCAGCCCGATCGAGGTGATGAAGCGCCTGATCGCGAATGGCATTATGGCGTCGATCAATCAACAGATCGACTATGATACAGCGGCGATCGTCATCGAAGAAATGGGCTTCGAGGCGCAGTCTGCCAGCGCAGTCGCCGCGCAGCAAGAGCGTGAACGGCGCGCCGAAACCTCGCAAACTTGGCGAAAGATTTACGCGCGAGAGAAAGCGGAAAATCTTAAACGGCGGCCGCCCATCGTCACGATCCTCGGCCACGTCGACCACGGCAAGACGACCCTGCTTGATACGATCCGCAAAGCGCATGTTGCCGAGAGTGAAGCCGGCGGCATCACCCAGCACATCGGCGCTTATCGCGTCACGCATAACGGCCACCAAATCACCTTTCTCGATACGCCGGGTCACGAAGCCTTCACCGCGATGCGGGCGCGCGGCGCGCAGGGCGCAGATATTGCCGTGCTTGTCGTCGCCGCAGATGACGGCGTGATGCCGACCACGCGCGAGGCGCTCAATCACGTTCGCGCGGCCAATGTTCCCGTGATCGTCGCCATCACAAAAATCGACAAGCGCAACGCGAACGTCGAGAAGGTGAAGCAGGAATTGGCTGAGCTGGGGCTTACCCCCCAAGACTGGGATGGCGATACCTTCGTCATTCCCGTCTCTGCGCTGCGCGGTGAAGGGATCGAAGACCTGCTTGAGGCCATTCTGCTGGTGGCTGATGAAGCCGACATCGTCGCCAATCCCGACGCAGAACCGACCGGCACCGTGCTGGAAGCGCGCATTGATCGCAGCCGCGGTGTGATCGCAACGCTGCTCGTCCTCAACGGCACGCTCAAGACGGGCGATGAGGTCGTTGCCGGGACAAGTTATGGCCGCATTAAAGCGATGTTCGATGAAAACGGCAAGCCGGTGAAAACGGCCGGCCCGTCCACTCCGGTTGCCGTCCTCGGTCTGCACGAGATGGTGCCCGCGGGTGAGAGTTTTGAGACCGTCAAGAACGAAAAGATCGCGCGCAGCATCGTCAGCGAGCGCAAAGAAGCCGAAGCCGAGCGACGCAGCCAGCCGGCGCGCGCGGCCATCACGCTTGAGGATATCTTCTCTCAGTATCGCTCTGGCGAATCCAAAGAGATGAACATCATCCTGAAGGTCGATGTCCAAGGGTCGCTGCAGCCGATCGTCGATAACCTCGCGCACATTTCTGAACAAAATCGTGATGGCATTCGCGTGCGGCTGCTTGCCAGCGATGTTGGCAATATCACTGAGAGCGATGTGATGCTCGCCAGCGCTTCCGGCGCTATCGTCATTGGCTTCAATGTCGAGGTCGATCCTGCTGCGCGCCGCGCGGCCGATACGCATCATGTCGAGATTCGGCAGTACGATGTCATCTACAAGCTGTTTGAGGATATCGAACTGGCGCTGCAGGGCATGCTCGAACCCGTCTATGCCGACAAGGTCATCGGCGTGGCGGAGGTGCGTCAGGTTTTCAAGATCTCGAAAGTCGGCACGATTGCGGGCTGTATGGTGCGTGAAGGTGAGATACGGCGCAATGCGCGTGCGCGCGTGAAGCGCGGCGGCCAGTATTTGGTGGAAAATTCACCGATCAGTTCGCTCAAGCGTTTGGCGGACGACGTTCGCGAAGTGCGCGCTGGTTTCGAATGCGGCATCGGCTTGGCCAACTTCAGCGATTTTGAGGTTGGCGATATCATCGATTGTTACGTGTCGGAGCGTGTGAGCTGACCCCCTGATGCAAGCGCAAGGGATGAAGTCGTTGCGTGGTCTGCGCAGGTGCGCGCCGCGCTCGCATTCACACGCCGATGTTCAGGGGAGTAGAACATGAGCATTAAACAAGATCGGATGTCCGGGCGCATTCAGGCCATTCTGAGTGAACTGCTGCTGCGTGAAGTCGCCGATCCCAGCCTACAAAACATCACCATTACGGGCGTAGAGCTGGACCCCGAACTGATGTATGCCCGCGTGTATGTCAATGCGCTGGGTGAAGAATCGCGCAGTGATGATGTTATGCATGGCTTAGAGCGCGCGCGCGGCTTTCTGCGGCGCGAAGTGGGCAAGCGTGTTCGTTTGCGCAAAACTCCAGAACTGGTCTTCATCTGGGATGATACGTTAGAACGTGGCGAACGCATCAATGCGCTGCTCGCCAGCCTCGAGATCCCGCCAGAAGATGAAACTGATGAGCGCGGCGACCGTGTGGAATGAGGCCAGCGCCGCCGTGGATGCGGCTGATCCCATTTTGCTCGTCACCCATGTGAGTCCGGATGGCGATGCGATTGGGTCTCTGCTCGCCCTTGGCAATGCGCTGCGCGAGCAGGGTAAACAGATCGATATGGTCGTCGATCACGGTGTGCCAGAGTATCTGCGTTTCCTGCCCGGCGCTGATGCCGTGTCGGCAGTGGTTCCCGAACGCGAGTGGCCGCTGATGATCTCGCTTGATGCCAGCGATGAAGAGCGCACGGGCAGGGCAGGCAGCGATGGCAGGGTGCGCAGCCAGTTAGTCCTCAACATCGATCATCACCCCACCAACACGATGTTTGGTCACTTACACCTTGTCGTGCCGGAAGCGGTCTCGACGACCGAGATCATCCAGAAGTGGCTGGCTGCGCGCGGCCATCGGCTGACGACCAGCGTCGCGCTGCCGCTTTTAACCGGGCTGGTTACTGATACGCGCGGGTTTCGCACCAGCAACGTCACTGCCGAGACGCTGGGTTTGGCGCAGTCTTTGATGGAGGCCGGCGCCTCTTTGACTGAAGTGATGGCGCGCACGCTCGATAGTACACCTTACGTCACCGTCGAGCTGTGGAAAGGGGCGCTGCCTACCACGAAACTCAGCCGCGGGGTTATCTCCGCGGTCATCACGCAGGAACTGCTGCGCCAGCTCGGCATGGCCGAGCCGACCGACGGCGGCATGATCGACTTCATGATCTCCACCAAAGAGTCGCGTGTCGCCGTCGTCTTTAAAGAACTGGCGGATGGGCGCGTGGAATTGAGCCTTCGCAGCAAGCCCGGCTACGATGTTTCCACGCTTGCCCTCAGTTTGGGCGGCGGCGGGCATCGGCAGGCGGCTGGCGCCACTATCGATGGGCCGCTTGAGGAAGCCCAAGCGCGCGTGCTGCCGCTGCTCGAGCGGATAGCCGCACACGATCGAGAAAACGATCGATAACTTTTTTGATCGCCAACTGCACACACTGTACAATACGAATAGGTTAACGTTTTTCACAAAGCTCGTGCTGTTTTATGGGTTTGCGGTTACTTATGTAATAATACAAAGGGTATCGCTGATGCACGAAACCACCGAACGCGCGATGGCTGACTTAACCGCCATTCCTTGGGTGATTGAGCTGCAGACCCGCAGTACGCTCGATGCTCTCAAGCTGCAGGTTGAAGGACAGCTTGTCATCGGCCGCAGCGATCAGCATTCGAGTGTGAGGCCAGATGTCGACTTGGCGGCCTATGGCGCCGAAGAAGCCGGCGTCTCGCGCCGGCATGCCCTCATCCGCGCCGAACCGGAGCGCTTGACGATCGTCGATCTGGAGAGCGGCAACGGCACACTGGTCAATGGGGTTCGGCTGAAGCCCAACGTGCCACAAATTCTGAAAAACGAGGATCGGCTCCAACTTGGGCTGCTTCAGCTCGACCTCAAGGTCATCATTTCGCCGACTGGCACTGGTTTCCAACAACCCAGCATCGACACTTTGAAGCGCTTTGCCCCTGTTGCGACGGACAACCCGGTCTTGATCGTGGAAGATGACCCCGAGGTCGCCAAAGTATTCTCGCTTTTGCTGCAGCGCAGCGGCTATCAAACGGTCATCTGCCGCGAGGTGGTCAGCGCTATTCGAATGTTTAATCAGAAACAGCCGGCGGCTGTGCTGCTTGATTTGATGCTACCCGATATGCCCGGCTTGGAGTTTTGTCGGTATGTGCGGCGCGATGTCGAACGCAATACGACCCCTGTGATCGTCGTCAGCGCGGCCAAAACCCCAGCCAATGTGGCGCAAACGCTCAATGCGGGCGCCGATATTTTTTTGGGCAAACCGGTCAGCGCTCAGGAACTGGGCCACGTCGTCAGTTCGCTGATCGCGCAGCACGAGCGCGGCGGCAGCGCTCTGCAAACCAAGCAGCTCGTCGGCACTGCGCCGCTCACTGCGGTGCCGCCCGAGTCGCGCCGCGACTCGCTCGTCATCTTCGTGGCGGGTCACGAGGCACCCCTCACGCTCACCATCGGCCAACCGCTCACCTTCGGCCGTGCCTCAAACCAAAATGTCAAAACACACATCGATCTGAGCCGCTACAACGCTGTCGAACACGGTGTTTCGCGTATTCATATCACGTTGCATAATAGGGATGGGCGTTTCTACGTTGAGGACATGGACAGCGTCAACGGCACCTTCATCAACGGAGAACCGCTCAAACCGCACGAGCAGGTGCCCCTGAAGAACGCTGATGAACTGCGCCTGGGGCGGCTGAGGATGTATGTCTATTTCCTTGAAGATGGAAGATGACCACCCCATAGGGTTCCTCAACCTGAATAAACCCGCAGCCATGACCAGTCACGCCGTCGTTGCCCGAGTTCGGCGCAGCCTCGGCATCAAAAAACTGGGACATGCCGGTACGCTGGATCCGCTGGCGACCGGCGTTTTGGTGCTTTGCGTGGGAGGAGCGACTCGCCTAAGCGAGTATGTGATGGAGTCGACCAAGCGGTATCGGGCTCTGCTGCGCTTGGGCGTGACGACCGATACCTATGATGCTGAGGGAACGATCGTGCGCCAGCGCGATCCGTCGCGGGTTACGCGCGCTCAAATTGAACGTGCGCTGCAGCAGTTCATCGGGCCGATCGAACAGGTGCCGCCAATGTACAGCGCGGTCAAATATAATGGACGCAAGCTTTACGAGCTGGCGCGCGCTGGTAAAACGGTCGAGCGCCGGCCGCGTCCGGTGACGATCTATGAGCTGGAAGTGGCGCATTACGTATCGCCTTTTCTGACGCTGGAAGTTGTGTGCAGCCCGGGCACCTATATTCGCAGCCTTGCCCACGATCTCGGTCAGGCGCTCAAAGTCGGCGCATCGCTCGCTGGGCTAACGCGCACTGCCAGCGGCATGTTCACGCTCGAAAATGCCGTCTCGCTTGAGACCCTGCTTTCAAGCGAAAACTGGCGCGAATATCTGATCGCCCCTGCGCAGGCGCTGGAGGCTTGGGACAGCATCATCCTTGACGATGATGCGCTGCGCGCCGTGCGGCAGGGGCGCGCGATCGCGCGGCACGCCGATCAAGCGGCCGGTCTTGCCCCGCTGCTGGCGATGGCCTATGATGGTGAGGGCGTACTCGTTGCCGTGCTGCGCGCAGCGGGCGACGTGTGGAAACCCCAGAAAGTTTTTTCAACGTAATCGGTCGTTCGTGCTCTTTGTGCGAACCAACCCTCCTATGTCATAGGGGCGATGATGAATCATGCTACCAGCCTAGCCAGCGTTCACCTGCAGCAGCCCTCCGTGGTGACAATCGGCGTATTTGATGGGGTGCATCGCGGCCATCAACACCTGCTGCGCCATCTGGTGCAAGAAGCGCGTGCAGCAGAACGTTTGGCGGTAGCCCTGACATTTTATCCGCATCCCGATGTGGTGATTAGGCGCTTGAGCGGCCGCTATTATTTGACGACCCCGGAGCAGCGCGCAGAGCTCATTGGGGCGACCGGTGTTGATGTGGTCATCACGCTGCCGTTTGATGACCACCTGCGCCAGATCCGCGCAGCCGATTTTGTCGCCCAAATGCGCGATCACCTGCGCTTGGCTTCTCTCTGGGTTGGTTCAGACTTTGCGCTTGGTTATCAACGCGAAGGCAATGTCGATTTCCTGCGCGCTCAGGGGGAGATAAATGGATTTTCTGTGCGGGTTATCGATCTGCTCATGGCCGAAAATGCTGCCATCAGCAGCACGGCCATTCGGCAGAGCCTGCTCGAAGGTGAAGTAGAGCAGGCGCGTCTTTGGTTAGGCCGCCCGTACTCCGTTGCGGGGGAGGTCATCCACGGCATGGCGCGCGGGCGCACCATCGGCTTTCCGACCGCCAACATCGACGTGTGGGAGCAGCAGGTCATCCCCGCGAACGGGGTCTACGCCGGATGGGCGCAGCTTGGCGCGGAGCGTTTTATGGCGGTCACCAACGTTGGCAACCGCCCCACATTCAATGGCGATGGGATCACCGTTGAAGCGCATCTGCTCGATTTTGATCGCGACATTTACGGGGAAACGCTGGCATTTTCATTTGAAAAACGGCTGCGGGCAGAACGTCGCTTTGCTGGAATCCAAGAATTGATCGCGCAGATCGGCGCTGATGTCAAGGCTGCTCGCAGCTATCTGACGACGATCTCCGAAATGTGAGATGGCTTTAACTAGTCGCTATCGCGCATGCGATACCCCAGCCGTTGCAGCAGCTTGTCGTCACTGCGCCAGTTCTTGAGCACTTTAACGCGCAGATCAAGATAAACTTCGGTGCCGAGCATCTCTGCCAGTTCGGCGCGCGCTTCTGAGCCGATGCGCTTGATCATCTCGCCGCCCTTGCCGATGAGGATGCCTTTTTGCGACTCTCGTTCAACGTACAGCACAGCGCTAATGTAAGTCAGCGCATCGCTGCGCTCTCGATAGCTGTCGATTTCAACCCCGATCGAGTACGGAATCTCTTGCTCCGTATGGATCATCGCTTTCTCGCGCACGATCTCGGCGGCGATGAAGCGCATGTTGACTTCACTTAATTGATCGACCGGGTAGTAGCGTGGGCCGTGGGGCAGGCGAGCCAGCAGTGCGTTGACCAGCTCCGGCACGCCAATTCCTTGCAGCGCGCTGATCAGGAAGCTTTCGATGTGGGCCACCAGCGCGCGGTGCGCCTCGAGAATTTCTTCCGCACGGTCAGAGGGGAGCAGGTCGGCTTTATTGAGAGCGAGGACGACCGGCGTGTTCCCGCGCAAACGCGCGACTGTTTCGGCCAGGTGACGATCGCCAGCTTCAGGAGGATGAGAAACATCAAGCACGAGCAGGATTAGGTCGGCATCTCGGAACGCTGCTTCAGCATTGTTGACCATGTATTCGCCCAGCTTATGCTGCGGGGCGTGCAGCCCGGGCGTGTCGATGAACAAGATTTGCCCCCGCGCCTCCGTGTAGATGCCAAGCTGCCGGCGCCGAGTTGTCTGCGGCTTAGGGCTAACGATAGCGATCTTTTGTCCCAAAATGTTGTTGATTAATGTCGATTTGCCGACGTTAGGCCGACCAACGACGGCAATTACCCCAGAACGATGATCTTCGGGCAGCGCATCATCAAACACAGAATCAAGGTCATTCATCAGATTGCTCGTGCAGCCAGTCGGCATAAGTGGCAAAGTGGGGCAGGGCTTCGCGCAGGCGCACGGGCAGGCGCGCTAGCGCCTCGTCCGTTCCGATCAGGGCGGACGGCCGAGCGATCGGTTTCGTCGCCTCGGAAGACGCGTAAATCAGGACGTCAAAATTCAACGCCAGATCGAGCTGCTTGAGGAAAACCATCTCATCGCGGCCGTCATGCCGGTAGCCAAACACTTCAGCGCGTGGATAAAGATTGCTGCGGTGGATCAAAAAGTTCCAGCCCTCTTCACCCGTCAATAAGGTGCCATAGTCAACGGCGATCAGCCCTGGTACGATGGAAAGATGTGGTTTTCCTAAATAGCGAATGCCATAGCGCGCGATCAGCATCCCCGCAGCGATCACCACAGCTTCAGCTGGCGCAGGGTCGATCACCGCTTGTGCGCCGTTCGGCACAGCGATCACGGTGCCTTCAAACGGGTCTCCGATCGGCGCGCGCTCGGGGATTGGCCGCTGCTTCATCAATGCTGTGCCAGCTCGACCGCGTGCTCGCTTTCTTCGTGCGGGACGATCGCCGTTTCGCTGTCGTGGCCATGGCTGTGCTCTCCCTCCATCGGTTGATCGATGTCGTCAAAGTGGGCGAAGGGTTGGACGACCACCAGCCACCCGATCAGCCCGACGAGCAGCAGCGTCAGCCCGATCACAAATGCAAACCAGACCTCGCTGCCTGCCTGCTCGGCTGCAACGGCGCCGACCATCAACGCGCCGATCATCAGGACCAGGCCAATGCCGGCGGTGAGCGACAGGCCAAACACCAACGAGTTGCCAGTTTGTTTGAAGTTGTAGCGCATAAAGAACTGCTCCCGGGGTTGTGCATTCGCTCAGACGAGCACGTCGAGCGAACGGTGTCGTTTAGCCTTGCTGCGATCAACAAGTGCGCGGCCGTACAGATTGCCTACGACCGAAGCAGCACCCTTGTATAATTGTGCCGCCGTCCCGGTGGCGCGTCAACCCTGACCACTTAAGTGTATGTTGGAGGCCTTCGTGAAGACGATCTATCTCATTCGGCACGCGCAAACAGCCTGGAACGCTGATGGCCGCTGGCAGGGCAGCATCGATATCCCGCTTGATGAGTTTGGCCATCAGCAGGCACAGGCTTTGGCGTCTCACCTGGCGGCGCGGCCGGTTGGTAGCGTTTACAGCAGCGATCTGCTCCGGGCGCGGCAGACAGCAGAGCCGGTGGCGGCAGCCCTCGGTCTCGCGGTTCAGACCGACCCGAGGCTGCGCGAGATGAATCTCGGTATTTTTGAAGGGCTGACGCGCAGTGAAATCCTCCAGCGCTATCCGCAAGAGCTGCGGTCGCTCAGTGAAGACTACATGGGCTTTGTCGTCCCAAAAGGAGAATCGCGGCAGATGATGCAGGATCGCGCGCACGAGGCGCTGAGCGAGATCGCGTGCATCGGCATCGGCCCCCACATCGTCGTTGTGACGCATGGGGGCACGATACGCACGCTGCTGCTGAAGCATGCCCCCGCCCCGCAAATCGCCGCTGTTAAGTTCCACAACACGTCGATCACCACGCTGCGCTATGATGACGGGCGGTGGTCATTAGTAGAGCTGGCCTCCACAATGCATCTTGAAGCGGGCAGCCAGTTTAGCACCGGGGACTTGTAAGAAAACGCATTAAGGCGTGAAAAATGTCACAATAAATCCCTAATGAATAGCATGCAGGGCCCTATTTGATGACGGCTATGATGGACTTGGTTGGCTGGAAACGCATTCACTAGGGAGATCGAGCATGACACAGACCCCTGCAGAACAAAGCTTGCGCAGCGAGTACGGCCTCGAAAACCATGGCTTCCGAGATGTCGGTAATGTTTACTGGAATCTCTCAACCCCGGCCCTTTATGAACACGCGATCCGCAACCGTGAGGGCATGGTCGTTCACCTTGGCCCGTTGGCTGTGCGCACGGGTTCGAACACCGGACGGTCGCCCAATGATAAGTTCGTCGTGCGCGACTCCGAAACCGATCAGGTGGTGTGGTGGGGCAATGTCAACAAGCCTTTCAGCGAAGAAGCTTTCGAGCGCCTTCACCTACGGATGACGGCCTATTTCCAGCAGCGCGATGTGTATGTTCAGGATTGTTATGCCGGGGCCGACCCGAAATATCGGCTGCCTGTGCGCGTCATCACTGCGTTCGCCTGGCACAATCTGTTTGCTCGCACCATGTTCATTCACCCAAAGCCGGAAGAACTGTCTGGCTTCGTGCCAGGGTTCACCGTCATCGATGCACCCTTCTTCCATGCGACTCCCGAAGTCGATAATACGCTGTCGCAAACGTTCATCCTCGTGAACTTCAAACGTCGCATGGTCTTGATCGGTGGGACGGAATATGCTGGCGAAATCAAGAAGTCGGTCTTCACGTTGTTGAACTACCTGCTGCCACGACAGGGCGTGTTGTCGATGCACTGTTCAGCTAACTATGGCAAAGACAAAGAAGACGTCGCGCTCTTTTTCGGCCTCTCTGGCACCGGCAAGACGACCCTGAGCGCCGACCCCAATCGCACGCTGATTGGGGACGATGAACACGGCTGGAGCGATGATGGCATCTTCAATTTCGAAGGCGGCTGCTATGCGAAAGTCATCCGGCTAAGCCCAGAAGGCGAACCTGAGATCTACGAGAAAACCCGTCGGTTTGGCACAGTGCTCGAAAATGTCGTCGTCGATACCACCACGCGCCGGCTCGATTTGAACAGCGATCTGTATACCGAGAACACGCGCGCTGCATACTCGATCCGGACGATCTCAAATGCCGACCGGTCTGGCATGGCAGCGCATCCGAAAAACATCATCTTCCTTACCGCCGATGCTTTCGGCGTTCTGCCGCCGGTCGCCAAGCTCACCCATGCGCAGGCGATGTACCATTTCATCAGCGGTTACACAGCCAAAGTAGCCGGAACCGAAGCCGGCGTGACTGAACCAAGCGCGACTTTCAGCGCCTGTTTCGGCGCGCCTTTCCTGCCGCTTCACCCGATGGAATATGCCAGGCTCCTTAAAGCGAAGCTGGAGAAACACGGTTCACAGGTGTGGCTGATCAATACGGGCTGGACGGGAGGCCCTTACGGCGTCGGCCAGCGCATGTCATTGGCCCACACGCGCGCGATCGTCAATGCCGTCCTCACTGGTGAACTGAAAGATGTGGAGACGGAAGCCGATCCGATCTTCGGGCTGCACATCCCCAAGGCGGTTCCTGGTGTGCCCAGCGAAATCCTGAACCCGCGCAACACATGGGCCGATAAAGCGGCGTTCGACGCGAAGGCGAAGGAAGTTGCGCACAAGTTCAAGGACAACTTCGCCAAATATGCCGACCAGGCCTCGCCGGAGGTGGTAGCGGCTGGCCCCAAACTCTAATGGCGCAGGCGAGATACAGCGCCTGCGTCTAGGCGCCCGTATGCTGAGCCGCTCATGCGTTGTCGTTTTCACACCGCGCTGCGCGTGTTATTCTAGCGCACGTTGTTAGCGCGGTGTTTTATCTTGTATGGAGAGGATCATGGCACGAAGCAAAGTTACCGTTATCGGTGCGGGCAACGTCGGGGCGACCTGCGCGCACTGGATCGCCAGCCGCGAGTTGGCCGATGTCGTTCTGATCGACATCCTTGAGGGGGCGGCCAAAGGCAAAGCGCTTGACCTGCTCGAATCGGCCCCAGTCATGAAGTTTGACCTCAACATCGTCGGCGGCAGCGACTATGCGCTCACCGCGAATTCGGATGTTGTCGTCATTACCGCTGGCGTGCCGCGCAAGAAGGATCCCGTCACCGGCCAATTCCCCAGCCGCGAGGAACTGGTGCGCACCAACCAGCAGATCGTCGGCGAGGTGACGCGCAAGGCAGTTGAACAGTCTCCCAATGCGATCATCATCGTCGTCGCTAACCCGCTCGATGCGATGTGCCATGTCGCGCTGGAAGAGAGTGGTTTTCCTCCAGAGCGCGTGATCGGTCAGGCTGGCGCGCTGGATACCGCCCGTTATAAGACCTTCATCGCGCAGGAGCTGGGAGTCAGCGTGCGCGATGTGCACGGGATCGTGCTGGGCGGCCATGGCGACGAAATGGTGCCCCTGCCGCGGCATACCTCGGTCGCTGGCATTCCTGTGCGCGAACTCATGTCAGAGGAAAAATTGCAGGCGATCATCGAGCGCACGCGCAAGGGAGGCGGCGAAATCGTCGGCCTGATCGGCGTGAGCGCGTGGTACGCTCCCGCTGCGGGCACGGTTGAGATGGTCGAAGCGATCATCCGCGACCAGAAGCGCGTCATCCCTTCGGCCGTCTATCTGCGCGGCGAATATGGCTATGACGGCCTTTTCGTCGGTGTGCCGGCGGTGCTGGGCGCGAAAGGCGTCGAGAAGATCATCGAGATGCAGTTGAACGATGAAGAAAAAGCCATGCTCGATATCAGCGCTAAAGCGGTGCGCTCGGTTGTGGATGTGCTGGGTTACAACAAGTAAAGCTGCTTGACTGGTACAAGCCTTGGAGCGAGGGGCCGCGGGGCATCCTCGCTCTTTTTTCGCCGTTATTCCGCTGCGATCACCCGGCCTTCGGCGGCGCGCAGCAGCCGGTCCCACAGCGCAGCGCCCAGCCCGCGCTGGCCGAAGCCATGGGCGAGGATGATATCGACGCCGCGTCCATCGAGGTCGCGGATGGCGGCGAACAAACCAGCAGCGATGCGCTCAAGATCTTCCGCCCGGCCAAGGGCGATCACATCATCGACGACCTGAGCGAAAACCGGGGCTTCTTCATCGGTCGTCAGAATCCCGACGCGTGCTCCCTGCCGCGCTCGCCTTCCCGCTTCGTCCAAAATGGCCGCGCGCACGGCCGCCATCGGCCCGCCGAACAACAGCAGCTCGGCGCGCGGCGCGTAATGCCGGATCATCTGCCCCGGCGCGACAGCAGTCTGGTCTGCAGTCAGATAAGCCGGCGTCCATAGAACATCGGGCAGGTAGGGTCTCAACGCCTCGATCGAGATGCCGCCCGGCCGCAAAATGCGCGGCGGCTCGGTCGTGAGATCAACCACCGTCGACTCAACGCCGATCGGCGCAGGCCCGCCATCAAGGATGAGATCGATGCGGCCGCCGAGATCCTCGAGGACATGCTGGGCGCTGGTGGCGCTGGGCCGGCTGAAACGATTGGCGCTTGGCGCGGCCAGTGGCCGCGCCGCCGCCGTGATCAACGCCTGCGCGACCGGATGTGCTGGCATACGGACGGCGATCGTGGGCCGGCCGGCCGAAACATTTTCGGGCACGAGCGCGGCGCGCTGCAAGATCAACGTCAGCGGGCCGGGCCAAAAGGCAGCTGCCAGGGCCCATGCACGTTCAGGAATGTCTTGCGCGACCTGAGGCAGCGCCTCCTGAACTGCAAGATGAACGATGATCGGGTCAGTTGATGGGCGGCCTTTGGCAGCAAAAATGCGGTCAACCGCTGCGGCATCGAGCGCGTTCGCGCCAAGACCGTAGACGGTCTCCGTCGGAAAAGC
>DAOTYT010000058.1:0-6129 GCA_034434615.1 Anaerolineae bacterium | reverse complement strand
AGACCAAACCGCGCACACACCTGTTCGAACAGGCGGTAAGTGCCGCCGTAAACGTCGTTTCCTGCAATGATATGATCGCCCGGGTTAAACACCCGCAGCAGTGTATCGATGGCCGCCAGGCCGCTGGCAAAGGCCAGACCATAACGCCCGCCCTCCAGCGCCGCGATTAATGCCTCTAGTGCCGTTCGCGTTGGGTTGCCGCTGCGGCTGTATTCGTAGCCGCTGTGCTCACCCGGCGCGCGCTGCACAAAGGTTGACGTTTGGTAAATCGGCGTCATGATGGCGCCAGTGGTTGGATCGGGCTCTTGGCCGGCATGAATGGCGAGCGTTTCAAAGCGATAATCGTCCGGCACGCGTTTACCTCCTGTCAATCGGGCTTGGCAAAATGTATGTCCGGGAGTATAACACGCTGGACGATTGTGGTGTCGAACCAGCGCTCCACCCATTCATCGCGAGGCGGCATGACGCTCCAACAACCTAAGTACTTCATCGCCGTTGCTGGCAACATCGGCGCCGGCAAGAGCACGCTCACACGGCTGCTGGCCGAGGCATTTGGATGGCAGCCGTTCTTTGAAGCGGATGTCGAAAATCCTTATCTGGCCGATTTCTATGCCGACATGCAGCGCTGGAGCTTTCACTCTCAGGTTTTCTACCTCGGGAAGCGGCTGGAGCAACATCGCCAGATCGTCGACCATCCGGGCACGGTCATTCAAGATCGAACCGTCTATGAGGATGCCGAGATCTTCGCGCGCAATCTGCACTTGCAGGGATCGATGAACGCGCGCGATTACGATGCCTATGGCCGGCTTTACCGCGCAGTTAGCAGTTTTCTGCCGCCGCCCAATTTGCTCATTTACCTGCGAGCGACGGTGGATACCCTGCTGGCGCATATTCATAAGCGCGGCCGCGATTATGAGCGCACCATTGCCCGTGACTATCTGGAGCGTCTAAACATTTTGTACGAACGCTGGATTGAGGACTGGCGTGCTTCGCCGGTGCTTACCGTCTCGATCGACGATATCGATTTTGTCGATAACCGCGCCGACTTTGACACCATTGCCCATTCGATTATGGATGTACTATCCCAATCTGCATCGGGGTCTTAAATCCACCAATGGACAGGGTGCAGACAATGTGGTACAGTAAAAGATAAGTTTAATCTGATTCATCTGATGAATAATGATGCCTGAGATTCAGTTACAGTCCGATCTCCTCGAATACATCATCAGGCACCAGTTTTCGCCCGGCGATCGCCTCCCCACGATTAACGAACTGCAAGCTCCTGAACATCTTGGGATCAGCATTAGCAAGGTGCGCGAGCAGCTGGAAGTCGCGCGCATGCTCGGTATCGTTGAGGTGCGCTCGAAGACCGGAATGCGCATGAAGGCGTACAGTTTCACCCCGGCGGTGCGCCTGAGCTTGTTCCTCGCCTTGGCATTGGACCCGCATAACTTTGAGCTTTTCAGCGAGCTGCGCAACCATGTTGAGGCTGCCTTCTGGAATGAGGCGTGCAAGGTGCTCGAAGAGGAAGATAAGGCGGTTATGCGCGCTTGTGTCGAATCGGCACGCGCCAAACTTAACGGCGATCACCACAGCGGCCATATCCGTATTCCCAACGAGGAGCACCGCACCTTTCACCTGACGGTATTCAAACGCCTTGCCAATCCGTTTGTGATGGGGATTTTGGAAGCCTATTGGGAGGCCTACAACGCTTTCGAACTAAACCGTTATTCCGACTATGCCTATCTTCAAGAGGTTTGGACTTATCACGAACGCATTCTCGATGCGATTTGCGCTGGTGAGTACGACTTGGCGCGCGAAATTTTCATCGAGCATACGCGGCTTCTTCACCACCAGCCCCGCATGCAAACGATGGGGCAGTCCGTCGCAGTACCCGCCGAAGATGAGTTAATCGAAGGAGCTGTCTAGCGAACGTAAGACGCAGTCTGTTTTTTAAGGCGTGCTTGTATCGATTATTCAACATAATCAGCGCCGTGCGCTGAGCGTTTAGGAGCAATCATGGCTTTAGAAGCGCAAATCAACCCGCAAACCCGGTTTGACGATAAACAGCCAGTCATCAATGATTTTGCATTGATGGTTGCGACCAAGAATGGCTCTGGCAGCCAAACCTCTAACGAAGTCTTGATCCGTTCACTGTTTCGAATGGGCATTCCCGTCAGCGGCAAAAACCTGTTTCCTTCCAACATCAAAGGCCTGCCGACTTGGTACACGATTCGCGCCAGCAAAGATGGTTATATCGCGCGGCGTGCCAGCACTGAGATCATGGTGACGATGAATGAGGCCACGGCCGCCGAGGATATCCAGAACCTGCCGCCGGGCGGTGTGTGTATCATCCCGCGCGAGTGGAAGTGGGGTCATTCTCGCGATGACATTGTTTATTACGAGATCCCCGTAAAAGAGACAGTCGCCGCTGCCAACGTGCCTCAAGAGTTTCGCGATCGCATTGGCAACATGGTCTATGTTGGTGTGTGCGCGCAGTTGTTCAGCATTCCGCTGGAGATTATCCACCAAGCCCTGCTCGATACCTTTGGCGGGCGAGCGAAGCCAGCCAAGATGAACTATGACGTCGTGGAGCTGGCTTTTAACTGGTCGGCGGACAATCTGGTCAAACTCGATCCCTTCCGCTTCGAGCCGCTCAATTTGACCGAAGGCAAGATGTTGATCACCGGCAATGAGGCGGCGGCGTTAGGGGCGTTGTTTGGCGGCATGACGGTAGCGGCATGGTATCCAATCACTCCCTCGACCAGCTTGATCGACGCCGTGCTTGACCACAAACACATCCGGGATGATGCCGAAACGGGTAAGGCCACCGTCGCTGTGGTGCAAGCCGAAGACGAGCTTGCCGCTATCGGCACGATCATCGGCGCGGGCTGGGCGGGCGCGCGCGCGCTCACCGCGACCAGTGGCCCTGGCATCAGCTTGATGGCCGAGTTTGCAGGCCTGGCTTATTTCGCCGAGATACCGTGTGTGGTGTGGGATATTACCCGCACCGGGCCTAGCACTGGCTTGCCGACGCGAACCAGCCAGGGTGACCTGTTGTTCTTGTATGTGTTAAGTCACGGTGATACCCACCATGTCGTCCTGCTGCCCGGTAGCGTTTCTGAATGCTTCGACTTCGGTCATATCGCATTCAACCTGGCTGATAGGCTGCAAGCGCCGGTCTTTGTGATGAGCGATCTCGACCTCGGCATGAACTTGTGGCTGACCGAGCCTTTTACCTACCCGCAGGAACCGATCGACCGAGGAAAAGTGCTGGATAAGGACGCGCTGGAAGCATTCTTTGCCGAGCGCGGTGAATGGCTGCGCTATCGCGACTACGATGGGGATGGCATCACTTACCGCACGCTTCCCGGCACCGATCACCCGCGCGCGGCCTATTTCACGCGCGGCACGGGCCACAATGAGGCGGCGACCTACAGCGAGCGAAGCGATGATTGGATCCATAACTTGGCCCGTCTCAACCAGAAATACGAGACAGCGCGCAAACTCGTGCCGCAGCCAGTTATTGATTACGACGAAACAGTAGATATCGGAATCATCTCTTACGGATCTAATGACCCGGCGGTTGAGGAGGCGCGCGACCTGCTGGCGGCGGATAACATTCGCACGAATTATCTTCGCATTCGTGCGCTGCCGCTGGCACAAGAAGTATACGACTTCGTTCTGAAGCATCGCGCCGTCTATGTGGCTGAGAATAACTTCGATGGTCAAATGCACCAGATTTTGCGAATGGAGATCGCCCAAGATACCACGCATATGATCTCGCTGGCGCTTGGCGATACGCTGCCGATGACTGCACAGTGGATTTATGCGCAGGTAACCCGCCACGAACGCAAAGTGGAACAGGAGAACTAAGAAACATGCCTAACGCGCTTGGCCTTGAGAGGACAGATTATAAGGGCGGCCCGAGCACGCTGTGCCCCGGCTGTGGGCATGACTCGATTTCGAATCAGATCATCAGCATGGCCTACGAGATGAACCTGCCCATGCATCGCGTCATCAAACTGAGCGGCATCGGCTGTTCGAGCAAAACGCCGGCCTATTTCCTCGGGCGGTCGCATGCTTTCAATGCAGTTCATGGCCGCATGCCATCTGTGGCGACCGGCGCGACGCTGGCCAACAGCGAGCTGATCGCTATCGCAGTCAGCGGCGATGGGGATACCGGGTCGATCGGTCTCGGCCAGTTTAAGCATCTCATCCGTCGCAATGTTCCGCTCGTCTACATCATCGAGAATAACGGTGTCTATGGTTTGACGAAGGGCCAGTTTTCCGCGACGGCTGATGAAGGCCAAAAGCTGAAGTATTACGGCCTGAACGAACTGCCCGCGATCGACTTGTGCTTAGAGGCGATCATTGGCGGCTGCACGTTCGTTGCGCGCAGTTTTTCCGGAGATGCCAAGCAGGTACAAACTCTGCTGAAAGCGGCCGTCAGCCATCGTGGCACAGCTGTGCTCGATATCATCAGCCCCTGCGTAACCTTCAACAACGCGCCAGATGCCAACAAAAGCTACTCATACGGCAAAGAGCACGAAATACCGCTGCATGAGTATGACTTCATTCCGAAGGGGTACGTGCAGCCGCGTGACGAGATCACAGCCGAGTATGACGAAGGCTCTGTGATCGAAGTTCAGATGCACGATGGATCGTATATTCGCCTCAAGAAACTCGATCATGGGCATGACCCGCGCAACCGTCGCGAGGCCATTCAGGTCTTGGAACAGGCTCAGCGTGAGCAGCTGTTCATCACCGGGCTGCTTTACTATGAGGAGCCGCGCCCCATTCTCTCTGACACGCTGCGCTTAACCGAGCAGCCGCTGGCCCACCTGCCAGACGAAAAACTGCGGCCGCCAAAGGAAACGCTTGAAGAATTGATGCGCCGTTATATGTAAGCAGTTGGGGCAACCAACGAGAGCGCGGTCACTGCTCGCGCTCTCGTTGGTTGCTGCTGCTAGGGTTGCGGGGCCGGCTGCAAAATCGCCTCGATCCGTTCGTTGATCTCGTCAGTGATCGTTACCTCAAGCGCCTTCAGGTTGGCCTCGATGTGCGCTGGGCGCGTCGCACCTGTGATCGCGCTGGAGACGTGTGGGTTCTTCAGAGTCCATGCAAGTGCGAGCGCGGCCGGTGTCGTGCCGAGTTCTTCTGCTAATGCAGTGATCGCCCGCGCTTTGCTCAGCCGCTCTTCGCTGATCTGCTGGGCAAACCATGCTGGATCGACGTTTTTCGCGCGGCTTTCCTCAGGGATGCCTTCGTTATACTTGCCCGTCAGCACGCCCTGAGCCAGCGGGCTCCAAACGACTAAACCCATCCCATGGCGGGACACCGCTTCCTCGAGCGCTCCTTCGACAATCGACCGGTCGAGCATGTTATAGAGCGGCTGCTCGACGATCGGGCGGTTGCCGTTGATCGCCTTCATGACTTCGATCGCCTCGTCAATATTTTCCCCGCTCCACATGCTGGTGCCCCAATAGAGAATTTTGCCCTGTCTGATCAAATCGTCGATGGCGCGCGCGGTTTCTTCGACCGGAGTCTCATCGTCGTAGCGATGGCAAAAAAAGATATCGATGTAGTCAAGGTCGAACCGTTTGAGCGAACGGTGTACCGACTCGAAAATGTGTTTTCTCGACAGGCCGCGATCGTTCGGGTCGTCACTCATCGGCCAGTAAGCCTTCGTGCTGATGACCAGATCGCTGCGCCGGTAACCTTTGATCGCCCGCCCGACGATTTCCTCAGCTTTGCCGTAGGCGTAAATATCCGCCACATCGATGAAGTTCACGCCTAGTTCGATAGCCCGCCGGATGCAGTTGATGGCATTCTCTTCGTCGACGCGGCTGCTGCCATATGTTAGCCAAGCGCCTAACGAAATTGCGCTCACCTTAAGACCAGAAGTTCCTACACGCCGGTATTCCATCGCATTCCTCCGCAGACGAAAGGTTGAAAAATAGTCGTTAAGCAACTGTTGCAGCTTAGTATAGCGCGAGTCGACGCTGCATACGTCCCAGCGTGTAAATGTTCTATGCTTGATCAGTTCGTATGTGGGTTCAGTCTGGCCGTTCGGCCTCCGTTCGATTAGACTTCCAGTTAAGTGTTAGCGCTTAAACCGAGGTTACA
>DAOTYT010000057.1:0-5581 GCA_034434615.1 Anaerolineae bacterium | reverse complement strand
CGACCCATTGCGCGCGGCCGCCGTCGATACAGCGCCATCGCCCTGCACCGGCGCGGCCTGCTCGGCCTCTGCTTTGGAGGCTTGCTCTGGTTCAGCTTGTGCGTCTGGCTCGGCGGCGCCGCTGGACGTTTCGCCGGCCGCGCCCACGTAGCCGATCACCGACCCGACTTTGAGCGTCTGCCCGGGTTCGCCGATCAGCTCAATGATCGTGCCGCTGACATTGACCGGCACTTCGACTGTCGCTTTATCCGTCTCGATCTCAGCGATAATATCGCCATCGTTGATCGTATCGCCCACCTGCTTCGTCCAGTTGAGCAGGGTGCCTTCTTCCATGCCCGAGCCGAGGTCGGGCATCTTGATCGGTTCAGCCATCACAGCACCTCTCTCACGGCGTTGACCACCTTTTCGGCGTTCGGCAGCGCCATCAGTTCGATCTCACGGGCGAATGGCAGCGGCACATCCATCGCGCTCACCCGCTTGACCGGCGCATCCATGTAATCAAAGGCCGCTTCTTGAAGCTGCGCGGCGATCTCGCTGCCAAAGCTGTACATGGGCAGCGATTCTTCGACCACCACACAGCGATTCGTCTTTTTGAAGCTTTCGAACACCGGCTCCATATCCAGCGGGCGCAGCCAGCGCATGTCGATCACCTCGCATTCAACGCCCTCTTTGGCCAGCTGTTCGGCGGCCTGAAGCGACCAATCGACCCCATGCGCATACGTGACGATCGTCACGTGGTCGCCCTTACGCTTGATATCGGACTTGCCGATGGGAATGACGTAATCCTCATCTTCTGGGATCGGGCTGGGCTTGGGGTAGAGCGCGATCGTCTCGGTGAACAGGACTGGGTTTTCATCGCGGATGGCAGCCTTCAACATGCCTTTGGCATCGTAGGCATTGGACGGCACCCCCACATACAAGCCTGGAAAATGCGCGAAGATCGGCTCTGGCATATGCGAGTGCGTGGCAGTCGCCTGGTTGCCCCAACCCGTGGCGGCCCGAAAGACGAGCGGAACCGTGAACTGGCCATTGAACATGTAATGGATCTTGGCCGCATGATTAATGATCGCGTCGAACGCGAGAAAAGCGAAATTGATCGTCATCAACTCGGCCACTGGGCGCAGGCCAGCCATCGCCGCGCCGACTGCCGCGCCGGCGATCGCCATCTCGCTGATCGGGGTATCGCGCACGCGGCGCTCGCCAAACTCGTCGAGCAGGCCGCGCGTCACGCGGTGCGTGCCCTGCCATTTGCCGACTTCCTGGCCCATGACGAACACCCGCTCATCGCGCAGCATCTCTTCGCGCAGCGCGGCGCGCAAGGCTTCGCGCATGGGTACATTCTTGGTCGCCATGTTTGCTCCTACTTCACGTACACGTGGCTGATCAGGTCTTCGTAAGTTGGAACCGGGCTTTCCTCCGCAAACTTGACGGACTCGGCGACGATCCGATCGGCTTCCTGCTCGATCTTCGCCAGCTCCGGCTCAATGTTCTTGTATTTCTTGACGAGGATATCGCGCAAAATGATGATCGGATCGCGTTCCATCCACGCATTGAGTTCGGATTTGAGGTCTTCGCGCGCATCAAACTGCCGATCGGAAACGCCGTGACCGTCGTAACGGTAGGTCAGCGCTTCGAGCAGCACCGGCCCGTGTTCGCGCGCGTAGGCCACCGCTTCGCTAACTGCTTCGTAAACCTCAATGACGTTCTGCCCGTCGATGCGGCCGCCGTCCTTCATGCCATAGGCGATCGCGCGTTTATGCAGCTCCGGCTGGCCGCTGGCCTCTTCAATGCGCGTGCCCATGCCGATCAGGTTGTTCTCGATCAGCCAGACGACGGGCAGCTTCCAGACCGCGCTCAGGTTCAGCGCCTCGTGAAAGTAGCCGTTGTTGGTGGCGCCATCGCCGACAAACGAGAGGACGACATTCGGCTCATTCATATAGCGGCATTTGAGCGCGATGCCAGCCGCCAGCGGCAGGTGCCCGCCGACGATAGCATAGCCACCCCAGAAGTTGTGCTCGCGCGAGGCCAAGTGCATCGACCCTCCCTTGCCTCCGCTCGTTCCGGTGCGTTTGCCCATCATCTCCGCCATAATCGCATTCGGATCGATGCCGCGCGCCAGCGCGATGCCGTGGTCGCGGTAGGCTGTAATAACATGATCATCTTCGGTCAGCGCGGCCAGTGCACCAACGCCGATTGCCTCATGGCCGCTGTAGAGGTGCAGATAAACGCCGGTGATCTTCTTTTGATCGAAGTAAAGCGTCCGGCACTCTTCCTCAAACTTGCGGATGAGCACAATCTGATGGTACCAGTCGAGCAGAGTCTCTTTTTTGAGAGTCGTGGTCTGCGTTGCCATTCGAACTCCTTCTCGGTCGTGATGGTCTCACGCCGCTTGCACAGGACGGGGCGCGTCCACAAGCGGCTGCTTACTTACAATATACGTTTAGCGGAATAGCGCTAGTTTACCGCAAACAGGGGGGGTTACAAGCTGCAAGATCGGCATGCAGCGCAGATGATTGCCTTGTGAGCAGGGCGATCATCTGCGCATTTGTACCGTTGTGGTGGCGTTAGCGAACGGGGCTGCGCCGTTCGGTGAACAGGTTGACGAGGAACAGCACCACCAAAGCGCCGAGCACCGCCGAGATGACATACCCGATCAAGCCGCCGCTGCCAATACCGAGCAGGCTGAACAGAATGCCGCCCACGAAACCGCCGGCCACCCCAAGCACCACGTTGCCCAAAATGCCGTACCCACGACCGCGCAGCAGCATGCCGGTTAACCAGCCGACGATACCGGCGATCAGCAGCGGGACGATGAGACTGAACAGAATATTAAGAGCCGCAGAGACCCCCACCAGCAAAAGGATCACGATGATCGCAAGGATGATCAAACCGCCCATCGAACCATTCCCTTCTACACGACCAATGTCTACACCGATCTGTACGTGCAGCTGGCCAAGAAGTTGCAGAAGGATGGTTGCAGCCCCTTCCCGCTGCGAGCATGGTCGGCGCGCTCAGCGCGCGGTGAACGTGCAGGTTCCCGTTTCAGTCACAGTCGCCGTACCTGGGCCAAACTGCGCGTAGCCGTCGCTGATGGCCTGCCGCCAAGAGACCGTATAGGTGATCTGATTTTCGCCGGCTCGCACAGTCCCCGCTGGCACGAACCAGTATTGGTAGTAATCGTTATTCGGGCCTTCGCGGCGCACCGGCGCCGCATACTGCCGCCAGTTCGGGATCGGCTCGCCGTTCAACCGCACATCGTAGATGACGTTATCCACATGTTCGCGCAGCTGCTCCTGCGTGCGCGCATACCAGCTCCAGAAGATGATGATCGGCGTGCCCGCGGTCAGATTGGTGGGCGGGGGCGAGCCGAAGGAGCGATCATCGCAGTAGGCCAGCACACGAACGGCACCGTCAGGGGTTGGGGCGGCCGTCTGCGGCGGCCCGGGGGTGGGGGTGACCCCAGCCACTGGCCCGCCCGTCGGCCCGCCGAGCGGCCGGTCAGAGGGCGCCTGCGTCGGCAGCCCCAAATTGACCAAAGCGGTGGCCGTCGAAGCGATGGCCTCAATGTTCGGCAACTGCACGCCCTGAGCGGGTTCGCCTTCGGTTTCGTTCGTTTCGGGTGGCGCTGCCGCGACCGCTTCGCCCTCCGGCTCGGCCACGGAACGCGGAGGCGTCGGCGTGATCGGCTCGCCGCCGAACAAAGAAGTTGGCAGCGGCGTGCCCTGCGCCAGCAGCGTCAGATCAGGCGAAGGGGTCAGCGTTGGGATCAGCGTCGGCGAGGGCTGCACACGCACCAGCGTCGCCGAGATCCAGCCCTCGCGGCCGCCATCCAGCCGCACGTTGAACCAACCACCGCCGCTGTCGGTGGCGAGAATCTGGAAGCCAGTGCCGGGCGCCAGCGCGCTCAGCACCGGAAAGTTGATTCCCGGCCCTTCGCGCAGATTGACATCGTTCAGCGAAAGCACACTGCCGAGCACGGGCGGCGTCGGCGTGGGCGACGGGGTGTCGGAAGGCGTCGGCGGGATCGGTGTCTCCGACGGGGTGAGCGTCGGTGTCGGCAGCGGCGTGCGCGTCGGGATGGGCGTGGCGGTAAATCGCGGTGTCATCGTAATGATCGGCGCGAGGGTGGCCGTGGGCGGTATTTCAGCCTGCTGCGCGCCGCAGCTCGTAACGAAGAGCGCAGCACAGGCAAGAAACAAGGTGCGTTTCATCATCATCTTAGGGGGGAAAACTACCTATCACGAGCGAAAATAGTTTTGTCCGATACAGCCAGCATAGCAGTAAACCATGTTTGGCGCAAAAATCATGAGTTCTCAAATCTTTAATCGATTTTTACAGGTTTTTTTGATCTGCTTGTTTGACAAACCTTTCAGCCTGACCTTAAACTGAGATTGTGGTCTTGCATTCAGGTAACCTATGTCGAGGAGAAATATCCTATGAAATCGTCCCGTTTAGTTTTTATCAGTGCACTGTTCGCGCTTCTGCTGCTCATCGTGCCCGCGGCCTTCGCCCAAGATTTCGGACTGAGCGATGCAGATTCCGACCTGCTGGCGGCGGCCAACGAGAACAGCGCGGCCGCCAGCTCTTTTGCCTATGACTTCGTCGCCACGCTCTCGATCATCGGCCTCGATACGCAACCGATCACGGCCAACCTGTCGGGAAGCGGCGTCATCGTGAGCGATATGTCCGGCGATTTGTTCTCGCTGCAAGTGCTCGGCCAGCTTGGAAGCGGGGGCCAAACGATACCGGTCAATTTCGAAGCTCGCCTCATCAACGATATGCTGTACCTCAATTTGGGCGATGGCAGCGGCTGGATGGGCGGCCCGCTCGATGAACTGCTCAGCGATGATATGTTCGGCGAGTTGACGGGCGGCATGGGCACCGATCTGCCGGTCGATCCAGGGGCGCTGGCCAGCGGCGATCTCTCTGACCTGATGATGATGCCCGGCCTGACTGAAGCGATGACGGGGCTTTCAACCCTCGAGCCGGAACGATACATCTCGCTCAACCGGCTGGCAACTGAGGGCGGCGTGGCTCAATTCCGCCTCACCCTTGATCTGGCTGGCTTGCTCTCGTCGCCAGAGATCGGCAGCCTGCTCGGCATGGCGATGATGGGCGATGCTGGCAGCATGGGGATGAGCCAAGCCGAGATGGCGCAGATGGGCCAGATGATCGGCATGATGTTCGCTGGCTCGATGATCTCGCTTGACCAGTACGTCGATGTTGAGCGCGAACTGGTGAATCGCACCGTACTGGCCGTGACTCTGCCGCTGGAAGGGCTGCTGGGTGCGCCCGGCGCTGGCATTGACTTGACATTTGACATTAACCTGAGCGGCTACGGGCAGAGTTTCAAGGTTGAAGCTCCAGCGTCGTTCACCCCGCTCAATTAGCAATCCTCGTCACCCTGAGGGCTGGCGTACAGCCAGCCCTCGCACCTTCCCGCTTTGATCACGCACGATGAGTTCTCGAGGAGCATGACTCATGAACATTCTCCGTCTCTTGGGTTTGGTAATCAGCCTTTTGGCGCTGGCTGCCGGCGCAGCCGCGCAGAATGAGACCTTCGGCCTGAGCGAAGAAGACT
>DAOTYT010000056.1:0-2197 GCA_034434615.1 Anaerolineae bacterium | reverse complement strand
CCGGCGAAACGTCCAGCGGCGCCGCCGAGCCAGACGCACAAGCTGAACCAGAGCAAGCCTCCAAAGCAGAGGCCGAGCAGGCCGCGCCGGTGCAGGGCGATGGCGCTGTATCGACGGCGGCCGCGCGCAATGGGTCGTCCAAGCAGGAGGCGCCGCAGCGCGCCGAGCCGATCGATCAGGATGGCTATCCGGATGGAGTGAAGGCCTCACCGGTGGCGCGCAAGATCGCGGCTGAAAGAGGGATCGACCTGAAACAGGTGCAGGGCACCGGCCCGGGCGGCCGCATCGTCAAGGCCGATGTAGAGGGTTTCACGCCGGCTGCCGCGCCCGCTCAAGAGGAGAAGCGGGTCGCTCCAGCTGCCAGCGCGCTTCCCGCGCCTGTCTATGGCGAACTGCCCTCCGGTCCCGATATCGAGATCATCGAGACGACGCGCCTGCGCGGCCGCATCGCCAACCGCATGGTTGAGAGCAAGCAGCAGGTGCCGCATTTTTACGTCACGACGCCGGTCGATGTCGACGCGCTGCTGGCGCTGCGCAAGCAGATCAACGAAGGGCTGGACGACGAGCACAAGGTCAGCGTGAACGATCTGGTCGTCAAAGCGACGGCGCTCACCCTGCGCGATTTCCCTAACCTGAACACGCATTTCTACGGCGATAAGCTGGTGCGGCACAAGCGTATTCACATCGGCATCGCCGTGGCCCTGCCCAACGGCGGCCTGATGAACGTGGTCGCTCGAGATGCCGATCGAACCGTCATCAGCGCGTTGGCGGCGGCCAATAAAGCGATGATCCAGCGCGCGCGCGAGGGCAAGGTCAAGCCGGAAGATGTGCAGGGCAGCACCTTCACTGTCAGCAATCTGGGGGCCTATGATGTCGAGCACTTCGTCGCCATCATCAACCCGCCCGAGGCCGGCATCCTCGCGATCGGCACGGCGAGCAAGGTGCCGGTCGTCAAAGCGGATGGCGAGCTGGGCATCGCCACCCGTATGAAGGTGACGATCAGCGCTGACCACCGCGTCAGCGATGGCGCCGAGGGCGCGCAGTTTTTGCAGCGCTTCAAGGAATTAATCGAAAACCCGATGCGCCTGCTGATCTGAACCCCGCGCAAATGACTGCAATGCCCGCGATCATCCCCCGGTCGCGGGCTTTTTTATGCCAATTGCGCTTTGATGCCCTGCGCGATATAATGCGCCGTCGCCATGATCGAGATCATGGGGTTGACGCCGGGCGCGCTCGGCATGGCGCTGCCATCGGCGACGAAGAGCTGACGCGCTTCGTAGCTTTCACCCAGCGGGTTCAGCGCGCCGCGCGCGGTATCACCGCCGATGCGGCAGCTCGACATTTGGTGCGCGCTGAAAAGGACGATGCTGTTCGGCTGCCAGCCGCGCGCGCGCACGGTCTGCAGAAAGGCGTCAAAATCCTCGCCACGCCGGTAGGTTGTATGACGAGCGTGAGGGCTGCTCAACAAATGGGCGCCCGCCGCTTCGTGAATGCGCAGCGCTTCGATCACCCCGCGTTCGAGGTGGCGCAGATCGTATTCGTTCAGTCGATAGCGCACGATTGGCCGTCCGCGTTTGTCCGTCGCGATGCGGCCGCTCCCGCGGTCCCGCGTGATGATGATGATATTCGCCAGGTTGGCCAGCGCGGCCATCAGCCGTTTGTGCTGCGCGCTGCTCTCCCACGGGATCGTCAGCGCGGCAATGCCGGGGTGCACGGGCGCCGTCTCCAGCCGCACGCCATAGCCGCGCCTATCGAGATCGGCAAACTGCGTCACCACGCGCCCCATGGCAGAACCCTGCCAGCCGCAGATCGGCTGGTCGCATAGGCCGAAGACGACCGTGGTTGGGTGCAGATGTAAATTCGCGCCGATGTTGGCGTTGCTGAGCCCAGAACGCAGCAGCAGCGCCGGCGTGTGGATCGCGCCGGCGGCGGCGACGACTGCCTTCGCACGGATCGTGACCTCGTGAAGCTGGCCATCGTCTCCCTGCACCATCGCCAGCGCGCCGGCGGCCGCGCCACGCTCGATCAGGATGCGCTCAACTTCCGCCCGCACCAGGATGCGCGCGCCGTGGTTGTAGGCATCCTGCAAATAGGTCTTGGTGATGCTCTGCTTGGCGCCGTAGGCACAGCCGAAGTTGCAGAAGCCGCAGTCTTGGCAGCCGGTGGCGTTGCGCGGGATGACGCCAACCGGGTAGCC
>DAOTYT010000055.1:0-10024 GCA_034434615.1 Anaerolineae bacterium | reverse complement strand
CAGCAGCGCGGCCAGCCAGTCCCAGCCTTCGCGATAAGCGGCCAGCGCTGCAGCGAAACCCATCACGTTGACCAGGCCGCCGCCGCGGAAATTCTCATCGCGCAGGCGGTCGCGCAGCGCTTGATCAGCGACGACGGCGAAGCCCAGCCCCAACCCCGGCAGGTTAAACGCAGTGCTCGGCGAGAGCAGCGTGCTCGTGCGGGCCGCCACTTCCGGGGCCAGCCCGGCGATCGAGCGATGCTGGTGGTCATCGAATACCAGGTTGCAGTGAATCTCATCGGCGCAGATGAGAATATCGTGCCTTAGGCAGATCTCGGCCATGCGCTCCAGCTCGGCGCGCGTGAAGACCCGCCCGACGGGGTTGTGTGGATTGCACAGTAAAAACAGCCGCGTCTGCGGGGTGATGGCGGCTTCGAACGCTTCAAAATCGATGTGGTAGCGCAGCGCGCCATCGGCTGCGCGTTCAGGCTGTAACGCCGCTTCGACCAGCGTCCGCCCGCTGTCCTTCACTGCGCTGAGGAAGGGAGGGTAGACCGGCGGCATGACCAGCACGCCCTCGCCCGGCGCAGTGAACGCGCGCACGGCGACGTTCAGGCCGATGACCAGGCTGGGCAGGAACACGATCATGTCTGGCGTGGCAGCCAGCCGGTGATGGGCCGAAACATGTTCGGCCAGCACGGCGCGCAGGGTCGGCGAGTCGAGCTGATAGCCAAAGATGCCGTGCTCAGCGCGTTCGTGCAGCGCGCGGATCACCGGTTCGGGCGAGCGGAAGTCCATATCGGCGACCCACAAGGGCAGCACATCTTCGGGATACAGCGTCCACTTCAGGCATTCGCTGGGACGGCGGTCGAGGATGACATCGAGCGATGACGACATGCGAGCAACTTCTCCATGAGATTGGCTGGCGAAACGAATCAGGTCACATCGCTGCGATGGTCGCGCGCTCCAGCTCAACGATGAGCTGCGCCATCAGCGATGAAAGCGCGCCCGCGATCAACGCCAGCAGCATCAGCCGCACGGGCGCGCCGCGCAGCGCAAAGGCCGCCGCAGTGTAAACGAGCACCAACGCCGCCGCGCCGGCCTCAGGCGCAGTCAGACTGCCCGGCGCGCGCAAGAGCAGCTGCATGACCAGCCCGCCCGCCAGCGCCATCGGCGAGCCGGACGCGCTGATCAGGATACTGCGGCGGGCCGGCGAGATCACAAAACCGAGCAGCGGAATCCATAAGCCGAGGCGGTAATCGGAAAAGGCGACCGCGAAGCCGCTGATCCAGATCGAGGCCGTGCCCAGCGCCGCCACCGCCGCGGCATCGAGCAGGACGTGCGCCCAACTGCGGTGGACGAACGCATAGGTGATGATGCGCCAAACCTGCCAGCGGCGCACCTGCGCCAGCGCGAACGCCCCAAACCGCAGACGCGCGGCATCGTCATCGCCGGCAGCGCGCAGCCGGTAAGCATGCAGCCCGACCATCAGCGCAGCGATCGCATAAAAGAGGATCGCCTGAACGGGCGGCGCGGGCATCGCACCCTTACAGCAGCGGCTGCTGCTGGGCGCTGCCGTTATCGACTGGGCGCGACTGCTGTCGTTTGTAGCCGGCTGCCTGCGCCAGCAGTTCGCGCGCGCTCTGCAAGCCGCTCTCGTTGGGCGTGCCGAGCATGGCGGCCAGCTCCTCAACCCGCGCGGCTTCGTCGGCCAGCGCCACGATCTGCGCCCGCGTGCGGCCGCCATCTACCCCCTTGAGCACGCGGTAGTGGCGGTCGGCATAGCCGGCGAGCTGTGCCAGATGGGTGACGACCATCACCTGATGCTCGCCGGTGAGTGCCCACAGTTTCTCGCCGACGATGCTGCCGACGCGCCCGCCGATGCCTTGATCGATCTCGTCGAAGATCAGCGTCGGCGTGTGGTCGGCGCTGGTGAGCACGCGCTTGAGCGCCAGCATGATGCGCGCCGCTTCGCCGCCCGAAGCGACTTTGGCCAGCGGCCGCAGCGGCTCGCCTGGGTTGGCGCTCATCATGAACTCAACGCGGTCGATGCCGGTGTGGTCAAAGGCGATGCGCCGGTCGCCGACGTAGCAGCCTTCGGGATCTTCGCGCTGCTCAAGGCTGACCTCGAAGCGCGCGCTCGCCATGCGCAGGTCGGCCAGCTCGCGGATGATCCCCTCGCTGAGCTGCGCAGCGGCGGCGGCCCGCCCCCGGCTGATGCGCTCGGCCAGTTCGCCGATGTGCTTGAGCAGCGTCGTCTCCTGCCGCGCCAGCTCTTCCAGCCGTTCTTCGCTGTGTTCGAGCGCATCAAGTTCGGCGCGCGCCTTTTCGGCATGTTCAAGGATCAGCGCGATCGACGGGCCATAGCGCCGTTTGAGCGCATTGATCACCTCCAGCCGCTCCTCAACCTCGTTGAGGCGTTCCGGGTTGTACTCGACGTGATCGATATAGCGCCGCAGCGAGACGGCCAGCTCCTCGGCCTGCGCGGCCACGCTCCCAGCCAGGTCGCGCTCCTCAGCCAGGGCCGGGTCGATCTGCGCCAGCTTGCTTAACAGCGCGGCCACCTGCATCAGCCCGTCGACCGCGCCCAGCCCTTCGACGGCCGCTTCATCGCCATACAACAGCGCTACTGCCTCAGCGGTCAGCTTGGCGAGCTGCTCGCTGTTGGCGAGACGGTTGCGTTCGGCGCGCAGATCGTCGTCCTCTCCGGGCGTCAGGCCGGCGGCCTCAATCTCCTCGATCTCGCGGGCCAGCAGTTCAGCACGCCGCTTCAGCGCCGCTTCGTCGGCGCGCAGCGCTTCGATCTCTCGCCGCACGCCGGCCAGCCGCCCGACGACCACGCCGAGCGCGTCGCGCGCGTCCATCAGCCCGGCGTAGCGATCGAGCAGATCGATGTGGGCCGACGGCCGCAGCAGCGACAGGTGCGCGCTCTGGCCATGCACGTCGACCAGAAAAGCGCCGATCTCGCTCAGCGCCTCCAGGTTGACGGTCACCCCGTTGATGCGCGCGGTCGAGCGGCCGTTAGCGCGCACCTCGCGGCTGATCGTCAGCGTCTCGACATCGTCACCTTCCAGCAGCTCCTCGCGCTGCAAAATGGGCACGATCGCTGCCTGCGCTCGCGGGTCAAGCACGAAGACGCCCTCGATCAACGCCCGTTCCGCGCCAGCGCGGATGAACGAGGCATCGGCTTTGCCACCAAGGAGCAGCTCAACGGCATCGATGATGATCGACTTGCCCGCCCCCGTCTCGCCAGTGATGACGTTGAGGCCGGGCGCGAACGTCAGCTCGAGGCTCTCGATGATGGCGAAATTCTGGATGCGCAGCTCTTCCAGCATGGGTTAGCCCACAACGACTGATCGGCATCGGAACACCTCTATTGTACACCGGCCGCTTCATGATCACATCCGCATTCTGAAACGACCATACACGGTGAAAGCGACGATGCCAATGAAGATGAGCAGACCGAGATCGGTGATCAGGCTGCGCAGGACTAAATCGAGCGGCACTTCTGGACGCGGGGCGTCGGGCGGCAGCCCCAGCCGGTCGATGGCGCTGTTGATGGCGCTGAAGGTTTGCACAGCGCCCCCCACCAGCCCGCCGACGATCACGCCGGCGATGGCAATATTGGCCGATTGGCGGCCGCGCCGCCGCTGTGTCGCGCGCAGCGCCGCCTCACCAACTAAGCCGCCGGCTGGCAGCGCCAGCAGGATGAGGAAGAGCAGCGGGATGCCGGTGGCCTTGACGATGGCGGCGCCGATCCCGGTCAAGACGGCGCACACAGAGAAGACGATCAGATAATCATTGGAGGTCGCGGTGAAGAAGCGATCCTCCAAGCCGCGCACACATTCTCTGCAGCGATAGCCAACCGGCATACGCACGGCGCACGCCACGCACATGAAACGACCGCACTGGTTGCAGCGCAGGCCAGTCTCTCGATCGGGGTGAACGGCGCAGTAGGTTGTCTCTTCGGTCGGGGCGAGGTTTGTTTCGTGGGGTTCCATCGGGTGATTCCTTAACAGATGACTTTCATAACTCCTGCTCGTCGAGCGGAACCGGCGGCGGGCGGCGCGCCGGGGCGCGCGGCTCCAGCCGGTCGAGCAGAGAACGGTAAAAATAATTCTTCTCGCGCAGGCGCACGAACCGGCTGGCGTGCGCGCTGGCTTTGATATGCACGCGGTCTCCGGAGTGCAGCTCGCACAGCAGCACCCCATCGACGGCGAGCGCCGTTTCAGCCTGCGCGTCCGATGAGACGATCACATCGACCACCGCGCCTTCGGGCAGCACGATCGGCCGTTCGAGCGACAGATGCGGGGCGACCGGCACCATCAGGATATTGCGCAGTTCCGGCGGCAGGATCGGCCCGCCGGTCGCCAGCGCGTAGGCCGTTGAACCGGTCGCCGTGGCGATGATGAGCGCATCGGCATTGTATGTCGTCGTCCAATCGCCGTCGATGTAGGCATCAAGCTGGATCATGCGGGTGACGGTGCCGCGGCTGATCACGGCATCATTCAGCCCATCGGCCTGCGCCAGCTGCTGATGGTCGCGCCATGCGCTCACGGCGATCATCATGCGGTTTTCGACCCAGTAGCTGCCAGCCACCACCTGATCGAGCGTAGCTGCCCATTCATCGGGGTCTTTGACTTCGGTCAAGAACCCGAGGTGCCCCATGTTGACGCCGAGCACCGGCACATCGTAGCGCGCGCACACGCGCGCGGCCCGCAGCATTGCGCCGTCGCCGCCGATGGCGATCACCATATCGGTCGGGCCGTTCTCAAGGCTGGCGCGAACGTCCTCGTCGACCCACTGCGCGAACTGCCAGACGGCCAGCCCACGATCGCGCAGCGTGGCCGCGATATGCTCGGAGACGGGCGCAGTTAAGGGGCGGGCTGGGTGAGCGAGCACGCCCACACGCTGAAGCGGGGTCAAGGGCTGGCATCCTCTTCACAGACGACCGGGATCGCTTACAGTGTAGCGCCGCGCCGCCGAGGCGCCAAATTCCGCCCGTTAACATTCATTTTTAAGAATTAATGATCGCCTCTGATCGATCTCTTAATCATTTCTGAGATGAATGTTAATCGCATGGCGTTAGTATGCTGCCGGCATCGAATGATGCTGAATTCGCATAAGCATTCAGGAGAGAGTGACCCCATGCGTAATCGTTTTTACCTGATCTTCGCCCTGCTCCTTCTTATTATACCGTTCACCGTTTTCGCTCAAGACTCGACGATGGAAATGGAAGAAGTCGAGCCGATCGAACTGCCGGAAGTTGACCCGCTCAGCGTCACTGGTGACATCGTGATCGCCGGCAGCTCGACCGTGTTCCCGGTCACTGAGCGCATGGCTGACCTGTTCGTTCAGGATGGCTTCCCTGGCACCATCACCGTTGACAACATCGGCACGGGCGCCGGCTTCTCCCGCTTCTGCGCTGGTGAGACCGACATCAGCAATGCCAGCCGCCCGATTCGCGATAGCGAGCGCGAGACCTGCCGCAGCATCGGCCGCGAGCCAGTTGAGCTGTTCATCGCTATCGATGCGCTGGCTGTGGTCGTCAGCCAGGAGAACGACTTCGTCTTTGAACTGACCCTCGAAGAAGTGGCGACGATCTTCTCTGGTGGCACGGACATTACGTGGCAGGATATCCGTCCGGAATGGCCGGCCGAGCGGATCCGCCTGTTCTCGCCCGGCACCGACAGCGGCACCTTTGACTACTTCGTCGAGGAAGTTTTTGACCGCGACCCGGCTCCTATCCTGAATGCTCCGGGCATCCAGCTCAGCGAAGATGACAACGTGCTGGTGCAGGGCGTGCTCGGCAGCCCGTTCGCCATTGGCTACTTCGGTTACGCTTACTTTGCCGAGAACACCGAAACGCTGCGCGCGGTCGCCATTGATGGCGTCGAGCCGACCGAGGAAACGGCTGAGACTGGCGAGTATCCGCTGAGCCGTCCGTTGTTCGTGTACACGGCGGTGCCGATTTTGGCCGAGAAGCCGCAGGTCGCCGCGTTCCTGCTCTACTACCTGACGTTCGTCAATAACGAGCTGGGCATCGAAGAAGGTCAGATCGGTTACTTCCCGGTCAGCGTTCAGGCAATGAATGCGTCGAAGACCGCGCTGCTTGAAGCGATTGAAGAAGCCGGTCTCGAATTCTAAGTTTGAGCTGCTTTGCCGAGGCATGGCGCAGCCGCGCTGCGCCATGCTTTCTTTATGTCTAAGCGTTGCAGGAATAGGTAGAAGGCGTCCATCATGGAAGAGACCCGGTTAGAACCGGTCGGCAGCCTATCGCAACCGAGCAAGAGCGCGCTGCCAGCGGCCACAGCTGAGCCGATCTCACTCAAAGCGCCGCTGCGCCCAGTCGAGAATTTCATCCGCGTGCTGCTGTTTTTGTGCGGCGCAGCCTCGATCTTGACGACGATCGGCATCGTGATCGTGCTTGGCTCTGAGTCGCTGCGTTTCTTCAACGATCGCGTGTGGGAGGATGCCTTCAACAGCATCATCACGCCGATCGACGCCGAAGCGACTGTGCTGGAACTGACGGCTGGCGGCCGCCAGTTTTGGGAGGGCAGTGTCATTCGCATCACCGAAGAGTTGATGCGCGTGGTTGAGATCATCGACCGGGATACGTTGGTCGTCGAGCGCGGCATCGAAGGATCGCAGGCTGTGCCGCACCCGGCCAATACAGCGCTTTTCATTGGTAAGGAAGTCAGCATCCCGGAGTTCCTTACCGGCACGCGCTGGGCGCCGCGCATCGGCCAATTCGGCATGCTGCCGCTGCTGCTGTCCACGATGATCACCAGCTTCATCGCCATGCTGGTGGCGCTGCCGCTTGGCCTCGGTTCAGCCATCTATTTGAGCGAGTACGCGTCCATGCGCATCCGCAGCTTGCTCAAGCCGATTCTGGAGATCCTCGCCGGTATCCCAACGGTCGTCTACGGTTACTTCGCGCTCACCTTCATGACGCCGGTGCTGCAGTTCATCTTTGGCCGCGATACAGTACAGATCTATAACATGGCTTCAGCCGGTCTGGTCATGGGCATCATGATCATCCCAACCGTCGCTTCAATGAGCGAAGATGCGCTGAGCGCCGTGCCGCGTTCGCTGCGCGAGGCCAGCTATGGGTTGGGCGCGACGCGCTTCGAGACAGTGACGCGCGTGCTGCTGCCGGCCGCCCTTTCTGGCATCATCGCTGCTTTTATTCTGGCGATCTCGCGCGCAGTCGGCGAGACGATGATCGTCGCGATCGCCGCCGGCGCCGGCCCGAACTTCACGTTCAACCCGTTCGAGGCAGCCGAGACGATCACCGGTCACATCGCCCGCATCAGCACGGGCGACCTCAGCTTCGACTCGATCGACTATAACAGCCTGTTTGCCCTCGGCCTGATGCTGTTTATCGTGACGTTCGTGCTCAACGTGATCAGCGGCGCGATCACGCGGAAGTTCCGGGAGGCGTACCAATGACACAGGCGATGACCAGCATCGACCCGATCGTTGAAGTTGAGCAGAATTTCAAGCAGCGCCTCAGCCTGCGCCATCTGCGCGGCGGTATTTGGCGGCGGTTTTTCCTGACGGCCATCATCATCGGCCTGCTCGCTTTGATCGCGATCTTCTTCAACGTCAACAATTCGGCTTTTGGCTTGGTCGTCATGCGCTATACCGTCGACCCGGCGACGCTGCTGCCGCCCGGCGTCGAGAACTTGGAAGACCTGTCCGGCCCCGAATTGGCCCTGATCTTGTCGGAAAACCTGCGCCCTGGCCCGCTGCGCGTGATCGTGCGCGATAACCTGAGCCAAGTGCCGCGCGACGAGTTCACACGGCGGCCGCTGCACGAGGTGCTGGCCGGCAGGGTCTTCCCCGGCAATCTGCGCAACCTGACGATCAACGAGCTGACGCCCGAAGAGATCACGCTGATCCTCACGCTCAACATGACGCAGGAGCAGCTTTACGACGCCGTGATCGTCAACGTGGTGCAGCCGCGCGTCGTCAGGAGCTGGTCGCTGTTCGACTCGCTGTTCCGGCGCGAGGCCGTCGAGGCGGAAGCAGCTCGTCTGCATCCTGATCTCGATTTGGTCTTCCGCTCGTGGGTTAGCTGGGATTTCATCACCAGCCCAATCTCGAGTGTGCCCACCACGGCTGGGCTGCGTACGGCATTGCTTGGCTCGATGTGGATCATGCTGATTACGATTCTGTTCGCCTTTCCGCTCGGCGTTGGCGCGGCGATTTACCTGCAGGAATACGCGACCGACTCGCGCCTGAACCGCATCATCGAGACCAACATTCGCAACTTGGCTGGCGTCCCGTCGATCATTTACGGTATGTTGGGCCTCGCCGTGTTCGTGCGCGCGCTGGGCTATTTCACCAGCGGCCAGTTCGTCGGCGTCACCGATACCAACAGCCGCACGGTGCTCTCGGCCGGTTTGACGATGGGCCTGCTGATCCTGCCGGTCATCATCATCAACGCGCAGGAGGCGCTGCGCGCCGTGCCGCCCAGCATCCGCGAGGCGAGCTACGGCCTGGGCGCCACCAAATGGCAGACGACGTGGCGAACGGTACTGCCGGCCGCCGTGCCGGGCATTTTGACTGGCGTCATCCTGTCGATGTCGCGCGCGATCGGCGAGACGGCGCCGCTGATCGTCGTGGGCGCTTCAACCTTTATCGGGATCGACCCAAGCGGGCCGTTCTCAAAATTCACGGTCATCCCGATTCAAAACTACCAAAGGACGGGGCGGCCGGAGGCGGAGTTCAAAAATCTGGCGGCGGCAGCCATCATTGTGCTGGTCACCCTTCTGCTGCTGCTGAACGGCACCGCGATCTTCCTGCGTCAGCGTTATCGAAAGAGGCTGCAATTATGAGTGTGAATGGCGGGGCGACCGCAGTCGAACTGAAGAACGTCAGCATCTACTACAGCGGCAAGGTTGCTGTCAAGGATGTATCGCTGCCGATCTATCCGCAGAAGATCACTGCGTTCATTGGGCCTTCGGGCTGCGGCAAGACCACGGTGCTGCGCTCGATGAACCGCATGAACGACCTGATCCCCGGCGCATCGCTCGAGGGCGAGGTGATCTACCGCAATAAGAATCTGTACGGGCCAGATGTCGATGCCGTGGAAGTGCGCCGCCGCATCGGCATGGTCTTTCAGAAGCCCAACCCGTTCCCGAAGAGCATCTACGATAACGTGGCCTATGGGCCGCGCCTGCTCGGCGTGCGCAGCCGCAACAAACTGGATGAAATCGTCGAGCGCAGCCTGAAAGCGGCCTACCTGTGGGACGAAGTGAAGCAGGATCTGAAAAAGTCCGGCTTGGCGCTCTCTGGCGGTCAGCAGCAGCGCCTGTGCATCGCCCGCACGATCGCCGTCGAGCCGGAGGTCATCCTGATGGATGAGCCCTGTTCGGCGCTGGACCCAATCGCAACGCAGGCGATCGAGGACCTGATGCGCGAACTGGTGCGCAGCTACACGATCGTGATCGTCACGCACAACATGCAGCAGGCACAGCGCGTCTCCGATTTCACCGCGTTCTACAGCATCCGCAAGAAAGAAGACGTCGTCGGCAAGGAAAATCGTTGGGGCGTGCTGGTCGAATTCGACCGCACCCAGCAAATCTTCACCCAACCCAAAAACGAAGAGACTGAACGCTACATCGGCGGCGAATTCGGTTGATGCCCGGGGCTGGCTGCGCGCCAAATCAAACTCTCTCTTGAACATGAAATACAGCGCCCTTGTCAAGTGGGACGAGGGCGCTGCGACGTGCGGGCCGAGCTATACGCTCAGTAAACTTCAGGGCGCCGATCTTCAAGAACGGGGATGCGGCGGCGCACGACCTCGACTTGATCGACATCGATCTCGGCGGTCACGAGCTGAGGCGTCTCGCCCGCCTCGATGACAATGCGTCCCCACGGGTCAACGATCATGGAGTGGCCGCCGAAGACTGTATCGCCAGTTTGTCCGCATGCGTTCGTGGCAACCATGAAACACTGGTTTTCGATCGCACGGGCCTGCACCAGCGTGCGCCAGTGATCGATCCGCTCGATCGGCCACTCGGCAGGCAGCAGGATC
>DAOTYT010000054.1:0-6458 GCA_034434615.1 Anaerolineae bacterium | reverse complement strand
GTGTGGTTGAAAACAAAATCGATGACAAGGCTGATTCCTTGTTCTCGTAAAAGCTGTGCCAGTTCCGCTAATTCTTGCATCGTACCAATTCTAGGGTCAACTTCCCGAAAGCTGCTAATCGCGTAGCCGCCGTCATTATTGTGCGCTGGGCAGCGAAACAATGGCATGAGATGTAAATAGGTGAGGCCCAGCTCTCGGAAGTAAGGAATGCGCTCGCGAATGCCGCGCAAGTCGCCGGCAAACCGGTCAACATAACACACAGCGCCGAGCATGCGCTCGCTTTGAAACCAATCTGGTGTTTGCTCGCGCTCAAGATCGAGCTGCTGTAGCGACGGCGAACGCTCAGAGAAGCCCTGCGCGGTCGTGGCCAACACCTGCTCAAGGTGATAAAAGAAGTCATAACGGTCGCCATACAGCTCAAAAAAGTATGAGAAAAAAGCCGGGAAATGGTGCCGAAGTCGTCTCTCAAACTCGGCTTGCGTCTCCTTGGGCAGCAGTGCGCTTAAGCGCGGCCACAAGCGCTGATAAGAAATTTCCGCTTGTTCAATGATCCAGCTGTCCATCACGGGCATGCTCTCATGGCTGATTTATCATCTCATCATGCTCGATTATAGCGAGGCACAGCGAGCAGCCCTATAATCGCCTTCGTGTTGTCTCAAGGAAGAAGGCGAGCTGCTATGAAGCGTGGCTTGAGGATCGCTGCCATCATCATCGTCTTTGCTGTTTTGGCTGCCCTCATCTTGATCGGGGTTCGCTTGGCAAACCCTCTAGGTCCCATGCCGGAAGCCGTCGCTGTTCTTGAAACGCCACCGGCTGGGGTGTCTATAACCGACAATGGCTGGTGGGCGTTTTGGCCAGCAGGGCCGCAGCGCGAAGTCGGCTTCATCTTTTATCCTGGCGGCTTGGTCGAGCCGCGCTCATATGCTCCACTCGCTGCAGCCATAGCCGCAGAGGGATTCCCTGTATTCTTAGTGCCGATGCCACTTAATCTAGCTGTATTCGACTCTGAGAGGGCAGGGCAGGTGATCGCGGCGCATCCTGAGATTGAACTGTGGGCGATCGGTGGGCATTCTTTAGGTGGTGCGATGGCAGCGCGCTACGCGTTTAACCACCCTGAGGTGATTCACGGGTTAGCGCTGTGGGCGGCCTATCCCGAAGAAGGCGCCGATCTCTCGTTACGTACCGATCTGCAAGTTGTATCTATTTTCGCAAGTGAAGATGGCTTAGCAACGCCTGATAAAATTGAGGAAAGTCGAACCCTGCTGCCATCCACAGCTGAATTCGTCTTGATCGAAGGCGGCAATCATGCCGGTTTTGGCTGGTACGGTGAGCAAGCTGGCGATGGCGCAGCCGCTATCTCGCGGGAAGAACAGCAGACTATCACAGTCGACGCGACCATCGCCATGCTTGAGCGACTGGGACGCTAGCCTGCACAGATTTACCAGGTTGCCCAGTCGCTAGTTGACTGAGAAGACGCCGGCGATGGCATCGTCCGGCTCATCTTTCATGATAGCCGATAGCGCGATTTCCTTGCGACACAGCCATTTTGCGCGTTCAAGGAGGGCATGAGGTTTGCGCTCAGTCAGAAGTCGCTGTTTTTCCTGCATCGAGATTTTGAGCAGCGATGCAGTGAGGTAAGCCAGCGGAAGCGCTTCGTTCGGAAGCTGGCGCAGGTCTAGCTCAAGCTGCTCTCCTTCGATCAAACTGTGCAGGTAGCGAAGAACCCACGGCCGCAGCGCTCGCCCTTGCTCATGCAGCGCGACGGCATCATAAGGTTCAAAGTCATAGCGAGAAACCTGCCCCATTAAAAACGGCTCACTGTAATCGAAGGTCTCGATTTGAAATCGCTCTTGACCAACAGCGACAATGTTCATGCGCCCCATGCCCACTGGCTGCATTTGAGTGATCGTGGCCGTACAGCCCACCTCGTAAGGAACAACTTTCTGACCGGGCTGGTATTCCGCTGTCCCCTGTCGCAGCAGAACCACGCCAAACGGCTTCCGCTCGGTGATGCACCGTTCAACCATCAACTTATAACGGTCTTCAAAAATGTGCAAGCTTATCGGCATTCCTGGGAAAAGGACGGTGTTCAAGGGAAACAAGGGCAGCAGCGGCATGTTGTCGTCACTCGCGACCTCAGATGACACTATAGCTATTGTAGCAAGCCTCGCTTTATGTGCGCTGGCGAAATTCACTTTCTCGGTATCTTCTAATCCGGCCGACATATCCCTGACGTTTTTACCGTCATTAAACGGATGCAGGAACGGTTCGGCGGAAAAGCTAGGCAAACGCCGACAGAAAGACTTGCATCGTGGATAGCAGTAAATTTGACAAGAGTCTCGTACTAACTGTTGTCCCTTTGTCAAAAATTCAGGTTAT
Organism: Anaerolineae bacterium; assembly: GCA_034434615.1. GTDB lineage: Bacteria > Chloroflexota > Anaerolineae > Aggregatilineales > Phototrophicaceae > Flexifilum. Next base: position 4,079 of record DAOTYT010000054.1, on the reverse strand, counting down.
CATCATCGATGATCAGTTGGCGGATGAGCATGCTGCCAAACTCAAAGCTGCTGGCGTTGAAGTAATACGCATTCAAATAAGCGCCGCGCTCTTTATCATTCGCGCACGATAGGTGCGCACTGCACATCATGGAGCCAAATATGTCGATACTTCCGAGGCTAAATCGCTTATTCGCCGCTGATGGACGCTGCTTTGACGTGGCGATCGACCATGGTTTTTTTGGAGAACGCGGCTTTCTCGATGGCATCGAGGACATGCCAGCGACGATCAAGACATTGGCGGCAGCGCAGCCCGATGCGATTCAGCTCACGATTGGGCAAGCCCCGCTGCTTCAGCAGATCGCTGGGAAAAATAAGCCAGCATTGGTGCTGCGAACCGATGTTGCTAACGTCTATGGCAAACAGCTTCCTGAAGTCTTGTTTAGTCATATGATCCATGAGGCGGTTGAGCAAGCCCTGCGGCTCGATGCAGCTTGTGTCGTCGTCAACCTTTTCAACCTGCCTCACCAACCAGAGGTTTATCACCAGTGCATCGTCAACATCTCCGCCCTTAAACCTGTTTGTGAGCGCTTTGGCATGCCGCTGATGATCGAGCCGCTGGTGATGCAAACGAACGCTGCTGGTGGCTATATGGTTGATGGCAATCTCGATAAAATCATGACATTGGTTCGACAGGCTGTTGAGTTGGGCGCTGATGTGATCAAAGCTGACCCCTGTGATGACGTCTCTCAGTACCACCGTGTGATAGAACAAGCCGGCGGAAAGCCTGTGCTGGTGCGCGGCGGCGGCAAAGTGTCGGAGATGGAAATTCTCAAGCGAACACATGAGTTGATGGAGCAGGGAGCAAAGGGGATCGTCTACGGTCGCAATGTCATTCAGCACCCGCGGCCGGCCGCAATGACGCGCGCCTTAATGGCGGTGGTTCATGATGGCGCTACACCGGAAGCAGCCCTGACTTATTTGGAAGTATAGACATGATAGCGCGCAAAGAAATCCGTTTCGGCATCATCGGTTTGGGATTGATGGGCCGCGAATTCGCCAGCGCGGCTGCTCGCTGGTGCCACTTGCTTGACCTTGACTTTGTGCCGCGTATCACCGCGATCTGTGATACGAACCCGGCGTTATTTTCATGGTACACCACCCACTTCCCAGATATTTCAATCCAAAGCACCGATTATCATGATCTACTTAACAGCAAGGACGTGGAGGCGATCTACTGCGCCGTGCCCCATAATTTGCATCAGCAGCTTTATATCGACATCGTGCGCGCTGGAAAACATCTACTAGGCGAAAAACCTTTTGGCATTGATCGTGATGCTAACCAAGCGATTCTCGCCGTTTTGCGTGAAAACCCCAATATCTTCGTGGCTTGTTCGTCAGAGTTTCCGTTTTTTCCGGCGGCGCAGCGAATCGTAAGATATGTCGGCGAAAATCGCTTTGGCACGATCCTCGAAGCGGCTTGCGGCCTGCTTCACAGCAGCGACCTTGATCCCAATAAAAAGATCAATTGGAAACGCATGATCCAGTTCAACGGCGAGTATGGATGCATGGGCGATCTCGGTATGCATGCGCTTCACTTGCCCCTGCGCTTCGGCTGGAAACCAAAGCGCGTTTATGCAGCCTTGAGCAATATCGTGCATCAGCGGCCAAATGCGGATGGCATGCTGGTTCCCTGCGAAACTTGGGATAATGCGACGCTGCTATGCAATGTTGAAGCGGAAGGGCAAGCCTTTCCGCTCACCATTCAGACTCATCGCATTTCGCCTGGCGACACGAACACATGGTACCTGCGCATCATCGGCACGAAATTCAGCGTGGAATATTCAACGAAATATCCCAAAACGTTGCGCTATATGGCCTATCAACCTGGGGGCGAGCAGGCCTGGCAGATGGTTGATCTTGGCTACGAAACCGCGTATCCTGCCATTACGGGGGGCATTTTCGAATTTGGCTTCTCAGATGGCTTGCAGCAGATGTGGGCTGCGTTTTGCGATCAGCTTGTGCATGGGCTTGACGGCATGCACCAACCCTTTTACTGCGCGACGCCCGAGGAGACGGCAGCCCATCACGATGTGTTGACGGCAGCTCTGGCCTCGCATGCCCAACGCAGCGCGATAGCGCTCTGAGGGGGCGAAATGGGGGAGGGGAGATGAGAATGGAAAGGACGATCGATGTTATCGCGAGCGGCCATCTGTGTCTTGATCTCATTCCGCAAATGGATCACGTGCCGCTGGCAGCGTTGAGCGCGCCAGGCAAGCTTTATGAAATTGGCCCCTTGGCAATTTCGACGGGAGGGTCGGTTTCCAACACGGGGCTGGCGCTGCACCGTTTGGGCGCCAACGTGCGCTTGATGGCCACGGTCGGCGATGATTTGCTTGGTCAAATCATCATCGCTTTTCTGCGCGAGCGCGATCCGCTGTTGGCTGAGATGATTGCCATCAGGCAAGGCCATGCCAGTTCCTACACGATCGTCCTTTCCCCCGAAAAGGTGGATCGATTGTTTTTGCACTGCACAGGCACGAATGCAGTCTTCAGCGCGGAAGATATCGACTATCATTTGTTGGCTGCTGCGAAGTGTTTTCACCTCGGTTACCCGCCGATTTTGCCGGCTTTGATCGCCAATGATGGCCAGAAATTAGCACAGTTGTTTCGAGACGCTGCCCAAATGGGCGTGCTCACATCGTTAGATATGGCACTGCCGGATCCTGGCGGGGCGAGCGGCCGGGCAAATTGGCCGCGTATCCTTGAGCGTACGCTGCCGCACTGCGACGTGTTCATCCCGAGCCTTGAGGAAGCATTGTTCATGCTGCGCCGCCGCGAGTTCGACCTGTGGGCAGCCAGCACACCACAGATGGTTTCACTGGCCGAGCTGCGCGCATTCGCTGACGAGATCTTGGCTCTTGGCCCAGCGATCGTTGGGTTTAAACTCGGGGCCTTTGGCATTTATATCAAAACCGCACCCCTGAGCCGCATGCAAGCAGTATCTCTTGAGTCTTTCGACTGCGCACGTTGGGCCGATCGCGAGATCTATCATCCGGCATTCTCTGCAAATGTCGTCGGCACAACCGGGGCAGGGGATGCCGCTTACGGTGGTTTTTTGCTGGCGCTGCTGCGCGGATTGCCGCCTGAGGAATGCGCGCGTTGGGCGTGTGCTGTTGGCGCCTGCAATGTTGAAGCAGCCGATGCAACCAGCGGCGTCCGATCGTGGGATGAAACTTCAGCGCGCTTGGCAGAGGGATGGCCGCTGAGCGCGCAGCGCTTAAAGTGAGGGCAAAGCAGCATGGTCAAACCAATCACTTTGACACCAGGGCGTTGGCGCGCCCTTAAAGCCTGTTCAACTTCAGAAAATGTTTTCACGATCCTGGCTTTTGATCAGCGCGGCACTTATCGTCGTATGCTGCCCGAGGGGGCGAGTTACGATGATGCGGTTCAGACGAAGCGTGAAGTCGTCTCTGCGCTGGCCCCGCTAACCAGCGCCGTCTTGCTTGACGCAGAATATGGGATGCCAGCCGCCTTGGAAATGCCAGGAACGACTGGGCTGCTGATGGCGCTCGAGGAGAGCGGCTACAGTGGCGACTCAACCTATCGCCAAGTCACTTTCAATCCAGATTGGACGATTGATAAAATCAGGCGCGTAGGCGCTGATGCTGTCAAGCTGCTGGTCTACTATCATCCAGCTTCAGGAGAATTGGCCGAGCAGATCGAAGATGTCATTAAACAAGTTGTTAGCGAGGCACACAGATATGATCTGCCGGTATTCGTGGAACCCCTGTCTTATAGCCTCGATCCTATTATTGCTAAAGAAAGCGCTGTTTTCGCAGGGACGAGAGCCAGCGTCGTTATCGAAACCGCGCGGCGTCTAAGCGCGCTCGGCATCGATGTCTTAAAGCTGGAGTTTCCGATTGATGTTGCGTTTGAGCCGGAACAGTATGTGTGGCGGACAGCCTGCGAGTCGGTCAGCGCGGCTTGCCAAGTGCCGTGGGTGCTGTTGAGTGCGGGTGTCGATTTTCCAACTTTTCTGGAGCAGGCGCGTATTGCATGCGAATCCGGCGCGAGCGGCTTCTTAGCGGGCCGCGCCAT
>DAOTYT010000053.1:0-15448 GCA_034434615.1 Anaerolineae bacterium | reverse complement strand
TCACCCTCAGGATAACCCGGCGTTCCAGCGCGGACACAGGGCACGATCGAGTCAAGATCGTTCGGGTTATCAGGGTTCCACTGCAAACGCATCGGGTAAGCAATAGCGTTATACTGGCCGGTCGTCGCATAACGGGCTGCGGCTCGGGCCGAGTTTTGCAGCGTTACCCATGCCTGAAAGATACGACCAAACTCGATAATGCCAAATAACAGCAGCAGCAGGATGGGCAGCGTGATCGCGAATTCGGCCAGGGTTTGGCCATTTCGCCTCCATCTCGGCGTCTCTTGATACTCCATAGCCTTCCTCCAGTTACTGTGAGATGCGCGTGAACATGCGCGATGCAATTTCGTTGAAGACCTGCTCCAGCTCTGGACCGCTGGGAGCCCAATAATAATTGCCACAGCTCGTGCGCGGCGCGATCGGGGCATACACGCCAGGAATGCCATTCGGGATCTCGCATGGGCCGCGCGGCCCCCAATCTAGCGGTGGATTAGGAATACGATCGGCCCCAAGCATTTGCTGCCAGTAATCATCGTCGATGCGGTTGTTATCGCCCACATCGGCGATATAACGCATCAGTTCTTCGGCCAGATAATCTCGGATACCAGCGTTGCGAATGCAGTTCACATCGGTGACATCGCAGGTGCCGACATTTGTACGCGGATTGCGGTCGTAAATAAGCCCGAAGCCGATCGTGAAAATGGTCGGTAAGCGCTCCTCGCCAGAGCGACCAGCGACGCCGGTATTTGGCAGGTTTGCCAGGCCGATCCAGTCGGCCCAGTCGGGGGCGTAGTCGTCGACATCATAAAACTGCTCACATTCCGGGGTGATGTTGATCGGGCGCAGATCGGGGTTGCCTGGCGCGTCAGTGCAGAATGTGCGGGTAGAGGGGTCTTCATCTGAGCAGAATGGAAACTCTAAATCGTTCAGCAGCTCGCCCGGGTTAGTAGGCGTGCCGTATGGACAGATGCCGAAGCCGCCATATTCGCCTGGCAACGGCAGATTTTGCCCAAGTCCGTTCTGGAAATACGGATCGGCTGCCTGTGCCAGCGGCTGGTTGCCAGCACCATCCGTCCGTGTGACGGGGTTGCTCGCCCCGGCAGCACCATCGCTGAATAAGACCATGATCCAGACCGTGCCTTCACGACGCCCATTCAAGTAGAGCACGTTGCTGGCGCGCGCCAGCGCACCGCCAGTGTTTGTCCCCGCGCAGGACGCGGCAAACTCATACGACCAAAAGCGGCGATAAGGATTGCTCGGTTCAAACCAAGCCGGCGTCATAATCTCATCGAGCAAGGTGTTGTTGGGCGGCAGGCGCGGCGTGCCATCAGGATACGTTTTGACGAGCGAGTAGCGGCTGTCTAAAGCTGCTGTGTGGAACGGGCAGTTATTAATGACCGGATGCTCGCGCATTTGACCGATCACCGTGTTGCCAAAGTAGTTATCGGCATCGCTGAAGGGAACGTAGACGTCACCAAACTGATACCCGTCCCAGCGCCCATCGTTGTTTATGTCAGTGTAACGCGAGGGTTCAGCCAGCACACCGACTACGCTGCGCAGCGTCTCCAGCGCGCCGCGGCGACTGGTCTCCGACACCCCGGTGATAAGATCTCGTTCGGTTTCGATCATGGGCGACTGCGGCCCGCTTCCGTCCGGATCGACCAGATAGGCCTCACGATCGAATGTGACCATCGCCAATCGGTCGCCGCGGATGAAGTCGAGACGGGACAGAAAGCCTTCGGCGGCATCGCGCGCCTGCCGGAACGGCTGGCAGACCGCATCGCTGAAGTCGCCATCGCCATTTGGATCGTTGCAGCAGCCATAGAAGTCGTAAGTAGGAACGAAACCATGAAAGACGGATCGGGCGCCGAGACTGGTATAGCCGGCCGCGGTGTATTCGTCACGCAGCCAGCGCGGGATCCGCGCGAAGTTATAGACCGATGGCGGCCACAATCGCACTTGGCAGTGCGGGCGCACATCACCATTGGCCGTCGCTTCGGGCGGCGTACCAGCAGGGACAAATCGTTCTACTGTGAAATTCGGGTCTGCTAAGATTTGGTTTTGCGACTGCTGGATCAACCAGCTCCAACCGCGGTTGGGAATTGCACCCCAATTGTCAATATCGTCAATACCGATTTGCGGCGGCACATAACGCCAGCCGCGCCCGACCGCTTCCCAATCTCGATATTCGGTCTGCATCAACATCGACTCTGAAACGTCGAAGATCAAAACCACATCGATCACCGCGGTTTGCGAAATCGCCGCTGCGGTCAGCGTGATCTGCGGGTAGCCAAGCAAGCGCAGGAAGACGGTCGGCGACTCGATCTGCGCGGTAACGCGCACCAATTTCAGCTCATCCGGCGTACATAATTGTTCATAGCGCCGAATATCGTCTGGATTGGCGGCAGGGTTTGGCCCAGTGCGCAACCCGTTGCTGTCGTACAAGTACATTGGAACGCCAGCGCTGTCGAGCGGGCGAAAATCGCCCGGCCGAATTCCGCTCGGCTGAAGCTCAAAGTTCTGGGTGTAACACGTCTCGACGAGCACATTGCTCGGGTTGAGGCCATACACCTCAATGAACTGGCGGGCGGCCAAGTTCAAGTTGGCAATGCTGATCGCCTGCCCTTCGTCGGGAAAAGCGACCGGATCTGGATCGGCCACACGGCGCATCTGACCGGCTGCGGCTACGGCTGCCGCGTCAACCGCGCGGCGTAAACTGCTGTAGCGTACAAAAAGCAGCGACACATCGGTCACGATGCCGACGAATGCGAGCAGCGCGATAAAGCTGATCGCGAGGATGACCAATGCCTGACCACTCTGGCCGCGTTTGAGTAAGTGCCGCTTGTATCGGGAAAAGGCCGTTTTGCGCATCGCCTATCTTCTCTCAAATAGATGACAGTCTTTCATGGCAGCACGAAATAGGGTTCCACCGCGGGCAGTGGAAAGGCCGCCCAAACCGATATCGTCGGCGTTCCACCCAGCACAGTGAACACGGGATTGAAAACCGGCATCTGCAGCAGAAGTTCATGCTGCCAGTGCATTTCCACCAAAACCAATCCCTGCCCGGGCAGGCGCTCGCGCTCGTGTGTGATCGAAAGGCTGACATAGCTTTCCAGATTCATCAGCCGCTCGATCTCGGCAACGGTAAATTCAGAGCCAATACAGTGCGTATTGGGGATGCGGTGCTGCCCCAACCACACAAAACCGACTTGCTTTTCGGCCTCTTCCAACGTGGTGCCGGTGCGGCGCACGTCATAGCCCGGCAGTTCAGTGAAATCGTCATTGAGGATCTCAAGCGGATCGAAAGGGATGCTGAGCTGCTGCACATCGCGAAGTCCATTCTCGTTGAAATCGAACGGATCGCGCGGTTCGAGCGGGCCAACGGCCCCCGTCTCAGGATCGACGTACCAATCGCATTCATTTGCGTTGGTGGGATACCGGCCAACTACGACCATCTGGGGGATATCTTGGCCGGGATAAGGCCGGTTCGGCCCCAGCCACGGCGGCGTTGTTGCAGGGTTGCGATTGCGCGACGGGTCGATCCGCTCGATAGCGAACCCAGAAACGATGATGTCGTCCACACCATTTTCAGGATTGAGGACGAGTGGTTCCATCGAGGTGATCATCGTACAGATGACTTCGTTGTAAAAGCCGCGATCGCCGCCGCAGCCGCTGCCGCGCAAAGCAGAATTGGGGTTGTTTTGGCTGTAACGATAGCGCACGCGGGCGCGCTGCTGATCTTCCAGCGGCTCGGATGGGTCGTAGGCCATATAGCCGATGCGCTCGGCCTGAAACTGCGCCGAGAGCTGTTCGGTCGGCATCCAAGAGCTGTCGTTATCCCAAGACAAGGGGCTAAGCTCATTTTGCAGCGTTGCCCCACGGCGCGCACCCACGCGCGTGACATCGAGCAGGTTCAGATAGTTGTTCGCGAACCAACCGATCTCGACCAGGCCAGCAAATAAAATGATCAAGATCGGCGTGACCAGCGCCAGCTCAACCACGCTTTGTCCAGACTGACGCTTGCCATAAACAGCAGGCGTACCATCAAGGATTTGCACCAGTTTTTGGAGTATCTTGCGCATGAGACGCTCTCATCACTTCGGATCGCTTAAGACGGCCGTGAGATCCTCATCAATTTCATGATAACACAAGGGTTCCTTAGCAGAATGCGGCTAGTGTGAATAATTTGATAGGATTTTGTACAGCTTTGCCCAGCACATTATCTGCCCTACGTCGCGATGGAAACAGCCCCACGCCGAGACAACAGCGCAGCCTTCCTTCGCCCATACAAAAATTTGTTCCTGCAAAAATCAGCCATCAAGATTTTTGATGGCTGATTGACAACGAAACACTAAGATATTGGGCGGCTTGACTCGGCTAAACAGAGTGGGTTTCGTCGTGAATCTCGATGCGCGCCTTGATCACATACCCGCGACCATGCCGCGACTGCAAGATTAGCGGCTTTTCTGGGTCGTTCTCGATCTTCCGCCGCAGGTTGTGGATGTGATTGCGCACCAAAGCGGCGTCTCCTACCCCATTTGGATACTGCCAAACGTTCGTGAGCAGCTCTTCCGTGGAGTGCAAATGATAGGGCGTCGAACATAGGTATTTGAGGAGTTCGAACTCTACCCGCGTCAGCATGACCTCGCGATCGTTGACGAAGACTCTAAATTGATGAGGCACGATGCGGATCGTCGCGACCTCTCCATCAACATAATAAACCGCCCGCCGAATATGGGCGCGAACTCGTGCCGCTAACTCTCGTGGGGCAAATGGCTTGCGAATATAGTCATCCGCGCCTGCGTTCAGCGCATCGACCACCCCAGTAGGCGAATTCTGCGCTGTCAGGAAAATAATGGGCGTATGCGCGACATGAGGCAGCTCGCGCAGTTTGCGACACAATGTATAGCCGTCCATCTCCGGAAGCAGGGCATCAACCACGAAGATATCTGGCGTGTACGTCTTCAGAAGGTTGAAAGCCGCGCTCGGGGTGAGCGCACGAAGGATCCGATACCCTTCACGCTTCAACACCAGTTCAACCATATCTTGTGTCTGCGCGTCATCGTCGATAATCAAGACTTCATACATCGGTCGTTCTCACAGAGCAGTCGGGTTCTAGATACTTGCAGTATAGCGTCAATGCAGCAGGGCTTGCCCGAATTCTCCGTGAAAGATTTATGAAATCTTGTTCTAAATGCAGCGAGGAAAGGCTATGCGGAGATCATATAGCCCACGCCATGAATCGTGCGGATGTAGCGCCGGTCGCTGCTCGTCTCAATCTTAGCGCGCAAATTACGAACGTGCGCGCGCACTAAGTCGGGGTCGCCCGTATTGGGCGGGTACTCCCACACCGCCTGCAGCAAGTGAGATGGTGAAAGCGCCTGATTAGGATGCTCCATCATATAGCGCAGCAGCCGGTGTTCGGTTGAGGTGAGCTGGATCGGCCCATCCTCAGTGATGACTTGATATTTGTCGGAATCCAACCGCAGCGTACCGAGCTGCACCATACTGGCCGATTTTTCACGGGTTCCACGGCGCAGCAGCGCAGCGACACGCGCGCGCAGCTCAGCCAATTCAAACGGCTTCACTACGTAATCATCAGCGCCAGCATCAAGCCCAGTGACGATATCTTCTGTGCTGCCTTTAGCCGTCAAAAACAAAATAGGCAGTGTGATGAAACGCGCATCTTGCCGGAGCATACGGCAGATCGTGACGCCGTCGATCTCCGGCATGATGATATCGAGGATAAGCAGATCGGGGATCTGTCGAGAAAGCGCCTGCATTGCTTCTGTGCCACTGGTGAAAAGCGTCACTCTGTAAGCATCATGCGCTAAGACACGTCCTAAAGTTTCGAGCACATCCTTATCATCATCTACCGCGACAATCATGGCTGTCATGTCAATTCCTCCTGGTTACCGGTAAACGGACCAAAAAGCGAGCGCCTTGACCCTCCTCAGTCTCAAGGCTGATAGTACCCCCTATTCTCTCGACCACTTGCCGGCAGATATGCAGGCCCAGCCCAGTTCCCTCGCCGATCGGTTTGGTGGTAAAGAAGGGTTTGAAGATCTCTTCGCGCAGTTCCCGCGGGATACCGGGCCCGTTATCCCATACGATGACATCAAGATGCGACCACCCGGGTTCATAGCGAACATCAATGCCCATTTGCGCGTTTTTACGCCCGATAATCGCATCGTAAGAGTTCAAAAGCAGGTTCAACCACACATCATCAAGTTCTCCCGGCACTGCTGCTACGGCCGGCAGCGGATAGCTGGGATAATTGGCGCTTAGCTCAATGCTGCCGCGCTCGATATGCGCGCGGACGAGCGCCATCGTTTCCTCGACAGTGAGTTTTACGTCGATCGGTTCCATTGGCCCAGAGGCTGCACCGGTGCGAACCGTCGCCAGCAACCGACGAACGACGCTGGCAGCGCGCTTGCCCGCTCTTTCGATAGCCTGCAGCGATTGATAGGCAGGCGTTTCGGGTGGGGTGTTCAGCAGCAGCAATTCTGTATCCAGCACGATAGTCGTCAAAGGATTATTGATTTGGTGGGCAACTGCAGCCGCCAGCTCACCCATTGCTGAGAGACGTTCGGTCAGAATGAGGCGCGTCTGGGTCTCTTTAAGCTGCTTTAAACTCGCTTCAAGATCGGTGTAGAGGCGCGCATTTTCGAGCGCCGTAACCGCCTGCCCGACGATCGTACGGCCAAGATCGATCTCGCGCGAGTTAAACAGATAGTGGTGCTCAGTATCGGCGAAGGCAACCAATCCCAAGACGTTCCCACGCGATATCATCGGCAAGACGAGCAGCGAGCGAGCGCCGGTGTCATCAAACAGCAAGCGCGTTCCTGAATGAACCGTTTCATCGTCGGCCCGCTGGTTAAGGATGCTCTGCTTTGCAATCAACGTAAGAATGTCATCGCGCCCAGCCATCTCCAGCGAGGGCTGCGCGCTGCCGAGCCAAAGGCCGACGCCCGCTGAGATCAAAACGTCAAGTGCTGTTTCGTCATGGGTCACAAGGCCAAGATCGCACCAATCAGCATTCAGCATGACGACTAAGTCTAGAAGGCGCTTAGGCGCGCTGCTGCCAGCTTGGCGCGGGTTATCCGCAAAGTCATTCAGAAGCTCAAGCGCTAGATGGCCGACACGTTGGAGCAGCTCTTTCGTCGGTTCCACTTCAGGAACATGGACGTAATTGGCCTGGATTAGCCCGACTACATGCTCCCCGCCAATCGGCACGATCAAACGCCGCGCTAAAGCCGCGCGCTCAAGCAGGCGCTCCTCATCAGCGAAGTCGCCTGCCCCAGCGCGAACCATAACCGCCTTATGGCTCTCAAAAGCCCGGCGCAGCGCCGGCCGCTCAAAAAATGCCCAGACCGGGTTAGCACCGGGCCGCCAGATCGATTGGCAGGCCATAGCGATTTTCACCAGCTGCTGATGCTCAGCATGCCATGTATAAATGCACGTTTGGCTCACATTCAGCACGCGCATAAATTGTTCGCCAATGCTTGTCAGCGTGTGCTCTAATGACAGGGATGCGTTAAAAGCCTCGCTCGCATCGACAAGCGCTTTCAACTCGCGCGCGCGCTTGATGCTTTGCCCATGCACGCGGGCATTTTCGATGGCGATCGCAGCGTAGGAACCAAGATTAAGCAGCAGATCGCGGTGACGGCGGTCGAACACATCTTCCTTGCTGCGGTTGTTGACACCGAGCACGCCGATCGGTTTGCCTTTGAGCAAAATCGGCACATACAGCAGCGAATTCGCAAAGTATTCCGTCTTTATTTTTTGTGGGCCGCGCGCGCCGATTAAGATCGGTTCGCCAGTATTGAAGACATGGCCCGCCAGCGTGTCTTTGGTTCTAATGCGGAAGTTGCGGGCAACTTCATTCTCAATGCCCACTTTTGCCCGAAGATACAACTGCCCGCCTTCTTCATCGGGCAGCAGGATCATCCCCTCCTCAGCATCGGTCAAACGGCGCGCAGCCTCGACCACGCGGTTGAGCACCTCACCTTGATCGAGGACTTCCGTCAATGAGCGGCTGAGATCGAACAGGGTCTGGATCTCATCGGGCCACCAGAGCGCTTCCTCCTGCGAACCATCATTTAGCTGGATCAGCTCATGGGTGGCATCGCGCCGCGAAGCGAAAGGCAGCCGCATCGCTTGGGTCACCGCGCGGCGGATGCTCTTCTCGTCGAGGGCAGTCAGATAGATTTCTGTGCCCAAATTTCCGTTGACTGTGTTCGATTCCTTGGACAGATACGCCACCATGGGCGGGCAGTGATCGTGCCTCATGAGCACTTCAGTGGTCATCACGCCGGTTTGGCGGTCGGTTATCGCTGCGTCGACTAATACGGCATCGAAGGGAGTGGTGCGGATCAGATAGAGCGCATCAAGATGGGAATAGGCCGCCTGAACGGCGATACCGTCGCTGCTGACGACCTGACGCACGCGCTGGATAATGTCGTAGTTTCCACTGATGACGAGTAAGCTGCGCGCGCTCATCGATCGCCTCATCGTTTGCTTAGCCGCTGGCGCCGCTGCTCCAGATCATCCTCAACAGCTTTGGGATTGTGTATCGGCTGTTCTTCAGACGACGCAGCCGCGGCCATGCCCGGGCTGCCAGCTAATTTCTCGCGCGCCGACCGCAGGAGATCGGCGACGCGCACAGCGGGCACGGCATCCCTAGCAGCGTCTTCGTCCGGCTCAGCCTGCTGTGCTCGCCTGGCTTCAGCCACATATGCCTCAAGCGCATTGACGCGCGTCAGCAGTTCCTGGGCGACCAGCTGATGCTCGCGCAGATCGGCCTGCACAAAGGCTAAGCGCTGGTGCGTTCGCTGCATCGTTTCGATCAACCGGCGCGCGGCATCGTCGCGACCCTGCGCGACCGCCTCGTCGGCCTGCCTATCGAGCTGAGCAGCTTCAGCCTCAAGCGCCTGCACTTTTGCGCGCAGCCGATCCTCATAATCATAGGCTTCATTGATGCGCACCCGCAGCGCAGCGATCTCTTGATCGATCGCCGCTCCCAATCGTTCCGGCGGCACCCGGCGCGGCGAGCCGTCTTCGTTGAGCAGATCGCCCAAGCTGGCTTTGAGCAAAACGTTCAGCTTCTTCAGTAAATCGTTCATAGTTTCATTGTAAGGTTAAGACATTCGTTGTGCAACAGTACAACAGAACTCACGATGGACATGTGCCATCCCACGCCAGCCAATAGATGGTGGTTTTCTCGCCGCCGGCGCGCAGGGCAGCATCGCCATCAGAGCTGTACAGCGGGCAGAGGCGGGGATCAGACGGGTCTTTACCCGGAACTTGATCGGGCATCGCCATCAGAAACTCGGCGCCGCGCTCTTCAAGCAGCGCCCACATCGCATCAGGATCGAGGATGGTCGGAATAAATTCAGGGCTGACGAGCCCCGCAATGTCAAGGATCGGCCTTGAGGCAAAATACCCTACGGCGCCGATATCGTGAACGGCAAATGTAGCCGAGATCGGTATGTTCTCCGCTACCCAGTGCGCGGGGTCAACCATCTCTTGATCGATCACTGCGACATCCAAGCGGTAAGCGTCAAGGCCAAGTGTCAGCGCGAAGATGACGAGCAGAAAGGCGGCCGTAAGCGCCACAGTCCTCGCCAGCACCCGTCCGAATAAAGTGGCATTAGCCACGCGCAGCAGCCAACCCGTCCCGATCACCCCGGCGGCGATCAAGGCCGGCAGCGCGGGGATGACATAACGCCCGTGCTGAAATGGCAGCGGGAGCTGCGCCGCGTACAAAGCGATCAACCCCACTCCCCATGCGGGCAGCAGCAGCATAAGCGCGCCGGTTCGATCGCTGCGCAGCCTGCGCAATGCATGGATGACGAACACAACCATTCCCGGCATCAGCGCGAATTGTGCACCAGCCAACAACGGAAGCGTTACATTGTAAAAGCGCCATGCATAGCTCAGCTCAAGCAGCGGGCGCGCCCACATTTGCTTAGCAGCAGCGGTATTAGGCAGCAGCCCGCCGGTCAAGTGAACATTAAAGAGAAGATATGGCCCTAAGACGATCAAAAACGTTGCGAAGGCAGCCGCGCCGTAAAGCAGCACCGAGCGAAATGTCATCATAGGACGGGCGATCAACAAAGCAAGGCCGGACAACCCTACCAGCAAGACACCCTCAGGGCGTGCGAGCGTTGTCAAGCCGGCCACAATCCCAAAGATCAACCCACGACTGATCAAGGGCAGCCGTCTCTGTGTGGTCTCTAACCAGACGAGCCAGATCAAGAGCAGCGTTAGCAGGCTGAACAGCATCGTCTCCATGCCCGATGCGGCCGCCCAGATTAAGTGCCAAGCCAGCACCAAGGCTAAGCCAGTCAGCGGGCCGATCCAGCGCAGATCAGGGGCAATGAGCGATGCTAACCGGCGGCCGACCATACCCGTCAAACCGAGGGCGACGGCCCCCACCCCATGTGTCCACAGCGCATACGGAAGGCCGACCGCGTACCCGAACGCCAACACGACGGTATAGAGCGGAGAAGTGGAGGCCGCGCTGGGCACGCCGGGCACAAATGACCAGATGCCAGTCGTGGCTAAGTTGCGGGCGTAGGTTTGGTGGATCCAGCTGTCGTCAAGCGGGAAGCCCCCGCCCGCACTGAACACATAGAGCGCGGTGAGCACAGCGGCCAGCGCCATCAATCCGATATCCACCCACCATCCTGAAAGCTGGACAGCACGCAGTTCAGCGTTGGATCGCATATAACCTCACTTTAGGATCCCCAAACGGCAGCTCCGTGAGAAATTCCGGCACATCATTCAGCAGCGGAAGCAGCCGGCGCGGAATTCCCCCAGTTTCGAGGACGACGTAATCAATGGCATACTGGACGGCAATTTCGTGGATGACCTCCGGCTCGCTGTTTGGCAGCACAGCGCCGCCCATTCCGGTGTAGTAGTAAAGCGCAGCCGGGTCATTGATCAACAGACGCGCATCACCGGGCAGCGTCTCAAGCAGACGACCGTAGATTTCAGGGACGGCGGGCACTACTGCGCCGCGCATGCCGAGCGATAGGCTGAGCGCGATGACGATGGCTACCAACCCGCCGGTGAACACCCTTCGCGCGGTGATGAGGTTCCAGTGTCTCCGGTGACGGGCTGCCCAGCTGACTGCGTCATCGATGCCGCAGATGCCTAAGGCGGCCCACCACGGGGCGAGCGCGGCGGCGGAGTGCAGCAGTCCGCCGCGATACCCGGGAAAGGGAAAAACCAGCGTCATAGCGAGATGAAGGCCTAATGCATACAGCCAAAATGGGCGCAGAAAATCGCTGCGGCGCCGGTTCCATAGGCCGAGCAGCATGAAGGGGGTCATCACGATCATACCCTCGACGGCGATGAACGTCCCCAGATTGCCAGAGAGCAGCCCAGACGGCCCAGCCAACGCCTCCCAGCGAGTCGCCAACATGCCACCGATCCCAAGTTCAGCGAACGTCGTGAAGGAATTGTTGGGCGGGTAGCGAAAGAGATCATCATACTCAGTGAGCCAGATCGTCTGCATGCCGCCGACAGGCAGCGGCGCCTCACTGACCTGTATGCTGCGCACGAACCACGGCAGCATGACGATGAAATAAGCGGCAGACAAAACGCCGAGTTCGCTCAGATGCCGGCCCAGCGGCGCTGGGCGCCACGGCCACAACAGCGCAAGCGCGCCTGCGATCGGCAGCAGCAGACCATCGGCTCGCGTTAAATGGCCAAACGCGCCAAGAGCACCGGCCAGCGCCCAGTAAATCAACCGGCGCGCTGACCGAGCTTCCAACGCCAGCCCCATCGCGAACAAGCCGAGCGACCCGAAAAAGGCATAAGGCGCAAAGGTGTCGATCGTGCCCCAGAAGCGCGCAAAAAACCCGCCGAAAAGCGTGATCAACCCGGCAGACCAAGCGTGCCGGCGCGTCCCCCCTAAGCGCCAACCCAGGCTGTAGCCGACAACCGCCGTCCCGGCAAGCAGAAAAATAAAGGGCGTTTGAGCGCCGGCATAGCTCCCCGGCTGCCCACCGATCAGCATGCCGAGCGCCGCGAGCAGAGAAGTGAGCGGCATCCAGTAAAGATGGGATGGAAAAACGCCCGTCTCAGGCAAAGCTGCGGGTGCGCCGATGTACATCCAGAGATAGGTATCGGTCAATCCCAAGCCCGATGCTAAACGCACTGCCGCATTAAAATGATAGTACGCATCGGTATAAGCTGGCGCAGGCGCTAGGACGCGCACCAACAGCGCAGCCCCTATTAGCGCCATGCCGCTGAAGACCAACCTGCTGCGGATGGGGCGCTTCACGGCGCGAACTCCACCCGTTCGGCCGGTTCACGGCGAAGCTGCCGGTACAGCGCAGCGCAGTAGGCGAGCAGAAGCAGCGTTCGCGCCAGCACCAGTGCGATGAAAGGCGGCACCAGGGCGCCGTCGATCACGCCGCCCGTATCGCCGGTGCGGATGAAGAGAAACGGATATTCAGCAAACGTCAGCAGCGAAAGCAAGATGAGCGCCGTGATCGATTGGCGAGTCGGAAAACAGAGCAGCAGCAGCGGCAAGATTTGAGACAACCACTGCGGGCTCCATCCCTGCGCTTGCAGAAAAAAGATCAGCAGCGTGATGGCGACAAAAGCCACCAACCCTCGTTCGTCATGGCGACGAGTTCGCACAAAGACGAAGGCCCCAATCGCAATGGCGGCCATTAGACGAACGATGCCGGGGATAACAGCGGGCGGGCCAGCGCTGGCAGCAGCAGTGGCGGGGTCAAGACGATCCTCAGCCGGGCCAAAATTGCCCGTGCGATAGCTGCCGTCGATCAACGCCCAAACCGTTTGATAGGACGGCTTGTTGAACTGCGCCGTCAGCGAGGGCAAAGTCATCTCAGCGTTCTGCAAAAACAGCAGCAGGTAAACCCCTCCAAACATGCCAATGAGGAGCGCCGAACTACGCACAGCAGTTCGCACCGGCAAAAAGCGCCACACTGCACCCAGGATCAACGCCGGCGTGAACTTGACCAACGCTCCCACTCCCGCGGCTGCCCCCGCGCGGTAGGGGCGGCCATCAACGAGGAACGACATGCCGAGCAACAGCAAGAAGGCGACCAGTGGTTCAAAATTCCACCACATGAACACCAGCGGGGCCAACAGCAGCGCGTAAACCCATGCCAGCCCCATCCCAGTGACGGCCCCATGCAGCCGAGTTCCAATCCGCCGGACTAAAAACAAATTACCGATCTCACAGATGAGCATGATCAGGCCGAACATGAGGGCAAAGGCCGGGTAATTCTCACTGCGCCCGACCAGTTGGTAAATGACCGTGTTCAGCAGTGAGGGAACAGGTGGAAACTCGCTCCACCAATCGCGGAAGGGCAGGTAACCCTCTTCGGAGAGCGCGCCAAGCTGGTAATAGTATAGAAAATCTCCCCCAGCACTGACGCCGCGTTCGACGCCATTCACCAACAGCGGCTGGTAGACAAGCGCTATCATCACCCGAAAGGCGATGAAGAGCGTAAGCAGCAGGCGGAAATCGCCCAGCAGGCCAGGCGTGATCATCGGCGCCGCGTTACGAGCCGTCATGGCCCCCTCCGATACGCTCGAAAATCACAGCCTGTTCATCCTCGTAGACCAGCGCCCATGCTGTCGCATCGCGCAGACGCCCGGCCAAGCCGCTGCCCGCCTCCACAAAGACGCTGTTGATGTCTCGTCCTTGCAGCCGATCTTCCCAACCCGGCGCACCAATCGCCGTGGCGAAATAATCCTGCGTGAGAAAGACATCGCCATATAAATCCGTTCGCCCATCGACGAACACGGGGACATCGGGAGCAGCGAACATCAGATAGCCACCCCAGTTATAGCTGTTGAAGATCGGCTGCTGAACGCCCTGCGCATTGATGAAAGCGACGGCTTCCACAGGTAGATGCTCGGCCATCGCCGTTTGGACGGCCGTTTCATCGAGCACCAGCAGCACCTTTGCCAGCGCCCCAGAAACGACCACGAACACCAGCAGTAAATTGACCCACGCCATCCGAACGGTGACGATCTGCCGCGGCTTCACCACCCAGCCGATTTCGGTCAACAACGCATCAAGGTGGCGCGTGAGCACGGGCGTCGCTGCAACTGCAAAGACGGCGATGTTGCGCCCGGCGGACAGCGCCATGAAGGCTGTGCCGCTGGTGAGGATGAAGTCCGTCCAGCTCAGTCGGCGACTGCTCGCCCCGGCCGCGCCCAGCACCCCCAATAACAGCGCAATGAACGGCCACGTTTGCCGCTCGTGAAAATTGGGCGAATTCCACTCTTGAATGAAATTTTGCAGCGCACCGATGCTGACCGTCTCGAACGGCACCAGCAGCATGCGCAGCCCATAAGGATTGATGACCAGCGCCGCGGCAGCGATCAGGCTGACGATGATCAGTTTGAGGATGCCGCGCGGCGGCACGACCGAATCGCCGCCCGCCCGCGTGATGTTTGCGAGAAGTTCTCCGGCAATATACGCCCCGATAAAAATGAAGCCGATCGAGAACCCAGCGTGCAAATTGCCCCAAATCATCATCAGGAGCGGGATCAGCCACAGGCGATCGCGCCGCTCATATTTGTAAAGGTGCAGCAGATACAGCACCACCGCACTGAGCAAAAACGAGATCATCTGCGGGCGGGGCGACCAGAAGATGGCCGCCGTCGCTGCGCCGAGCACGATGGCAAACGCGCGCAGATAAGTGCCCCCGCTGCACATGCGGTAGACGAAGAACATGCCGGCAGTCGCCAGCGCCGCGACATAGATCGCCAGGCCAAACGCCCCACTCACCGACCAGATGGTGTGGAGGATGAGCTGCGCTCCCCAACTATGATTGACCCACGGCTCTCCATAGAAGGTGTGCGAAAACGGGTCGGTATAGATAAAGCCGTGTCTCAAGATATGTTCGCCGCTGCGCAGATGCCACCAGGTGTCCGTATCGACGGGGATGCGGGCGGCCAGCGCGAAGATCAGCGCGAACAAAATAATCTGCATCGCCCGTTCGATGGTCAGCCGGCGCAGCATCGCTATACCCCACTCAAACTGACGACTTTGCCAATCGTCCGCAGGATGATGCTTAGATCGAGCAGCAGCGAATGGTGGCGAATGTAGTAGAGATCATATTGCAGCTTCACCAACGCATCCTCATCAGTCGAGCCATAGTCATAGCGCACCTGCGCCCAGCCAGTTAAACCGGGGCGGACGATCAGCCGAGTGCGATAAAAAGGGATTTTTTGCGTCAAACGCTGCACGTGTTCCGGGCGCTCCGGACGAGGCCCAACCAGGCTCATTTCGCCGCGCAGCACGTTGATCAGCTGCGGCAGCTCATCGAGCCGCGTCTTACGCAGCCAACGCCCGACGCGAGTGACGCGCGGGTCGCCATTATGGCTGAAGACAGCGCCGGTTGCAGCTTCTGCGTCATGCACCATCGAGCGCAGCTTGAGCACGCGG
>DAOTYT010000052.1:0-4066 GCA_034434615.1 Anaerolineae bacterium | reverse complement strand
GTCGCCTGATCGTAACCGATCGGCTTGGGGACGGGCGTGTAGGTGCGCCGACAGTGCCGACAACGCCAGCGTTGCGACCCAGAGGGATTGAAACCGTTTTTGACTTGCCGGTCGGTACGGTGGCAGTAAGGACAGATCATGATGGCTCGTTGACCTCGTGTCCGTTCAGACATTGGGGCCTGCGGCGGTCAACTGCTCCGCCGCGGGTCTATACTTGATCTTACCGCTCTGTTTGAATTTAGCCACTCCCTGCCTCATGAGGTCGGATTGCCAAAATGAGCTGTGTTGTGATTTAATAGTCGATGACAGCGATGCATGACACCAATCTGATCGAATCTATTAAAGAGAATCATGCAGACCGTTCGTGAACAAACCCAACAAATCTTAGTGGTAGAAGACGACGCCGATACGGCCGAAGTCGTCACGGCGCTGCTGGAAAGCGCCGGCTACCAAGCGGTCGTTGTCGGCAGCGGTCAGCTTGCGCTCGACGAGATACAAGCGTCACCTCCGGACTTAGTCTTGCTCGACCTTAACCTGCCGGATATGAACGGGCTGGAAGTGCTGCGCGAAGTGCGCACCAACTCGCTGCTGCCCATGATCATCATCAGCGGGCGCACCCGCAGCTCCGATAAAGTCGAAGCCTTCGATCTGGGAGCCGATTACTATCTGGTTAAGCCGTTTGCGAACGAAGAATTGATGGCGCGCGTAGCCGCCCTGCTGCGCCGCGTCGAGCGGATGCCGCCGCAACCTAAACTGGCGGTGCGCGATTTGGAACTGGATATGGATCGCCGGCAGGCGATGATTCGCGGACGACGGCTTCACCTGACGCCGATCGAGTATGGTATCCTCGTCACGCTGATGCGCGCCCCCGATACCATCATCACCCATGAAGCGCTGCTGCGCGCTGTGTGGGGCGATCATTACGAAGGCGATTTTTCGGTGCTGCGCGTCAACATCTCGCGCCTGCGCCAGAAGCTTGAAGACAACCCGCGAGACCCTACCTACATCGTCACTGCACCGGGGCAGGGCTACATCATGCCCAGCCGTCACCGGTAACTCGCCTAGCTCAAACGCATTTTCTATGGTACGCTACGCACGGTCAGTACATCGTGCTGGGTTTGAAGTCCATTTAAGGCTATGCGTTTTCGACTTTTTCTGATCCTGTTTGGAGCGGCTCTCGTCGCCCTCACGTTCACGTTTCCGCTTTGGGAACCGCTGCTGCAAACCGAAGCTGCCGCTTCTGAACAAATTCTTCCCGGCCTCACCGAAGACGAATTGGAACAATTTGCGGCTCTGCTCCCAGAGCAGCGATCGGCCTATCTGGCCATTGCCAGAGAAAATCCTGAAGATGCCGCAGCGATGATCCGGTCTGCGCTGGCGCCGGGCATCCCCGCGCCCGAGGACATGCGCGATATGCCCGTGCTTAATGGGCCGATCATCGCTGCGACTGGCGAGTTCACCCGCCTCGACGCGGTGCGCTGGGGGCTGGGCACTGTGACGATCTACCAGCAGGTCGATAACAGCCGCGTGATGCGCTTTGAAGAGTTCAGCGTCGCCAACGGCCCTGGGCTGCGCGTCGTGCTTTCGGCCGATGCGGCGCCGGAAACGGTCGAAGACATGCAGATGAACAACCTCGACCTCGACCTTGGGCCAATCATCGGCACTTTCGGCAATCAGCATTACAATATCCCGCCTGAAGTCGATTTGCGACTGTATCGCAGCGTGGTCATCTACAGCCCAACGCTCGAGATGATCTACGCAACAGCGCCTTTGACGATCCGCTTATAGGGTTTAGATGCGTTGCCACAAGCGATGACTCTGACTGATACGCCAAGCCTCCGCTTTCCGGTCGATGCCGATCATGGCCGCCTGCGCCTCACTGTTTTGTTGGCATTCGCCGCCATCTGGGCATTGGGCTTCTTCCTGATCTCGATGCTGACGGACGGCGGCGGGTTCAATCTGCTGGCCATCCTCGGCGGCCTGCTGCTGGCCTACGCCCTCACAACCTCAATTGAACGATGGCTGCGGCCGCGCTGGCCAAGCGGGCGCGCTGTTGAACTTGACGATGACGGCATTCGCCTCGTCCGGCGCGGCAGCCTTGAGGCAGCGATGCGCGCTGACGAAGCAGTCAACCCGCTGCACTGGCGCTTTCAGGTTGCGCGCCGTTCGCGGGTGCCCAAAGGCTGGTGGATGGTGGCCTGCGGCCTCGAGACGGAAGAACAGTATCTGATCGTTTACACCTTCATGTCGCCTGCCCAGTTTGAAAGTTATGACCGCGCAGGCTTGTTCACCCGCTTGGTTGGCAAAAAGGAACAGGGCAAAACCGACCTGCGCCTCGCCGGTGAGCAGCGACGCCTGCGCGACGCCGAGAATTACCGCTGGATGTATGGCGCCGAAATGCAGAGCGACGATTTTATGCGCTATGTCGAGCAGGTGCACACGCGCTACCCAGAATGGATGCCCTTATCTTGATGAAGCGATGGTTATGGTCTGCTGTCGGCGTGCTGGCTCTCCTCTGCTCGCACAATGGCACGCTCACGGCGCAGGCCCAAGATCGAGTGGAGATCAACACCCCCGTGCAGGGAATAGTCGCGCCCGGCAGCTCACAGAGCTGGACGTTCAATGCGCAAGCCGGGCAGGTGCTGTCGTTTTTGGTCGAAGCCATCGAGGATGAGTTTGACCCAATCGTGACGTTGAGCGATCGTTCGGGGCGCGTGCTGATCAGCAATGATGACTACGCTTATCCCGAAACGCGCGATGCGCTGCTCGAGGCGATCACGCTGGCGCGCACCGAGCCCTATACCGTGACGGTCTCCGGCTTCGCTGGCAGCGGCGGAACCTATCAGTTGATTGTGACCCCGGGTTTCGCCCAGCGGCAGCAGCTTGAGGGCCAGCAAGCCAGCAAATGGCAGTCAACCAGTCCCGATCTGACTGTGCGCCGCGCCAGCGATGCGGTTGAGCTGCGCTATAACGGTGTTGCTGGCGTCGCCGCCGCCGCACACGTTGATGAAATCGCCGATGCCGATGCAGCAGTGCGCGCCCGCTTCAGTGACATCAGCGGGACGGGATGGATCGTGGGCCTGACCGTGCGCCAGCGCGGCGCAGATTACTACCTGCTGTCGATCAATCATGAGGGGCGCTGGCGGTTCTCTGTAGTCGAGGACGGAACCCCACGAGTCATTCGAGATTGGACGGGGCATCCCAATATCGTACCGGGCCAAACGACCTTCACGTTGATGCTGATGGCCTCGGCGGCCGGCTTCGACTTTTTTTACAACGACGGTTACATCGGCAGCAGCGCCGAGACCAGTTTAACGGAACCGGGCACGATCGGCATCGCGGCCGGCACCACTGCCAGCCTGCCAGCCGAAGTCACAGCGCGGGTTGACCAGCTCTCGGTGACCACGCGGCTGCGGGTAGCGGGCGAACGCCTTATCCCGCAGGCGCTCATCGTGGGAGACAGCGCAACCATGACGCAGGCGCTGCTGCGCCGGCACGTCGTCTCGGCGCTGGGCAGTTTGAGCCTCACCGTCCCCGAAAGCACGGTTGAGTTTGCGCGGCCGGGCATCAACCGGTTGATGCTGGGGCGCGGCGTTCGCTATGCGAATTTCGCCCTCGGGGCTACCGTCACGATGAGCGCAACCAATGGCGTTGCCGGCTGTGGGCTGGTCGTGCGCTTCACCGATGGTGAAGACTACACCCTCGCCTATCTCGATGCTTCAGGGGGGCATGGGGTATCACAGCGGCGCGGCGATACGTTCAGCAGAGGGTTGTTTGCCGAAAACCCAGCTTTCGCCGGCGGTGGAAGCCACCACTTGCTCGTGATCGCGGACATGAATACACTGTACTATTACATCGATGGCCAACTCATCGGCACGCTCGATGACCCGCATCGCGCAGGCGAAGTGGGCACGGCTGTCGTCAATTTCGAAGGCGGCCCCAACACGTGTCGTTTCACTAATCTTTGGGTGTGGGAGTGGGATTGACGCCCAATCAGCGAAAGGGGCTTCCGTTGAGACACGTCGAAGAAGCGATCTTGAAGACCGTCCTTTACGCTGATATTTTC
>DAOTYT010000051.1:0-8093 GCA_034434615.1 Anaerolineae bacterium | reverse complement strand
GCGAAAGGCGAAGCGAAACAGGTATTTGAAAAAGCGCAGCGCCTCGGCGATCGCCAGCAGGTAGATCACCTGCATCGTTTCAGCTGGTTGATCCAAGAAAGCGGCGACTACGACGACCAGCAGAATGCCAGACGCGCAGAAGATCAATTGCAGTGTGAGCACATTGCCCAGAAAGCGCGGCGCAGAGGCGGGATCGCGCGAGACGATGCGCGCGTAGACGAAGCTGAGGCCGCCTTCCATGAGGAACCCCATCACGTTGACGAAGGCCAGCGCGAACGAAAATACGCCGAACCCCGCATCGCCCAAGCTGCGCGCGGCAAAAATCGTCAGGATAAACAACAGCCCGATGCTGAGTTCGGACGCTGCGGAATAGACGCCGTTGGTGACGAGGCTGCGCGAGGCCTGCGGTTTCTGAGCCATGAGGCGCCTAGGCCAGCCCTGCGACTAACAACCAGTACGGGTTGAGGATCAGGGCCAGCAGGGCGACCAGGGCCTGGATGAGGTGTCCTTGCGCGGTGCCGACGGAATAGGTGAGCGGGCCCGCCTTCAGGAAATCGCGGTCGCGGTATTGGCGCGTTTGCTGCACGAGGCGGCGCTTCGCCATCACCTGCCGCCAGTCCCGGAAGAACTGGCCCCAACCGCGCAGCCACGCGCCGACGCTGCCCGATTTGATCATGAACGCCAGCGTCGCCAGCTCGTAGAACAGCAGGGCCGGCGCGATGATGGCTAACGTGCGCCAGCGGTAGATTTTAAACAGAAAATAGGCGCGGTTTTTCGTGACGTGATAGGCGCGCATTGGGCTGTAGCGCGCGCCGCTGCGCATCGAGAGGCCCGGCGTGCCGCTGCCATGGCGAATCAAGGCTCTCGGCTGCTGGATGCAGCGCCAGCCCGCCAGCGAGGTGCGCACTGCGAAATCGGCATCTTCGAACCCCCAGAAGAAGGCTTCATCATAACGCTGCGGCTCAGGGATTTTCGCCCGGTCAACCAGCACATTGCCGCCGGTCACCCATACGCGCTGGCAGTCTTCGGCGACCTGCCCATGCAGCGCATTGCGATTGTGCTGGATGGCGATGCCGATGTAGTGCACCGAGCCGCCATCATACTGGATGCGCGTTGGGTCTGCATCGAACAGGATGCGCGGGTGGACGATCGCGATCGAGCGCTGGTCGCGGCAGTAGGTTTCGACCAGCCGCTCCAGCGTATGGGGCAGCACGAAGCCATCTTCATCGAGCAGAAAGATCAGATCGTTGCGCGCCGCGCGTAGCGCTGTATTGCGCGCTACCGCCGGGCCGCCATTCCAGCCCAGTGCGATCACGCGCAGGCGCGGCGCATAGCCGCGCGCGATCGCCAGCGAGGCATCGGTCGAGCCGTTATCAACCAGCAGCAGTTCGTCGATGGGATAGGTGCTCGCCAGTAATGAGTCGAGGCAGCGTTCGAGCACATGGGCGCCGTTGTAGTTGATCACAGCTGCCGTCAGCTGAGGCATCGCGTTTATATCCTTGTCAATCCATCCTCTCGATGATACTCCGATCTTTTGACAGTGGTAAGGGCATCGTGAACGGAAACTCTACCAAAAACGTAAAAAGAATTGCGCTGCACGTTAGGAAGGGGGCTGTTTCCGCCCGATGAAGACGAGTCTTAAACGTGGGGCACGCTCTCGACGCTGACCAGTTCTTCTTCGTCCGCTTCCGGCTCAGCATCGCGCACCAGCAGATGACGGACACTGCGAATGGCCCAGGCCAGCGCGAAGAAACCCGTGCAGGCCAGCACGATGGCAGCGCCGGAGGAGACGTTGGCGTAGAACGAGGCATAGAGGCCGATGATCCCCGATGCGACGGCGATGACGGCAGCGATGACCATCATGCGCCACAGCCGCACCGTCAGCAGCGAGGCAGCCGCCGCCGGGGTGATCAGCAGCGCGGTTGTCATCACCACGCCGACGAGCTGGATGCTGCTGACGACGGTGAAGGCGAGCAGGATCAGCAGCAGGTAGCGCATATGCGATGCTTTCAGCCCAATGACCTCGGCATGGATCGGGTCGAACGAGGTCAGCTCAAGCTCTTTATGAAACAAGAGAAGCGTGACCAGCACCAAGACCGCGATCGCTGCCAGCAGGATGAGGTTGTCTTGTGTGACGCCTAAGATATTGCCGAACAAGATGTGGGTGAAATCGCGAAACGAGCGCACGGTGCTCATCAGCAGCACGCCGAGCGCGAACATGCCGGTGAAGATGACGCCGATGGCGGTGTCCTCGCGGATGACCTCGCGCCGCGACAGCCAGCCGATGCCGAGCGCCGTCAACAGGCCGGCGACCAGCGCCCCGCCCGGCAAGCTCCACCCGTTAAGATAGGCGATGACGACGCCAGGCAGGATCGTATGAGCGAGCGCATCGCCGATGAAGGCCATGCGCCGCAGCACGACGTAGACGCCGATCGACGCGCACGTCAGCCCGACCAGCACCGCCGCCATCAGCGCGGTCTGCATGAAGTTGAAGCGAAACGGGGCGGTCAGCCAGTCGACGATAGCGTTGATCTCGATCATGGCAGCACCTTGGCATGGGCGCCGTTGAACGCGGCTGGCGGCGGGGCGATCTCGCGGCCATCGGCCAGATAGAAGGCCGCATCAAAATCGGTCTCCAGCCGGCCCAAATCGTGGGTGGCGGTGATCACCGTTTTGCCGCGCGCCTTTAATCGTTCGAGCACAGCCAGGATGATCGCCCGCGTCTCGCTGTCGACGGCGTTGAGCGGCTCATCCAGCAGCAGCAGATCGGCATCCTGCGCCAGCGCGCGCGCCAGCATCGCCCGCTGCTGCTGGCCGCCGGAAAGCTGGCCGATCTGCCGGTCGCGCAGGTCGCTGAGGCCGAGCTGGTCGATCATGGCATCGACGATGCGCCAATCTTCGCGCGTCGGGCGTTTGAACCAGCCCCGATGCACATAACGCCCGGTGAGCACCAGCTTGCGCAGGGTGATCGGGAAGCGCCAGTCGATCTCGCCGCGCTGCGGCAGGTAGGCGACCCGATGATGGCAGGCTCCCGGCGGGTTGCCGTAGATCAAGACGCTGCCAGAGCGGATGGGCAGCAGGCCGGCCACCACCTTCAGCAGCGTCGATTTGCCGGCGCCGTTATGCCCCACCAGCGCCAGCTGCGTGCCGATCGGCACGTGCAGGTTGATCCCTTTGAGGGACAGCCGCCGCGTCCCTGGGTATGAGACGACCAGATCGCGCACCTCTAAGGCGGGCGCGCCCGGCACGGCATCCTTATGAACGCGGCGGCTGTACGACCAATGCATCCTTACCCCGAAACGAACCTTACTGAAGCGCTGCGACGATCACATCGATATTATAGCGCATCATGTCGATATAGGTCTCTGCGCCCGAACCGGCCGGCCCCAGCCCGTGCGTGAAGAGCGGGTCCGCCACCACGACGCCGGCCTCAGCCGCGATCTGTTCCATCAGCGCCGGGTTGCCCACATTCTCGACGAAGACCGCCGGCACGCCGGCCGCACGAATTTCATCGATCACCAGCGCGATCTGGCCAGCGGCTGGTTCGGCGGCTGTCGTCACTGCGCCCAGCGCCGAGTCCAGCAGCTCGAAGCCGTAGTCGCGGGCGAAGTAGCCGAACAGCTCATGCGTCGTCACCAAGATGCGGTTGGCTTCAGGGATGGTCGCCACCTGCTCGCGGATGTAGGCATCGAGCGCCTCCAGCGCTGCGATGTACGCCTCAGCATTGGCCGCGTAAAGATCGGCATTGGCTGGGTCGGCGGCCATCAGGGCATCGCGGATGTTTTCAGTCATGATGATCACATTGAGCGGTGACAGCCAGGTGTGCGGGTCGAATTCCCCGTGAACGTGGTCATGATGATGATGGCCGTGACTGTGACCATGGTCGTGGCCGTGATCGTGATGGTGATGACCGCCCTCCAGCTCGCTGGCGGCTGTCATGCCAAACACGGCCATATTCGAGGGTTTGCCGCCGACGAAGATGCGCACATCGGTGACCTCAAGCGTCTCCAGATCGACGGCGCGGATGTCTCCCGGCAGCGGCTCACTCACGTAAGCCATGTGGCCGTTGGTGACGAAGAATGGCCGCGCAGCCGGACGGCCGCTGGCTGGCGCCAAGAACGGATCGACCACCTGCACCGTGCCCTCGATCTCGCCGGTGGCGATGTCGATCACATGCAGGTTGCCGTCCATCGTCAGCGCGACGAGCTTGGAGGGATCTTCGCCGTGATATTGGAAGCGCCAAATGCGCTGCCCGGCGTCGATCACGACCTCGGATGTGCCCTCGACCGGATCGATGCGCACGATGGCATTGCGGCCGTAGTTGCCCAGCAGGAACTGCGCGCCCTCAGCGTAATAGAGCGTGCCGGTGCGCAGGTCAGGGTTGGCGGTGGGGTTGTCAATCTTGCGCGAGACGAAGCCATCGCCATCGCGCTCGACCAGCAGGATGCCATCAGAGCAGCCGAAGGCCACGCCGTCATCGCTGTAGGCCGCCTCGCCATGCAGGCCCGGGCACTCCGGGAAGCTTTGCAGGATGTTGCCTTCCATGTCCATCACATCGACACCGATGGGCAGGCTGCTGTTCATGTCTTCCATGTTCGGGGACGAGATCAGCACAACGTCACCCAGCGGCACAGCCACGCCGTGATGCGCTCGCGCGGTTGCGACCGTGACGATCATCTCGGCTGGGTCGAACAGGTAGCTTTCAGTGAAAATCGAAGCAGTGCCGTCGCCGTCATTGAAAATGGCGATCTGGTCGTGATGGACGACGAAGTGGATCGGCGTCGAGCCGGGGATGTCCACGCCCAGCAGCGCGGGTCGGCCGAACTCGGCGTGGAAGTGATCGTCATGCGCCACCATCGAGACGCCGCTGTCAACAATGTTGGTGATGTTCGCGTTCATCTGAACGGCGAACGCATAACGGCCGTTGGGAGACGCGTACAAGAAGGGCCGCGCAGCCAGCTCGAACGTGGCGATCACCTCATTGGAGCGCAGGTCGATGACGTGCACGGTGCCGCTTTCAAAGTCGTTGACGATCAGGCGCGAGCCGATCATCGGGTCGCCTTCCATGAAACCACCGTGCATGTGATCGTGATCATGATCATGTGCGTGGTCGTGATCATGGTCGTGGTCATGGCCATGATGATGATGCCCGGCGAATTCGAGGACATCGACCCCATCGCTGGCTGCGACGCGGATCGCTGTGGAGCCGGACGATGCGTACAGCGCGTCGATCCACGGCTCAAGCTCCAAGCCGTTCTCGATCAGCAGGTCGGCCTCAGCCAATGCGATCAGGTCTTGCGGCGTGGGTTCATAGACGTGCGGGTCACCATCTGGCCCAACCAGTACCGTCAGCTCAATATTATCCCCGGCGACATTCTGCACGATGTCGGCGAGCACGCTGTAGGTCACGACGACCTTGAGTGGCGCGTCTTCTTGCGCCCCAACCAACGAGACTATCGGCACGAGCAGGCTGAATAGCAACAGAACAGCCGCCAATCGACGTAAAACCATAGCTTCTCTCCTCATTGAACTTTATGCTGATAAACCAGGCTTGACGTTAGGGGGCATCGTGCCGAGCCTATGCTGCGGGGCTCGCCTGGAAAGGCGACGCTTGCGCGCTGGCTTGGTCACGACGATCACCCCTGAGTGATACTTAGTATCATCTGCGGAAGGACTGTACCACATATCAATACGTAGATCAAGTTAAAACCCGCTTAAGGAGCGTGCTTCAGCAGCAGCGAACCGCAGATGACGGGGCTGTTTGACGCGCGAAACTGCGCAGGGCGTGAGAATGGAAAAGAAAAACCAGCCGCACGGCTGGCTTATGTTGGGGTCAGGATAGGGCTGGTGGGACTCGAACCCACAAGCTCTCACGAGCGGATGATTTTAAGTCACCTGTGTTTGCCATTTCACCACAGCCCCAAACCCGGGGGCGGCGCACCCGCCTTTCATCGGTTAACGCTAGTGTAGCAGCATCGCCGATCAGCGTCAACGGCGCTTCAAGTCCGGGCGGCGCAGTCGCTGACAAGCCGCGCCCTGATTGGATATAATGCGCAGATAATTTGTTTCAGCAAATCGAGTTCCTGATGACTGTACGCCCGATCATCCAGCCGGATAACCCCATCCTTCGCAAAAAAGCGCAGCGCGTGACCACGTTCGACCGCTCGCTGCAAACCTTGATCGATGACATGGTCGAGACGATGCTGGCTGCACCCGGCATTGGGTTGGCCGCGCCGCAGATCGCCGTCTCTAAGCGCGTGATCGTCGTGCGCTTGCAAGACGATGAGGCCTCGCGCGAGGAGTTTGGCGAGGAGGCCGGCAGGCTGTACGTGTTCGTCAACCCAGAGATCATCAAGGCCAGCAAAGAAAAAGTTGAAGGGGTCGAGGCGTGCCTGTCGATTCCCGGCTATGCTGGCCGCGTCGACCGCCATGAAAGCGTGGTCGTCACTGGGCAAGATCGCCACGGCAAGCCGCAGCGCGTCAAAGCCAAAGGATGGCTGGCGCGCGTGTTTCAGCACGAGATCGATCACCTTGACGGACGCCTGTTCATCGATATCGCCAGCGAGGTATGGCAGGTTCGGCCTGAAGACGAGGCTGAGGAGGAAGTTTAGCGCGCTGCGCTGTGCGCGCCGCAACCCAGCCGCCTGCCGCCGCGTATAAAGTTCTGGAAGATTGGTCAACGCGAGGAGGGGGTTAATGAAGACCACGGCGGAATTGGAGGCGCGCGGCCTGAAGTGGGTGAGTACGAGTGGGCTGCGCAAGAATGGGGAGCTGCGGGCGGACGATGGCGAAGTGCTGGCGACCATCCGCCAGCCGCGCATCTGGAGCTCGCTGGTCGAAGTCGAAGCGGTCGGCAACCGCTGGCGCTTCGAACGCAAGGGGTTTTTCCGCAAGCGCATTGAGATCACCTCGGTTGGCACTGGTGAAGCGCCAGCCGTCTACGTCTATAAAGGCAATAAAGGACAGCTGGAATATGCCGATGGTCGTGTTTTCCTCTGGCGGCCGGGCGACTTTTGGGGATCGAAGTGGGTGTGGACGACCGAGGACGGCGTGCCGCTGATCGGCTTCAAAACCGGTGGCGTTTTACGCTTGAGCAGCCAGATGAGCCTGCACCCGGATTTTGAGGATGACAAAGCGCCCAGCCTGCTGATCTTCCTCGGCTGGTATCTGATCATGCTCTATCGGGAGGATACGACGAGCAATGCAGCCGTATTCTCAGTTTAGCTGGCCTGCGCGGCTGGCTTGAGCAGCCACCAGACAGCCAGCGGGAAGATCATCGCGGCCAGCTTTGCCGCATCGCTGTAGAACATCGCCGGCAGCAGCGTGAGCCAAGCGCACAGCCACAGCGCGACGCGCCGCCAGCCGGTCACCCGGCCGATCGCGGGCAGCAGCAGGACGAGGTGCACCGCCATGAGGTACGGCGCGACGAAAGCGCCAGCCGCGATCAGGCGCAGCGGGTCGGCATTGGTGAAAGGCAGCAGGGCGAGGCCGATCAGCAGGATCGGCCAGCCGAGGTTAACCCAGCCCATTGCGATCGGATGGGCCAGCGACCCCTCCACGTTCATTAAAATTTGAAGCGGCCATGGCCCCCAAACGATCAGCGTGAGCGCGAGGAAGCCGAGGCCCCACAGCGTCCACGAGCGCCGCGCCAGCAGCGCCCACGGCGCAAGATGCGGCTGCACGGTCGCCCACGGTACGCCGAGCGGCAACATGATCACCCCCATCAGCGTCAGGATCGACGCATTGCCCTCCCACAGCAGCATCAAGACCGGCGCTGTGACCAAGGCCAGCAGCACACCACCGAGCATTGACCCGCGCGACTGGCCCCGCGCCTCACGGGCTGTGCCGATCGCGACGCTCATGAACAGCAGGCCGAACAGCAGCGCCGCGCCTGTGCGCCACTCCCAGATGGCGAGAGGGGAGATGGCGAGCTGGAGCCACGGCGGATAAGTCGCATTAAAGACGCCGGCGCGGTACAGCGGCCATTCATAGGCGAGTGCCGGCAGGCGCGTCGTCAGCGGCAGCAGGATGAGCGAAGCGCCGCACAGCCACAGCGCGGCGCGCCAGTCGAACGGGGCAGGCTGCTTCCACTC
>DAOTYT010000050.1:0-14691 GCA_034434615.1 Anaerolineae bacterium | reverse complement strand
CCTTTTGCCGCCTCAATCACCGCGATGTTCAAACCTGGATGATGCCGGCGTTGATCATGCAGGCCAACGGCTTCAGTGCCGACAGCCTCGGCGCGCTCGTCGATCAACCCGAGATTGATGCGCTCATCGAAGCAGTCGTTCAAGGCGAGTGCGACGCGGCCGGGGTAAGCGCCTCAGACTTTGAGCAGTTCGCCAGTGCCGATGCGCGCCGCTCCACTCGCGCCCTAAGCCAGACTGCCGTGCTGCCGTTGCCCCTGCTGATGTATCCAACCGGTTTGCCCCTACCTGTGCAGCAGGCGTTAGAGTCCGGCCTTATGGCGGTGATGGCTGCCGATGCGGCGCCGCTGCGGGCGCTGCTTGGCATTGATTCGGTCGCTCGCGTTGAGACGACCTCCCTCGAAACCTTCGCGGCTTTTCTGCGGCGAACCGGGCTTGACCTCGCGCAGTTTGGGGCTTGATGCTCGACCTGGCGGTTATCATCGTCACGTGGAATGTGCGCGATCTGGTGCTCGCAGCCCTGTCCAGCCTGCTGGACGATCTCGCTGCCAGTGGGCTTGCAGCTTCGATCATCGTCGTCGATAATGCCTCAAGCGATGGGACAGCACAGGCGATCGCGGAGGCATTCCCAACCGTCGATCTGATCGCCAGTTCGGAGAACCTTGGTTTCGTGCGCGGGAATAACCTCGCTCTGCATGCTTTAGGGTTCGAAGGACAAACCCGTCTCCCAGAGATGCTGCCGCGCGCCGTTTACCTGCTTAACCCCGATACGATCACCCAACTGGGGGCGACGCGCGCACTGTTCGACGCCCTTTTCGAAGATCCTCGTCGTGGGCTGGTCGGTGCGCGCTTGACGTATGAGGATGGCAGCTTTCAGCACAGCGCATTCAGCTTTCCGGGACTGCGCCAGCTTTGGGCGGAGTTTTTTCCGACGCCTGGCCGCTGGATCGAAGGGCGGTTTAACGGTCGCTACCCGAAGTCGTGTTATGAGGCGGGGGTGCCATTTGAAGTGGACGCGGTGCTCGGCGCGACGATGATGCTGCGTCGCGAAACCGTCTTATCAACTGGCTTGTTCGATGAAGCTTTCTTTATGTACTGCGAAGAATTAGACTGGGCACGCCGGATTTGGGCGGCGGGTTGGTCAGTTTGCTGCGTGCCCTCAGCGCACGTCGTTCATCTTGGTGGGCAAAGCGCCGGACAAGTGCGGCCGCTTAGCCTTGAGATGCTGTGGCGCAGCCGGCTTTACTTAATCCAAAAGCATTATCCAGCGTGGAAAGCCATGCTTGCCCGCTTGATGATTCGCGTTGGAATGGCGCGAAAGCGCCGACTGCTCGCAAACGAGCCGCTGGCCGAAAGTGAACGCGCCGCGCTCGACCAGGCCTACGCGCATATTCAACAAATGGCGGCCCGATGACGACGTTAGCGGCAGTCGTGCTCACTTATAACGAACAGCGTCATATTGTTGAATGCATCGAAAGCCTGCGCTTTGCCGATCAGATTATCGTCTTTGACTCTTTCAGTACCGATGCGACCGCAGAGCTCGCACAGGCAGCCGGGGCCGAGGTCATCCACCATGCCTTTCAGGACTACGCCAATCAGCGCAACGCAGCCCTTGAAGCGCTGATCGGCCGCGCTGATTGGGCGCTCTTTGTGGATGCTGATGAACGCGTCACGCCGGAGCTGGCCGCCGAGGTGCGCGCTGTGATTGCCGCGCCAGCCTATGCCGGGTTTCGCATTCCGCGTCACAATTACATCTTCGGCAAGCTGACAAGAGGGGCGGGGTGGTTTCCTGATTACCAAACACGGCTTCTGCGCGTCGGAGCCGGGCGCTATGACCCAGCGCGCGGCGTGCACGAAGTCGCACTGCTGGATGGGCCAGAAGGGACGCTAACCGCGCCGTTCATTCACTACAACTATGACGATCTGGCGCAATTCCACGAGAAACAGCGCCGCTACGCGGCCTACGATGCGCGCATTCTGTTTGAGCAGGGCCTGCGGCCAAGACCGCACAATTTTGTGCTGCAACCGCTGCGCCAATTTCGCTGGCGTTTTATCACGCTCAGCGGGTATCGAGATGGCTGGCATGGGCTGCGCCTGAGCGCATTGATGGCATGGTATGAACTGCATAAATATCGGGCGCTGGCGGCATTATGGAGAGCGAATGAGCGAGCTTGATGCGGGGAGGCGCTACCCCGATGTGCTGCCTCCCCGCGTTGAATGCTATTCGGGCTGTGGGATGAGGATGCCGTAATCTCCCGCTCGTCGTTTATAAATGACGTTGATGGTTCCGGTGGCCCCGTTCAAAAACATGAAGAACGTATGGCCCAGCAGTTCCATCTGTTCGACGGCTTCCTCTTCCGTCATTGGGGTCACGATCACCTGTTTACGCCGTTTGACGGGCAGCTCTGGCTCATCGATCGGCTCTTCTGCCGCAGCAAGGGTTTCCGGCAGCGCTTCGGCCATGCTTAATTCTTCGACTGTGGCCGTGAAACGCTCGCGGCCTTTACGGCTGCGTTTTCCCTTGAAACGTTCGATACGTCGATACATATTGTCAACGGCGAGCGCCAGCGCGGCCTCAATGTCTCCGTTGACGCGCTCCTCGGCGCGCAGGATAGCGCCGCGTTTGTGCCGCACGGTGATCTGGGCGCGGGCGAGGTTTTCTCCGCGCCGGGTATGTTCTTCCGATAATTCGACGCGGATATCAGTAATATTTGGCAGGTAGCGGTCTAAACGATCGAGTTTCTTTCGCGCATATGCCTCCAGTCCTTCAGTGACTTTTAAATTGAGGCCGTGAATCGTAACATCCATAAGCTGACTCCTATGATTTTTATAGCCGTTAAGCACGCGCTGCCGTCACCGTCAGGCCGTAAACCGCCGCCGCCCCTGCAGTGAGGGCGGCTTCGGCACAAGCCTGCAGCGTTGCTCCCGTCGTAAGCACGTCGTCGATCAAAAGGAGCCTCAGTCCAGAGACAATGCGCGGATCGGCGCTAAACGCGCCGCGCACATTCGCTTGTCGCTGCTCACGAGTGAGGCCAACCTGCGAGGTCGTGCTGCGCTGGCGTTTCAGTCCCGTCGCTGCCAGAGGAAGATCGCTCATCTGCGCCAGCTCTTCCGCCAGTAATTGCGCTTGATTATACCCGCGCGCTTTCAGTCGGGAAATATGCAAAGGTATGGGAGCGATCATGTCGATCGTCCACTTTTGCTGCTGCAAGCAGCTAAAAAGCCGACGAGCCAGCGGCCGCGCAAGCGAGTGGGCCCGCTCATATTTGAGCGCCTGAACAGCCTCCATGATGAGTCCGTCGTGGTTGTGTGTCGCTGCGAGTGAACGAAGTGGTGGTGGGGCAGGGCGTTCTCCCAGCAGCGGCAGCGCACTGAGCTGGGCATCGCACCGCGCGCACCAAGCCACATCGACCCGGCCGCAGCCAATGCAGACAGGTGGAAAGACCAGATCAAGGGCTGCTTCCACCAACTGCGCTGCAGTTCGCCGCGCGGAAGACAAGAGAAGCCCAGTGGGCGACTGGGCTTCTCGGCTGGCGAGCGGTATTCGATCAGGCGTATGCTGCATATCAAAACACAGCCGCAACCGTCGCATTGTTCAGCAGGATGATCAGAGACGGGCCGAGCAGCACGATCCACAGCGACGGGAAGATCAGGAACACCATCGGGATCATCATTTTCACAGGCGCCTGATGGGCCTTTTCCTGCGCCCGCTGGCGGCGCTTGGTGCGCATTTGATCGGACTGCACGCGCAGAATCTTCGACATGCTCACGCCGAGCTGGTCGGCCTGGATGATCGCGGCAACGAACGCCGTCACATCGGGCACATCCATGCGCCGCGCCATATCGCGCAGGGCTTCACGCCGCACCTTGCCTAGCTGAATTTCGCGCAGCACACGGCCGAAGGCAATAGCGAGGTCGTTGTCCCATTTCTCGTATACTTTGCCCATGGCCATGTCGAAGCCCAAACCGGCCTCCACGCAGATGACGAGCAGGTCTAAGGCATCGGGCAGGGCTTTAACGATCTCCTCCTGGCGGCGTCTAATTTTGCTGCTCAGCAGCATGGACGGGAGGATGTATCCCAACCCTGCACCCAGCAGCGTATAGAGAAGCGCCGTAGGGCGTGGTGTCGAAGGTGAGCTGACGAAGAAAACGAAGAAGGCCGCCAGCGCAAACCCGATCGTGGCGACGATGCGCAGGGCAAAGTAGGTGCCGGGGTCCATGTTCATGCCGGCCATATCAAGCTTATGGCGCGCATCCTCGAGCTGTTTTTGCGGCGTGAACTTGGTGGTGAGCGCCGCGATCTGG
The DNA here is from genome assembly GCA_034434615.1 of Anaerolineae bacterium. Taxonomy (GTDB): domain Bacteria; phylum Chloroflexota; class Anaerolineae; order Aggregatilineales; family Phototrophicaceae; genus Flexifilum. The sequence goes on along the minus strand of DAOTYT010000050.1, from coordinate 10,389 downwards.
CGGATCAGCGGGATGATCACGCGATCCTTGAACGAAAGCGACAGCTCGATATCTTCCAACGACTGGGGAAGCTCTTTGTCTTCGTATTGAGCAAGACGCTCTTGCAATGGGTCGCGTCCGCGGTCATCGCGCAGGCCGATATAAACCAACCCGGTGACGACGACACCGCCGACAATTACAAGGATGAGGATGAGCAGGGAATCCATGGGCGCCCTCTAAATTCTAAATATCGATATCGACGATCTTCTGAATGATAGCCATGCCGATGCCGATCAACGCAAGGCCAAGCCCCAACATGGGCCAGCCGCACATACGGTTTTCGAAGAGATGCGACATGTACTCGCGGTTGATTGTGTAGAGGAACAGCGCTAACACGATCGGCAGGCCGCTGATCAAATAACCGGTGATGCGCCCCTGGGCAGTGAGCACGCGAATCTCGCCTTTGAGCTTGATGCGCTCGCGAATGGTGTGGCTGATCACATCGAGAATCTCGGCAAGATTGCCGCCGACCTCCCGCTGAATATTGACCGCCGTGATAACCAGATCGAGGTCATCGCTTTCTACACGGTTCAGCAGGTGTTCCAGCGCGTCTTCCATATCGATGCCCAATTGCACTTCCTGAACCACGCGCTTGAATTCGGTCGAGGTTGGCTCTGGCGCGTCGCGAGCGATCGCTTCCATCGACTGCAATACGCTGTAGCCAGAACGCAGCGCATTCACCCACAGACCGAGCGTATCGGGCAGTTGATTCTCAAATTTGACCAGCCGCGACTGAATGGTGCGCGAGACATAGATGCGTGGGGCGAAGAAACCGACGAAGCCAGATAGGATGCCCAAGACGATGTTTTGACTGAAAAGGACAAAATAGCCGATGCCAAAAAATGCGAACATGCTGATGATGTGCACAGCCGCATATTCTGCAACCGTCAGCTTAATGTCGGCGCGGGCGAGCTGAGTTCGCCATTTTTTGGCAAACGGCTTATCCGAAATGATCACTTCGACCCGCTGCTGCAGCGCGCTTGGTCGTTTCTCTTTTGGGGCGTCTTCCTCTTCGATCGTCAAATCGAGAAACGACTGCATGCCCTCGTTATAGCGGCCAAGACGTTCCTCGATGATGTCTTTTTCCGTCCGAACGCTGACGATGCCCCAAATGATGACGATGACAGCGGCGATCGCTGCGCCGCCAATCACGACGAGCTGTAGCGTGCTCATGCAGCCGGTCCTCCAAAAAACTTGTTAGTAAGTGCGGCCAACGCCGAACACCGAGGGCGGCAGGTAGATACCAGCCGCTTCCATGCGATCGGTAAACTTCGGGCGAATCCCGGTCGGACGAATACGGCCGACGATTTTACCACCCTCCACGCCGGTCTGTTCAAACTCGAAGATATCGGACATGGTGATCATATCGCCTTCCATGCCCTGCACCTCGGTAATCTTGACGACTTTGCGCGAACCATCGCGCAGGCGTTCCTGATGGCAAATGCAGTCTACCGCGCTGGCGATTTGTTCACGAATGGCGCGTACTGGTAAATCCATGCCGGCCATCAGGCACATCACCTCAAGGCGGGCGATCGTATCGCGCGGGCTGTTTGAGTGCAGTGTCGTCAGCGAGCCATCGTGGCCAGTGTTCATCGCTTGCAGCATGTCGAGCGCCTCGCCGGCGCGGCACTCACCGACCACTATGCGATCGGGACGCATACGCAGGCTGTTGACGACTAAATCTTGAATCGTTACCTGCCCGCGGCCTTCGATGTTCGGGGGGCGGCTCTCTAGCGTGACGACATGCTCCTGTCGAAGCTGAAGCTCGGCCGCGTTCTCAATCGTGACGATGCGCTCATCGTTAGGAATAAAACTTGAGAGCACGTTGAGGAGCGTTGTCTTGCCGGAACCAGTGCCGCCTGAGACGATCATGTTCAAGCGCGAGATGATGCAGGCGCGCAGGAATTCGACGATCTCCTTTGTGATGGAGCCAAAGCGAATGAGATCTTCGACGGTAAGCGGTTTCTTGAAGAATTTGCGGATGGTGATCGTCGGCCCAACGAGCGAGATCGGACGGATGACCGCGTTCACGCGCGAACCATCGGGGAGACGGGCGTCTACAAGAGGGGAGGCTTCGTCGATGCGCCGCCCAAGTGGCGCCACGATCCGGTCGAGGATGCGCATCACGTGTTGATCGTCTTCAAAAGCGACATTAGCGCGTGTGATGTTGCCTTTGCGCTCGATGAAGATATTCTTTGGGCCGTTCACCATGATCTCAGTGATACTTTCATCGGCCAGCAGCGGCTCTAGAGGGCCGAAGCCGAGGATTTCAGCGACGATCTGCTCGAACAAACGCTGGCGCTCGGCGCGAGCTAAGACCATGCTCTCTTCAGCGAGAATCGCATTGAACAGTTCTTCAATGTGCGCGCGCACCTCTGTTTTGCGGTTCAAATCCATCGACTGGTCAAGTTCGGAGAGCAGCCGATTTTGGACCCGCGTTTTGAGGTCAACGTAGCTGGAATCTTGAGGGCGCGTCCCCGCGCGCCCGGCTACCGCTGCCGGCCGCGCGCGCATGGCAGCTAAACGCGATTCTTCGACGCTGGTTTCTGGAGTGAGGTCTTCGGGGCCTCCACCTGCGCCGCTTCCACTCTTTTGGATCCGATTCAGTAACGACATTCCTGTGCTCCCGTCTTAACGCAAATAACCCGATTCCTGACGAAATTTCGTAGTTTGTGCCGTCCTAACTTCTGCCAAAGCGCAGCACGCCCACGCCTGCTTTTGACCGGTTTTTGCCATCTTCACCAGCATCGGCCGCCGCCTCATTCATCAGCTCTGCATAGATGTGCTCAGAGAGTTCGATCAGCTCTTTGATAGGCGAACGACTGCGATCTCGCTGCGACGCAACGACGGGCACACCTTTATTGATTGCGGCCAGGATCACTGCCTCATTGTAGGGGATTTTGGCCTCAATCTTGCGTTTGAGGTGTTTTTCGATCGCTTCACTAGGAATCGTGACTCTAGTACGGTTGCGCTCATCTTCGACGCGATTCAGGATGAGAGAGGTGCGCTCGGGCGGGTAATTCATCTTGTCGAAAATTTCAAGCACAAAACGGGTGTTCTTAACGCTGGCCAGGGTCGGCGTAGCGACTAAGATGATTTTGGCCGCGATATCCGTCAGCGACAGGAGCGTTTCATCGAAACGACTCGCGGTATCGACGACGATGAAATCATAGCTGTGTGCGACCTTTTCGATGATTTGAGCGATCGCTTTGGCGCCCTGTACCTCGATCTCGAGCGCGTCCTCCAATCGCTGTGGGCCGAGCAGCACCTTAAGGCCGCTTTCGTGGGTAGAGACGATGCTGTCGAAGAAATCGATATCGAGGTCTTCGACCTTCTCGACCAGATCGCGCAGGGTAGATTGTGATTGCAGCTTGAGAAATACGCCGATATCGCCGAACTGCATATCTGCGTCGATCAGCAAGACGCGGATTCCACGTTTCATCAACCCCGAAGCGAGATTGGTCGCGATGGTCGTGCAGCCCACGCCGCCCTGAGGGCTGTAAACGACGATCACATGCCCAGCTCGAATGATGGGATCTTCACCGGCGTACACTGTGCGCGGCCGCTGGCCATCGAGCGGGAGACCAGCCGCGACGGCCGGCTGTGCGCGCATGGGTTCGAGGCTGCGGTAAACAGAGCGAATCGTGCCGTAAAGTTCATCCGTATCAACCGGTTTGGAGAGGTACTGACGCGCGCCAGCCTGCATCGCCCGGCGTAGATAGTCGGCGTCGGCCTGCACCGACATCATAATGACGCCAGTGGCAGGCAGCATCTTAGTGATCTCGCTCGTCGCCTCAATGCCGTTCATATCCGGCATGTTGACGTCCATGATCACGATATCAGGCCGCACTTCAAGCGCGGCGCGCAGCGCCTCGGTGCCCGTGCCTACCGAGCCGACGACTTTAAACTCCTGCTCTTCAAAGGCGAGCAGCTTTTTGATATTTTCGCGTGCCTCTGGCGAGTCATCGACGAGTAGAATGCTGATGACGTCACGTTCACTGTGTGGCCGGTTGATCATGCCTGAAAATCCTGCCCTTCGTTCGGTATCACCATCTTACTCGATTATTGCGGTCCCGGAGCCAACGAGATCTCTTCACCAGCGATTAGCTGGCGAATGCTGCGGATCGCCGGTTCGATCGTATACGGAACCTTGCCGGGAAGATCGATCCCAAACGTCGTCATAATGTAATCGAGCGTGACATCTTCCGTGGGCACGCGCGAAGTATCTTGGGCAGAGCGCAGCGCTAATGTCACCGGAGTGCGCGACTCGATGAGCCAAGTTAGGACGACTGCATCCTGCGGTGTAACGCCGAGCGTGATGATATCCGGTCGCGATGGGGTAGGGGTCGGCGGTTGAGGCGTGCCCTGGCCAGGCTGATCGTCGTCCGAAGGCACCGGCGTCGGCGTTGGCGGAACGCCGATGAAGCGGCCATCGGGCGGGAACGTGCCCACATGGACTACTAGGGCGTCTTGGATCGTCCGCTGGGTGACCAACCGAGGACGCTGTCGTTCTGAAGGCCCGACGATCACCGAGCCAAGCGCGGTCGAGTCTGGCCGGCCTTGAATGCCCTGTAGGAAGTTGATCTGGCCATCCTCGGTGATGCGGAACAGGGTTAAACTGTTCGGGACCAGGCTTTGGAACGCTTCATCAACGTCGACGAAGAGCAGCGAAATGATGAGATCGACACGATCGCCATCTTGCACAGCATAGCCCACGCTGGTCAGACGATCGATCGGCAGCGACACCGCCACCAACCCATTCGGCAGAATTGCCGCAGCGTCTGAGCCGACGCGCGCCAAACCCGTGAAACTATCGACGACCATGTTGGTCAAAATCGGCTGCTCGCGAAAGATATCGGTGCGTGCGATGCGGCCGACCACATCTTCGAGATTGCTAATGCCGTTGAATGGCGCCGATTGCTGCGGCCACGGTCGCAGGGCCACAGCATTGGGAGGGATGACTTGCCCGCGCGAAAGTTCTTGCACAGCGATGACGATATCGACGAATACCATTGGCGTAGCGGTTGGCAGAGGCGTCGCGTTCACCTGTATCACAATTTGGGGGGGTGATTCCTCATTAGGAGCGGTTGCCGGTGCGGGCGCTGGCTGAAGCTGCGGCAGCAGCACCACGACGACGACAGCGGCTAGCGCGATCAGGATTAACAGGATGAGCACCAACCGTGTACGACCCATGAAAGCCTCCCTTGCTGTTGCTGAATGGCGTTAAGAGCGCCGTGCAATCTGAATTACATGGCTTACCAAGGCGCTTAATGCGCTAATTTTAGTGTAGTACAGGGCTGGTGATTGTCAAACACGAGAACACCTTGATTTTCTTTATGCTTTCCATACTTCAGCGCAGTTTAATCGCCAGAAGGCAGCTCAAACTTCACTTGCGTGCCCTCCGTTTCGCTGCTGAATACCTGCACACTGCCACCAACCAGCTCAAATTTTTCACGGATCGTCGCGAGGTTTTGTGCGCGCGGGTCGGTATAGCTTTCTTCATTCGAGAGAACGACATTCGCGTCGAAGCCGCGACCATTATCTTCGATGAGTGCTTTGATAGTATCGCCTGAAATATCGAGGCGGATGGAAATTTCGCCAGCGTTCGCATAATCGCGGGCATTGATCATCAGCTCTTGCAAAGCGCGGAAGATCATAACTTCGCGGTGCGACTGCAGCCGCCGCTCATCCCCGATGATATCAAGCTTGATGTTGATATCGTGCTTCTCGCGAAACGAGTCGACATAGCGTCGCATCGTTGGCACGATTCCTAAGTCATCGAGCATCATCGGGCGCAGGTCGAAGATGAAATCGCGCACTTTTTGAAACGTTACATTGGCGGCATTGCGCAGGGTATCCAGCTCCTCTGCCGCGCGTTGAGGATCGCGATCGAACAGGCGCTGGCAAATTTCGGTTTGCAAGATGAAGTTGGTCAGCGATTGAGCCGGCCCGTCGTGCATTTGACGGGAAAGGCGCAGGCGTTCCTCTTCCTGAGCTTGAATGATGCGGATGATATTAACCCCACCGCGGCTCAGCGATGCGCCATCATCAGCCGAAGCGGCTGGTGATGACAGCATGTCGATGCCCTGCAGACGGTTCAGCAGTTGGCCGAGCAGTGTCTGCGTTGCTTCAAGATTATCGCGTATCGCGACAAATTTCTCGAGCTGGCTGCGCATCGAAGTCACGCGGAAACGCACGTCGAGCGCTTCGTCGTATTTTTGACGGATATCCTGGCGCGGGATCGTCTCGATGTTATCTTGAACAAAACGCAGCTCCGACGCGATATCGGCATTACGCTGTTGTTCGCGGTCAAGGACGAGCTGCGTCTGCTCGATTTGCGTTTTTAACTCGTACAGCTTCTCGCGAATGCGCTTCATCTCCTGCACGATCGTTTCGATCAGTTCATCGCGAGGACGTACATCGGGGCGGTATTCTCTGTCCATTTGTTCACTCGCTTCGCGGTTTAGGCTTCTCGGCTGTCATGAATGCGCACCCAGCCGTGGCGCAGCGCTGCGACGGCAGCTTGGGTGCGGTCTTGCACGTTCAGTTTTTTCAGGATCGATGTCATGTGGTTCTTGACCGTCTGCTGGCTGATTTGCAGCTGGCTGGCGATCTCTTTATTGCTTAAGCCGTTGGTGACGTGCTGCAAAATTTCCATTTCTCGCGGGCTAAGCGGCGTGAAGACGCTGTTTGGGTCATTCGCATACGGGCCGGACAGCGCTTCCACGCTGGCTTGGAGCCACGCCGTCAGCGCTGCATGGCTCATTCGCTGGCTGTCGACCACGAAATCGCCGCTGGCCGCGGCGCGAATGACATCGATCAAGGCTTCGGGCGTAATGTCTTTGGGGCAGTAGGCGGCAGCGCCAGCGCGCATGGCGTGAATGACCTGTTCGCTATCATGATAGGCAGTGAGCACAACGACGGCGGTATCGACGCTTTGCGTGCGCAGCAGCTTTGTGACTTGCAGGCCATTAATAGATGGAAGGTTAATATCGAGCAGGACGACATCTGGCCGATCTTTGGTCGCGATTTGAACCGCGTTTTCACCATCCGAACACTGCCCGACGACGACGATATCTTCTTCGCAGCCGAGTGCGCTTTGCAGACCATCGCGGAACAGAGGATGATCGTCCACAATAAGAACCCGTATTGGACGTGCGGTCATTTGCTGCTCGCTAGCGGTCATAAAATCTTGAAATTGCGGGCGAGATAAGCCTCAGTAGAGCGATCTCGCCGTCTGTTTTTCGCTTTTCCATTTTGTTTGCGCGCTCATATTATAAGCCAGCTTGACGGAAAGGCGCGTTAATATCCGCGCTGTGAACCATCTTTAAAGTATAGCCCGGAATGTGAGTTGTAAACCAAGTATCAAGTATGATGAAGCACAGCACGGTTCGCTATAATTTAAGCCTCACTGAGCAGCAAGTAAGGACGTTGATGTGAAGCGGATCGCCCAAAATGGCTTGGTATACTATCAGTTTGAACAATGGCCTGCCCTAAAGCACGGTATCTTCTCGCGCCACGGGGGCTTGAGCCGCGCTCCATGGGCCTCGCTAAATCTGGGTGGGAATGTGGGCGATGACCCAGCGGCGGTTCGCGCTAATCATGAGCGCATGTACGCAGCACTGGCCCTGCCGCGCGAGCGAGCTTGTACCGTGTGGCAGGTGCACAGTTCCGATGTCGTTTATGCGCTCGGGCCGGTGCGGTCGCGCCGCTGGCTGGCCGCGGCCGACGCGATCATCACCGACCGGCCCGATACGCCGCTTTCAATGCGCTTTGCCGACTGTGCTCCACTGCTGTTTTTTGATCCAGTTCAAGGTGCGATTGGAATTGCCCATGCTGGCTGGCGCGGCACAGTGCAGGGGGTAGGTGCGCAAACCGTCAAGGCGATGACACAGGCATTCGGCTCTCGGCCGGAGGACATTCAGGCGGCGATCGGGCCAAGCATCGGGCCGGCGCAGTATCAGGTTGGTGACGACGTGGTCGCCGCAGTGCAGGCGTATTTTGGGACGACGGCTGGTCTAATTCAGCGCAGCCCACACGATGGCAGCGCATACTTTGACTTGTGGGCGGCTAACCGGCTTGATCTGCAACGTGCTGGTGTGGAACAGATCGAGGTTGCCGGTTTATGCACAGCGGAGAATATCCATGATTTTTATTCACACCGGCGCGAACGGGGAAGTACTGGCCGCTTTGGCGCGGTGATTTCACTATGATGGAAAGCACCATGACGATCGCAGCCAATATCGCGCGCGTGCGCGAACAGATTGCCGAGGCATGTCTGCGTTCGAACCGGCCGGTAGAGGCGGTTACCTTGGTTGCGATCAGCAAAACGCACCCGCCGTCTGCCATCCTTGAAGCAGTTGATGCCGGCCTGCAACATTTTGGCGAGAATCGCGTAGAAGAGTCTCAGCAGAAGATTCCCGCCGTTCAGGAGATGGTGGAAGTTTCGTTGACCTGGCACATGGTCGGGCACGTGCAAAGCCGGAAGGCGAAACTGGTGGCCCCGTTGTTCGCTGTCGTTCATTCGGTCGACAGCGTCAAGCTGGCGCAAAAGCTCGCGTCGGCGCTGCCGGTGGGCCAACAGCTTGAGGTGCTGGTCGAAATCAACGTCTCAGGAGAGGCGAGTAAGCAGGGTCTTCAAGCTGCTGCATGGCGAACAGATCGCGCGCTTTTCGATCGAATCGCGTTGACAATCGAGACGATCGCGGGCTGTCAGGGTTTGAATCTGTGCGGGCTCATGACGATGGCGCCGATGGTTGAGGACGCTGAGCAAGTTCGCCCGGTATTCGCATCGTTACGCGGCCTGCGCGATGCGCTGAGCGAACGGACTGGGCTGCATCTGCCGCATTTGAGCATGGGAATGACCGATGATTACCCTGTAGCCATTGAAGAGGGCGCGACCATGGTGCGCATCGGCCGGGCGATCTTCGGTGAACGGGTTATGAAGTCACAGTGAAAGCGATGAAGGACGACTAACGTGAACATACTCTTTACCCTTGTCTATTACCTGTTGGTATTTTTTCAATTGATCCTGTTGGCGCGCGTGCTGCTGAGCTGGTTCCCCAACATCGATCGTAACAATCCGCTGGTGCAGTTTGTCTACGATATGACTGAGCCGGTCTTGCAGCCTATTCGCAATGCCTTGCCGCAGGGCACGATGATCGATTTCAGCCCATTGATCGTCTTTTTGATCATTAGCGTGCTCATGCGTCTGCTTTTCTAGCCGTCTGTTTCAAACTACTCGGCGGCGGTGCTTGTGACGTGCGCGCCAGCGTGCTACTATCTTCTTATAGTATGCGCCGGCAGTGCCGCCGGCAGCAGTGCCGGCGCGTCTTGCAGCCAACCCGTCGTGGTCGTGAAGCCGAAGGATGGAACCGATGACGGCCGATCGCAAATTTGAGATCACCGATGCTCGTGGGGGATCAGCGCTGACGCTGCGCGTGGTCACCCAAGCGCAGCGGACAGAATGGGGCGGCGTTCAAGAAGACGGCTCGCTCAAAGTTCGGCTCGTCGCTTCGCCAGCCGGTTCTCCCGCTGCTAACGCCGAGCTGCTTGCTTTTCTGGCGTCGTCCTTGGGGGTTTCCGAGTCTCAGCTTGAGATCGTCGTCGGCGCTCATGGGCGGGAAAAGATCGTCAGTGTCGAAGGGCTGACGACGCACGAACTCGAAACGCGCCTGAACGCACTTCTCGGTTGACGTAAAAATGCGCTTGATGGCCATCCATCTCTGCGCAGGGTTGTTTTTGCTCGCAGCCTGTTCGACCGGCGGCAGCCCGACGATGCCGCCGACCGTCCCGCTCATTCCGGCGACCGAAACGCCGTCTCCTACGCCAGTCCCGCCGTCTGCTACGCCTCAAACGCTGACCGACCCGATCAGCCTCGGCATGGGCACGCCTGAGCCGCCTCCTACCCCTGCCGCTGCAATGTCCGATCCCGCAGATCTATTGGCCGTTGACCCGGTTGCAGCTGAATTGGTCGGAATTGCGCGGCGTCTGCTAGCTGACCAGCTCGATCTGCCGTCGCGGCGCATTCAAGTTGTCGATGTACAAGTTGTCGTTTGGCGAGACAGCGCTCTTGGCTGCGCGCGGTCCGGCGTGGTGCCCGTGGAGGTGAATACGCCGGGCTATCGCATCGTGCTGCGCGCCGCCGAGACGGATTATCTATACCACACCGATTTTGATCGGGTGTTCCCATGCGCCTTCGAGGACGAACGTCTTCCAGAGGATGTGGCGCGTGGAGCGGCCGATCCCGCGCTTGCAGCGACAGGCGAAACAACACCCAGCTTAAATGCAGACTCCTGAGGGACGCTGGCCAGTCTCTTATGCCGGAATGGGCAGCGGACGCCCCACCTT
>DAOTYT010000049.1:0-23421 GCA_034434615.1 Anaerolineae bacterium | reverse complement strand
ATTGGTGGGAAACTGCGGATGCACGACCCTGAAGACGACCTGCTCGATCTCGAGGATGAGCACAAGCCGTTCTGGACGACTCGGCGTATCATCTTGACCGTCATCGTCCTCATCACCATCATCGCTTTTCTGGTTTACAGCTTTAGCGGTCTGTTCCTTGAGCCTCCCCCGCCCCCGCCGCCGATCCGTCCGCTGCCCCTCGCATAATTTCCACAGACTCCTGCCGCCACAAACACAGTGCGCACCAGGGCAGTCGCTTGAAAATCCTCTTTTGGTTCATAAGAGTTTCCGAAAGGCTGGAACGGGTAAATTACCCGCAGGGGCGTGGCGCGCTATGCCCTCACACACATTATGCCCCTTCGTGATCCGCTTGTTTGGTTTGAAGCGACTGCCCTGCGGCGCGCAGGTCAAAATTTGTGCTGTGGCACTGCCTTGGGTAAAATGCCCGCCCTAATAGCAAAGACTGTCTGCACTTTTTGATCCAAACAGAATGTTGGCTTTTCTTTGGTGGCTCTGGAACTATTTTATGAGGAGAAGTATTATGAAACGCAGCAGATCTTCTATTGTGTGGGTGTTCGTGATCGCCGCGCTGTTGGTCGCCGGGCTGCCGACGGCGGCGCAGGGTGCGGACACGCTCGTCATCGCCTCTGGCACCGATATCGAGAACATGAACATCCATCTCGTCACGTCGTCGCCGTCGTTCTCGGTATTGGAGCACATCTACGAGCCGCTCTTCCAGATGAGCCCCGAGGGCGTGCTGGAGCCGCTGCTGGCCGAGAGCATCACCTCCACTGGCGATACGACCTACATTATCGAGCTGCGGCAGGGCATCAGCTTCAGCGATGGCACGCCGTTCAATGCTGAGGCGGTCAAGGCCAACCTCGATTGGGTGCTCGATGCCGACAACGCGGCCCCCTTCCGCTTTTTGCTGGTTGTGGGCGGCGAGCCGGCACAGGTCGATGTGATCGACGAGTACACCGTCCAGATCACGACCGCCATCCCCTTTGCCCCGCTGCCGGCCCACCTCTCGCATGGCGCTCTGGCGATGGTCAGCCCATCGGAACTGGAGCAGGGCACAGAGTTCATGGCTTCGAATGCCATCGGCACTGGGCCGTACATGCTCGCCAACTGGGCGCGCGCTGAAGAGGTCGTCTTGACGCGCAACCCCGATTACTGGGGCGATGCGCCCGCGCTGGAGACTCTGGTTTTCAAAGTGGTACAGGAAGATGGCGCCCGTATCGTTGAGATCGAAGCCGGCACGGTCGATGTCGCCGTGCGCGTACCCCCGGCTGATATCCCGCGCCTTGAGGCCAACCCCAACGTTGACGTGGTGATCACCCCCGGCCTGCGCACGATCTACATCTTCTTTAACGTAACGGCCGAGCCGTTCGACGATGTGCGCGTGCGCCAAGCGGTCAACTACGCCGTTGATGTCGATGCGATCGTGGAGAACCTGTTCTCCGGCGCTGCGTTGGTCAGCCGTGCCCCGTTCGCCCCGCCCATCTTCGGCTATTCCGAACAGGAACCGTATGCGCGCGATCTTGAGCGGGCGCGCGAGCTGCTGGCTGAAGCCGGCATCGAACCCGGGACGCAGGTCGTGCTCTATCACCCGACGGGCCGCTATGTTCAGGATGCGCTGGTCGCCGATGCTGTGCGCGCGCAGCTGCGCGAGGTTGGGCTAGAGGTCGAGCTGCGCACGCTCGAATGGCCGCAGTACGTGCCGTACGTCCGCCGGCCTGCTCCAGAGAACGACATCCAGTTCGCGATGCTGGGCTGGAGCGTGCCGACGATGGACGCTGACTATGCGCTGTTCGCGCTGTTCCACTCGACGGAAATTCCGCCGGGCTTCAACGGCGCGTTCTACCAGAACCCCGAAGTGGATGCTTTGCTCGAAGCTGCGCGCTCGACGCTGGACCCGGCTGAGCGCCAAGCCGCCTATGACGAGGCGATCGCCATCATCTGGGAAGATGCGCCGTGGCTGTTCCTCTACAGTGAAATTCAAGTCACCGCGATCCGCAGCAATGTGTCCGGCTTCATCGTCCATCCTGATGAGAGCTTGATCGCAACCTTCGCTTCGAAAAACTAGCGGTCATTTGTGCCACGCGACCGTGTGGGAAGGGGCCGTAGCGCCCCTTCTCTACACGGTCTATCTAGACTGCGATCGTTTATGACGAACTACATCATCCGCCGTCTGCTGTTGGCCATCCCCACTTTGATCGGTGTATCATTCCTCGTCTTCTGGAGCATCCGGCTGGTGCCCGGCGACCCCGCGATCGCGCTGGCCGGCGAGCTGGCCACCCCTGAGCTGACCCAGCGTGTGCGCGAAAATCTCGGCCTCGACCAGCCAGTGCCAATTCAATACGCCCGCTATCTTGGGCGCATCGTTCAAGGCGATCTGGGGCGTTCGATCCGCAGTGGGCTGCCCGTGCTCGAAGAGATTCAGATCCGCCTGCCGCGCACGCTGACGCTAGCGACCGCCAGCTTGATCGTCTCTTCCATCATCGGCATCGCCATCGGCGTCACCGCTGCCAGACGGCCGAACTCTTGGTTTGACGGCATCAGCATGGTGTTCGCGCTGCTCGGCGTCTCGATGCCGATCTTCTGGCTCGGCCTGATGTTGATGATCTTATTTTCGGTACAGCTTCCCCAAATCTTAGGGCTCAGCGGCCCGCTGCTGCCGCCGACTGGCAGTGGCACATGGCAGCACCTGGTCATGCCAGTGACGGCGCTGGCGGCCAGTTCGATGGCGATTCAAGCGCGCATGACCCGCGCCTGCATGCTGGAAGTGCTGCGCCAGGATTACATCCGCACGGCGCGCGCTAAAGGCCAGCATGAGCGCCGCGTCATCTATGGCCATGCGCTGCGCAACGCCATGCTGCCTATCGTCACCATCATCGGGTTGCAGTTCGGCACGCTGTTGGGTGGGGCCGTGCTGACCGAGACCGTATTCGCATGGCCCGGGATTGGCCGGCTGTTGGTGGACGCGATCGGCTACCGCGATTACCCGGTCATCCAGGGCGTCGTGCTGGTGATCGCCGTCGGTTTTGTGCTGACGAACCTGGTTGTCGATATCTTGTACGCTTATCTCGATCCGCGCATTCAGTACGCTTGAGGATCACGATGACCACTGCGATCAAGCCTCTTCCCACGTCTTCCACGACGAGCTACACCTTCCCAGAGCCGCTGCGACGCCTATCGCGCATCCCGATGGCCATGGTGGGCCTGGTCATCGTGCTCACATTTGTGATCGTCGGCCTGACGGCAGATTGGATCGCGCCGCACGATTATGATCTGGCCAACTTTTCGCTGGCCCGCCAGGGGCCAAGCCAAGGCCATCCGCTCGGCAACGACGAGATCGGCCGCGATATCCTCTCCCGGTTGATGCACGGCGCGCGCATCTCCCTTCAGCTCGGCATCATCTCCGTGAGCATCGGCATCTCGGTCGGAGTGCTCATGGGCATCCTGTCGGGCTATTTCGGCGGCGCGATCAATCTGGCCATCATGGGCATCGTCGATATCATGCTGGCCTTTCCCAGCATCTTGCTGGCGATCATGCTGGTCGCGTTTTTAGGTCCCAGTTTGCAAAACGCGATGATCGCGATCGGGGTGCTGTCGATCCCGGTTTACACGCGGCTGGTGCGCAGTTCGACGCTGGCCATCAAAGAAGAACTGTTCGTCGATGCTGCCCGCGCGCTCGGCGCCAGCCACCTGCACATCCTGCGTTTTCACATCCTGCCGAACGTGTTTGCCCCCATCATCGTGCAGTCGACCCTGCAGATGGCGGTCGCCATCCAGGCGGCAGCGGCGCTTGGGTTTCTCGGTTTGGGCGCGCCGCCCGATGTGCCCGAATGGGGCAACATGCTGCAAAAAGGGCGCACTTATATCTTCTCGGCCCCGCATATCGTGGTATTTCCAGGGCTAGCGACGATGCTGGTCGTGTTCGGCTTCAGCCTGCTCGGCGACGGCTTGCGCGATGCGCTCGATCCGCGCCTGCGCCAGTGAGCCAAATGTCGACAGTATGGCCCCAATCGGCTATGGATTGATCGGGTCGACGAAATAGCGATCGCGCTGGCCTTCGGCAGTCCAGCCGATCAGCCCATTGTAATCGACCTGCCACCAAGCGATGCCGGCCGGGTCGCACACTGGCCCGTTGATCACTTGGAAGGGCGCTCCTCCTGGAATAAACCCAACCACAGGGTTTTGCGTGCTTGGCCCTGTCCGCATCCGGTTTGGATCGCCCGGCCGCGCGCGGCCCTGACCACCCGGCGTCAGCCGCGAGGGCAGGAAGCCCGGGCAGATGACCGCGGCGCCGGGGGGCGAGATGCTTGCGGCGGGGGCTGCCGGCGTCGCAGCCGGCGAGCCGGCCAGCGCGGTTGCCGTCAGGATCAGCGCGTTCGCCGGCGTGCTGGTCGGCGTCTCGGCCGGCAGGGTGAAGATCGGTGTGGGGATGGTGATGCCCGTATCCGGGATGACCGGCGGCGGCGTGATGACCGGATCGGGCATCACGAACGGCGTCGGTGAGGCGACCAGCCCGCAGGCCTCGCGGTAGCTGGGCCGGTCTCGCCAGTCGCCCGCTGCCGTGACGATCGATGCGCCCTCAACCGGCGTGTAGCGCACCTCATCGAACCAGACGGCGATGCCATCGATCTCGATCAGCAGGACGCCAAGCATCCCGGGCGTGCCGGGCGCCGCGACGCGCTCGTTCAACCGCCAGCCAGTGATGCTGCAAAACGGGATCGGCACGATGAAGCTGTAGGTGCCGGTGGTGGCCGGCCCGTAAGCTTCTTCCCGCAGCAGGCGCAGCGGGTAAGGTGAGGCGGAGAAATCGCCGGTCAGCGCGAAATCAAGCGCCGAACTCGTCCCCGATCCGATCGTGACGAACGTCATCACGACCGGCCGTACAGGGCAGCGCGCTCGGTATGCCGTCGTCGCATCCCACGTGCCGGAGCGCGTCATCGTCGTGCTGATCGCCGATCCGCTCGCAAAATCGCGATTGAAGTAAACCTCTTCACCATCGATGGAAAGATAAAACTCTGCGCCCACCCACTCATCGGTCGTGCCCGGCGCGAGTTCCAGCGACCACGCGAAAACCTCGCAGAAATCGTAGGGGATGTTGTACTCGTAAGTATCGGTGCGCCCAGGCTGCAAGTCGTCGCGAGCGTTCAAGATGACGGCGAACGGTTCGCCCCTAAAACTGCCGTAAAGCGAGAAGCGCAGGTTGCCTTCGGTGCCCTTGTCGCCGGTCACCAGCGTCAAACGAACTGGAGTCGAGGGGATCGGCTGCGCCAGCCCTCCCTTCCACAGCTGGAACGCCAGCAAACACAGCAGCAAAAGCAAACCAAACCGCTTCATCAGAGATTCATCCTTCGGAGCAAATGTGTTTTTACTCTATTGTAAGGCGTGCTGCCCCGCCGACAAGCAGTCGGTGGGTTAACGTCAGGAGAGCGCAGCGGCCAGCCGCAAATTTTTATGCGGCTGGCTGGTCGAGAGGCGCAGGATGCGCCAAACCAGTTATCCTTTGGGAGGCAGCACTTCGCGCGGCTTGCTGCCCTCGACCGGCGGCCCGACGACGCCGCGTTCTTCCATCATGTCGATCAGGCGGGCGGCGCGCGTATAGCCGATGCGCAAACGACGCTGCAGCAGCGAGACCGAAGCCTTATTCAGACGACGCACCAGCTCGACGGCCTCGCCGTACATGACGTCTTCTCCGTCGTCATCGCCATCACTGCTGTCGCCATCTTCGGCCCGATCCCAAAAAGCCTGCTGCACTGCCCGCGGCGCGCCCCCAGGCGCCCAACTGCGCGCTGTGCCGCCGGAGGTCGTCTCGCGCTCGCGGCTTGCCTCATCGAGCGCGAAGGCGGACAAGATCGGCCGGCCTGCATTGGCCAAATCCTCATCGGTGAGCTGGCTGCGCCAGAAGCGCGTGATCGCGCCGATCTCATTATCAGAGACATAGACGCCCTGCAAGCGCACCGGCGCCGGCGAGTCGCCGCTCATATAGAGCATGTCGCCGCGCCCCAGCAGGCGCTCGGCCCCGGGCTGGTCAAGGATGACACGGCTGTCGACGCTGCCCGCGACCGCAAAGGCGATGCGCGCCGGGAAGTTTGCCTTGATCAGGCCGGTGACGACATCGACCGATGGCCGCTGCGTGGCGATCACCAGATGGATGCCGGTCGCGCGCGCGAGGGCAGCGATGCGCGTGATGACGCGCTCCGTCTCGTCTGGGGCCAGCATCATCAGGTCGGCCAGCTCGTCGATGATGACGACGATGTACGGCATGGGCTGCTCGCCCGCCGGCAGGTGTTTGTTGAAATCTTCGATGTTGCGCGCCCCGGCATTGCTGAAGCGGCGGTAGCGCTCATCCATTTCGCGCGTCACCCATTTGAGCACGCTGACGATGCGTTCCAGCTCAACCACGACCGGCGCAACTAAATGGGGGATGCCGTTGTAGCCGGTCAGCTCGACACGTTTCGGATCGACCATGATGAACTTGAGCTGTTCTGGCGTATTGCGCAGCAGCAGGCTGGCAATGATCGTATTGACGCAAACCGATTTGCCGGAGCCCGTTGTGCCCGCGATCAGCAGGTGCGGCATGGCCGTCAGGTCGGCAGCGACGGGCGTCCCGTCGACACCTTGACCGAGGGCGATCGCCAGCGGCGATTTGATGCGGCGAAACTCCTGCGACTCCATCACATCGCGCAGGCTGACGATCGACGCCTGATCATTCGGCACTTCGATCCCGACATAGCCTTTGCCGGGCACGGGCGCCTCAATGCGGATCGACTTCGCGCCGAGGGCGAGCTGCAAGTCTTTATCCAGCGCGGCGATCGCGCTCACCTTGACGCGATTCTTCTTGCCGCCGCGGCCGGCGATATAGTCCGGCTCAACGCCAAACTGGGTGATCACGGGGCCAGTGCGTACCTCAACGACCCGGCCAGGCGCCCCAAAGCTCGACAGCGTATCTTCGATGACGCGGGCGCGCTCCAGCAGCAGCGCGTGGTTGAGTTCTTGATCCTGACCGGTCGAGAGCAGCGCGCCCAGGTCGGGAAGCCGCCACGCCTTGCGTCCTCGTACTTGGGGCTGCGGCGGTGGCGCGGGGTCGCGCGTGGGCGCCGCCGTTTCACGGTCGCGGCTGGCAGCGGTGGGCGCCGCAGCCACCCCCCCCGCCGCAAGACCGGCCGCGCTCACAAGCGGCGCAGCGGCGCGCGCAGCCGGCGGCGCCGCCGCGGGGGCTGGGCCATGTGGGATCGCCGTCGATGGGCCACCGGTCGTGGTCGTGCTGCGCGAAAACGGCCGCGGGCCAGTGGCAGCTGGCGCATCTGCATGCGAGGCAGCCGGCGCGCGCTCCGGTCGCGGAGGTGATGGCGCGGGCGGCGTTTCAGGACGCTCAAACGAGAAGGAGGCTGGCGGCCGCATGGACGGCGCCTCTGCCGGCTTGGGTGATATGTCGCCTGCGGCCGGCGCCGGCTCAACGGAACGCTTGGCATCTGGGCCGGGGCCGGCATCATCGGCCAGATCGGCTTCGAGCGGCTCATCCGCAGCCCCATCGTCTTCGTCAAACGGAACGATGCGCGGAGAGCGGCGCTCGGCTGCGCTCGCGGCCGGTGTGAACGGTCGTGGCGTTAAGTTCGGCTTGTCGCGGTCGGTTTCGGGGTTGGGCGTTGGGTTCGGCTTACCGCGATCGGCTTCGGGGTTATTGGCTAGTTGCGCAGCGCGCAGCGCATTGAGCCGCGTTTGCAAGTCCGGAATCGTCATCGCCGATTTTTCTTCGCCCTTCGTGCCTGCGGTCGTTTGCGCGGGCGGAGACGCGATCCCTTTGGGCCGTGCAGGCGGCAGTTTAGACCAATCTTCTTCATTGTCTTCATCTTCAGCAGCGAGCGGAGCGCGCTTCGGTGCCGGGTCATCTGCCGGCCGCTGATCCTCGATCGGCCGCGCGAAAGGCGGCCGTGGAGAGGCTGGGCCCGAGGTCGAAGCCGTCGCGGCGGGCGCCCCCGGACGCGGGATCGCCGGCCGCGCTGGAGTCAACCCCAGCGCGGGGGCGGCGGATTTAATCGGCTCTGTCGTCCTGTCCGCCGCGCGGGTCTCTGCGAGCGCTGGGCCGCCCGGCTTGGGCACGGCGGAGGGGCTTTCCGGGCGCGCGAACGGGGATGGTCGCGGGGCGAACGCGGCGCTGCGTGCTGGGCTTTCAGCAGGACGCGACTCCTGCTCGCCGCCCTTGTCCGCATCGACGGCGGGTTCTGACGGCACAGGCGGACGCAGCAGATCGCCCAGGCGGATGGGTTGAGCATCTTTGGCCTCGACCGTCGTCGTGGATGGCTCTCCATCTTTCGCGCCAAAGGGCCGCGATTCGGCCGCGCTTGCGCTCGCGGGAATTGGGGGATCAGAGGCTGAAGGCGGTTTGTCAGCGGCGGGCGCAGGCGTTTCAGCCTTGCTTTCTGTGACGGCAGCGGGCGGCGCTTCTCCGGCAGCAGCGACCTGCGCCTCGGTCGATGCCGGTTTGCTTATGCTGCGCGCGAACAGCCGGCCGCCGAGCAATCCGCCGCTGCCACGAGCTGGCTCCGCCGTTTGCGCAGGCTTCGCTTCCGCTGCGGCTGCGGGGGTCGGCGCCGGTTTTGGTGCCCCGCGCAGCCGGCCGCCGATACTGCCAAGAAGACCGGCGCGGCCTGTCTGCTCTCCTTGAACGGGTTTAGCGGGATGGGGTACAGGCGCAGAACTGGGCGTTTGAAGCGCCGCAGGTTCGGCTGTGGTCGGCGCGCTGCCGGCTTCTACGAGAATCGCCTCGCCCGCTCTAAACGGCGCAGTGATCGTGCGCCCGCCCATCGTGATCGGGATGCTGCGTGCCTCCGCTTGCCCGTCGCCCTCGTCATCGGTCGGGGCAGACGCAGCGGCTGGCAGCGCCGGCGCCGGGCCGGCCGCGAGCTGCTCGGCTTCGGGCCGAACGACGCTGATGCTGCGGGCCGCGAGCGCAGCCTGTGCCTGGGCAGCGGCTTCCCGCTCGGCGCGCTCGGCCGCGCGGCGCAGCGCGCGCCGGCGTTGGGCATCGCGCAGATTGCGGTAGTTGCTGATGAAGATCGCCGCGATTTCCTGCATGCTCAGGCTGAGCGCGAACATTGCCGCGATCAGCAAGCCGCCCATCAGCAGCACAAAGCCGGCAATCTCGCCGAAGTTGCTGATCAGGAAGAAATAAATGCGGCCTCCAACGACGCCTCCGCCGCGGCCAAAAGCGGCCGAAAGCGGCAGCAGCACATTATCGAGGGCGCGCAGGTAGTCCTCATATGACTGGTTGGCCCCTTGCGGGTAGCTCAGGGCATCGATGAACTGGAACAGCACCAGCACGGCGATGAACAGCGCGATCAAACCGAGCACGCGGCCGACATCGACGACCGGCGTCTCCTGCCCGGCACGCAGCATGATCAGCCACAGCCCAACCGGTATCATCGCGATCGGGACGGCGATGGCCCCCCAACCGAACAGCTCAGAGAGAAAATCGTTGATCTGGTTGGGCAAAGCGCCCTGCGCTGGCGAGAGGCTGGAGAGCAGCAGCACGATCCCACTCAGCACCATCACCAGGCCAAGGATCTCAAGCTTTTTATCGAGCGATAGGCTAAGCGTTTTCACCTCAACCGGCTTGCCGGTGCGAGCAGCTTTAGCCGCGCGGCTTTCCTTTCGCGGCTTGATGGGATTGAGCTTGGACAACATCGCGCCCAGCGCCAACCCCTTGCCACGATCCGCTTTCGGCGCAGCCGAACGGCCCGGCGCTGTGCCGCCCGCAGCAGGTCGGCTCGGCGCGCTTCCGCCCCCGCCCAAAAGTGAAGGACGGGCTGCGCTGCTCCCAGCAGACGAAGCGGGTTTCGGCGCATCCTGCTTCTTGCCACCGCCCCCTAAACCGGGCAGCTTTTTCAAAAAGCCGCCACTTTGTTTTTGCTTTGGTTGTGCAGGTTTTGGCTCGCTCCCACTACCGAGACGCGAGGTCAGACCGCCGACTCCTTTTTTTAGATCGGGGAGGCGGCCCTTAAGTCCCTGCGTCAGCGCAGAGAGGCCGCCGCCGTCTTTCTTGGGCTCATCCTTTTTCGGCGGCGCTGACGGCGAAGTGCCTGTCAAACCGCTTGGGCGCGGCCCTTGCCCAGCGGGGGGCGAACCTCCGCCGCCTGGCTTGGAAAAAGGCGATGGACTCGACCCGCTCGGCGCGGCACCGCTTGAACCGGGACGTGGAAATAGAGCGCTGCCCCCGCCTGAACCGGACCCGCTGCCACTTGACCCTGAAGGACCTTCTGAGCGCACCGGGCTGGGCACAGGGCCGCCGCCCGCGGCGGGTCGTGAAGGGCCAGTAGGTAAGCCAGCCCCGCTCACCCGGCTGCCGCCCGGCAAACCTGACGACTTGGGGCTGCTCGAAAACGGCCCGCGCGAAAACTCTTCGTCTTCGTCGAGCTCGTCGTCCCCACGTTCATCAAATTCGTCGATGTCCCTCATCTGCCATCCCTAACTTACACTAAAAGGTCAAGCGCGAACAGCGATCCATGCATGCTTATTGGTGTTACGTTATGCTGTGGAAAAAGTCGCACTTTTGCTTGCTGTAGCATACCACACAAATCAGGAAAAACGCATAAATTTAGCACAAAAGTTCTGTTAGAATTCCATGGACAACGTCTTATCCTTAGCATTCGCCCCTAACTGCTGATCGCCAATGTCATGCTAAAATCAAACTTGATCGTGACTATATCGGCGCGCCTCGTGCTTCGATGGATGATGGCAATGGATCGTTCGGCTGGCGTCCTCTGGCAGCTCAATCAAGCTTATGTCCATCGTCTGGCGCGGGCGCATGTTTATGCCGGACTGCTCGAGGCGATCGCGATCGAACGTGATGGGCGGCCGGCAGGCGGCGCTGGGCCAGCGCTCAGCGCTGCGCGCGCAGCGCTGGCCTCTATGCTGGAGGATCACCGGCATTGGCGTCACCAATTTCTTTACACCTCGCCGGTGAGCAAACGGGTGGTTCAGGATGAAGCTGCCGCAAACCGCGCGCTCGCGCAGTTCACGCGCATGCGCACTCGCCACGACCACGCTCTAAACGCGCTCTGGCTCAGCTTGGGTGCTGCGCCGCGTTTAGACCCCGGGCTGACAGCCGTCCCCGGCGGCGATTTATGGGAACTGTTCGCCGGCGCATTGGTCGATTTACTGAATTTCGATGAAGAAGCGCGAATGATCCTGCCGCCAGGTTAATCCAAGCAGGATATTTCACCCCGCCGGATATCACATCAGCAGTATTGAAATTTCGCTGACGGGTTCAGCGCAGCTCGGCGTCATCACTTTGATCGGGTACTAAGCAAAGGCTTTCGCCAGCGCAGTTCTCGATGCATGAGGCAAAGGGTCTGCCAGAAAAAGCGGGCCCGAACGCGCTGTTAATCGACACAGCTGCGCCGGCTGCGCCACCAAATCGCGGGCAGGCGGCTGAGCTTGCCGACGGTACTGACGTGCGCGCGCCGCGAAAAAACATCGTAGCGATGCGTTTCAATATCGAGCAGGATGGCACGGTATAGTTCGGCCGCGGCGCCGATGGCGAAGCGCCCTTCGCGGTTCAGCAGGCCGATGCCGGGCACACCATGATCGTAAAGCTGGCGGTTGCGCGCGATCTGAAAGCGCATGAACGCTTGCCAGCGAGCGTCGTTGCGCCCGGCATCGATGTCGGCTTCGCTCAAACCAAAGGCATCGAGCTCGTCTTGCGGCAGATAGAGCCGGCCGGCCCGCCAATCCTCGCCGATATCGCGCAGGATATTGGTCATCTGCAAGGCCACGCCCAGCCGCACCGCATAGGGCAGCGCTTGTTCTCCGGCGAAGCCGATGATATGCATGGCCATCAGGCCAACCGTCGAAGCCACGCCATACGAATAAGCGGCTAAATCGTCGAAGGTTTTGTAGCGCGTTTGATGCAAATCGCGCTCCACCCCGTCGATCAGCTGGGCAGCGTAGCCGACCGGGATGTGATAGCGCGCGCGCGTATCGGCCCATGCCAGCGCGACCAGCTCGTCGGCGGGTGGGTGCGGATCGAGCGCCAGCGTGCGCCAGCACGACAGGGCGGCGGCGCGGTCAGTTCCTGCTTCGGCGCGGTCGACGATGTTGTCGGTCACCCGGCAGAAGGCATAGAGCGCGCGCACGGCGCGGCGCTTTTCCCTCGGCAGCAGGCTGGAAGCGAGATAGAACGTGCGGCTGTTGGCGCTCGTAACTGTTTCGCAGTAAAGGTAGGCGGCGTTAAGCGCATCGCTGTCGGTGCGCATTCGCTCTACCGGGATATGTTCCTCAAGCGCGGTATAGGCCCAATCCAGCAGAGTCGCTTCCCACGGCGGCTGAACGACGCTCATCGAGCCATCTCCGGCATTAAAGATGAAGGCGCGGGGCTCGGCGCCACTTCGTTGATTAAATTCTGCACGATGATCGAGGATGACAGGACGCCCGGCAGCCCCGCCCCGGGGTGCGTGCCGGCACCCACGAAATACAGGTTCTCGAAATCTTCCGAGCGGTTATGCGGCCGGAACCAAGCCGACTGCGTCAAGATCGGCTGCACCGAGAAGGCCGAGCCTAGATAGCTGTTGAGCGTATCCTGGAAGTGCAGCGGGTCGATGTAGTGTTCAGCGACGATATTCGCCTGCAGGTCTGGCAGATAGTTGTCTTCGAGGAACTGCATGATCTTATCGCGATAGGGCTTGGCCATCTTTTTCCAATCCGTGCCCGAGCCGAGGTGCGGCACTGGCGACAGGACATAGAAGTTCTCGTGGCCTTCCGGCGCGATCGACGAATCGGTGATGGTGGGCATGTGCAGATAGAGCGAGAAGTCGTCGGCCACGATCTGCTTGTTGAAGATATCATCGAGCAGCGCCTTATAGCGCTCGCCAAGGATGATGTTATGATGCACCAGTTTTGTATCGGTGTAGCGGCGCTTCGTCCCGAAATAGATGACGAACAGCGACATGCTGTATTTCATGCGCTCGATCTTGCGATCGGTGTATTTACGCCGGTACTGGGCGGGGATTAGATTGCGATAGGTGAAAGCGACATCGGCATTGGAGACGATATGATCCGCGCTGTGAATCGTCCCATCCGCCATACGAATGCCCTTAACGCGAGGTTTGGCGCGCGCACCCTCGTCGACCACGATCTCGACGATCTCGCTGTTGTAATGGATTTTGCCGCCCAGCTCTTCGAACAACCGCACCATCGCGTTGATGATCGCGCCGGTTCCGCCGACTGCGTAATGAATGCCCCATTCCCGCTCTAAATAGTGGATCATGGCGTAGATGGACGGCGAGTCGAACGGGTTGCCGCCGATCAAAAGAGGGTGGAACGAGAAACAGCGGCGCAGGAATTCATCTTGCACAAACTGAGCGGCGTATCGGTACACGCTCAGATAGCTCTGCATCTTGATCAGATCAGGCGCTACTTTGAGCATATCGGTGAAGTGCAGGAAGGGCTTATCGGCCAGTTCAACGAAGCCTTTCTCGAAGATGGCTTTGGTTGTACCCATGAAGCGGCGGTAGCCCTCGCGGTCGGCCGGATTCCACTGGGCGATCTGGTCAAGGATGAACGACTCATCGCCGTTGTAATCGAAGAAGCGGCCTTCATGGTTGAAGATGCGATAGAACGGGTCGCACGGCACGAGTTGGAAGTAATCTTCGCGCTTGCGACCGGCCACAGCCCACAGATCATCGAACATGAATGGCGCAGTGATGACGGTCGGCCCGCCGTCAAACTTGAAACCGTTGATCTCGTAAGTATAGGCGCGGCCACCCGGCTTATCGCGTTTCTCAAAAACTTCGACGTCATGACCGCTGGCAGCCAAGCGGATGGCAGCCCCAAGGCCGCCGAAGCCGCTGCCAATAACGATGATACGTGCCATGAAGCACTCCTCCCCGATGCTGCTGTATGCTTCTGAATTAAGACTCAGCAACATAAATGTAAGGTGAGCCAAGCATCATACTTACTTTAAACGTGTGACACCTGGGCGGCTGAACGGACTCCACGCTGAGCGGTAGAAACTCACTGGCAAGCCGTCATGGCACAAGCGCCAGCCTGTGCTACTATAAACAAGCGCAGGGGCATCCGGCTCGTTTCGAGCGTATTAATGCAGTTGGTAGAAGCAGGTGTGACAATACTCTAACAGCCATCATACGCCTGTAAGTTCTTTTCGTCAATTTATCTTTTGCATGAGGGGTTGATGAGATTTTGGGCTAAACCTGTGTGGTTAGGCATCTGCCTATGGGTGTTCTTAGCCGTTTTGCTGATCGCGCCGCTGGCGGCGCAGGATGACCCGCCTCCTGATACCGGCGGCGGAATGGACCCGATTACGACGCCGGCACCTCTGCCGACGCGCCAGCCACGCCCTGCGGTCTTCGCCATCGCCAATGATGATCGGGCCGCGCTCCAGTTCTTCTTCCAAGCGATCCCCCAGGGGCAAACCCGGTTAGCGCGCGTGGTCGGCAATGATATCGCCAGCGTGCGCGCACGCTGGATGAATGGGCTGGTCGATTTTTTCCCGATGGAGGACGGCTTTTACGGCTTGCTTGCCGCCGGCATGGAGACGCGCACAGGGCGCACGCACGAGCTGGCGGTATTTGTCACGTTCAACGATGGCACACGCACCACGCTAACGACGCAGGTTGAAGTGGTGCTGGGCGGCTTCATCACCCAGAACGTCATCGTCCCGCCTGACCGCGGTCATCTGCTCGATATCGAAACCGAGCGCAACGAGCTGGCGCGCCTCGAGAGCCTGATCATGCAAGTCACGCCGGAACGCTATTGGGATGAAACGGGCTTTCAAATGCCGGTCATGGCGGCGCTCACCTCCCCTTTTGGAGCGTTCCGCAGTTTTAACGGCGTGCTCTTCACCCGCCACACCGGATGGGACATTCGCACGACGCTCGGCGTACCGGTGATGGCTTCCGCCGGCGGCGTGGTCGCTTACACGGGCCGCCTTGAGATTCGCGGCAATTACGTCTTGATCGATCATGGCTACGGCGTCTATTCCGGCTATGCGCATTTCGGCACCACGCACGTCACGCGTGGGCAGCGCGTCGCTAAGGGAGAAGTGCTGGGCACGAGCGGCGACACCGGCCGCACAAGCGGGCCGCATTTTCATTGGGAGACAGCCGTCAACGGGTATTGGGTGGACAGCGTACAGCTCTTGCAGTTGTGGATGCCCTGAGCGCCCTCAACTCGACACGGCGGCCGGCAGGCTGAACCTGCCAGCCTGTTCGACGCCAAGCCGGCCGACGCGCAGAAAGCCCCCGATCTCATCGGCGACCAGCCTGATTTCGACCGCATTTTGCGGCCCGATATACGGCTGATGATCGGCGATCGTGTAGCTTTCGCGCGTCACTTCAAACAGGTCCCAGCGCCCAGCAGACCAATTCCACAGGTACAGCGGGATAAGCCGCCGGCCGACATTGAGGTTTTCCAACCTCACGCGTAGTTCAGTCACTTCCGAGAGCACTGCATCGGCCAGCGGCGTGAAGCGGAACGCAATTTCCTGGCCCGGTTGAAGATTCAAATCCACCGGGCTGGCTTCACCCAAACCGGTTAAATCGCGAGCCGCCCAAGTGAAGCGCTCCGCCGGGATCAGGGCGCGCCGTGCCAGCTGCACTATCTCGACTTCAAGCGCGGCCAAGAGCAGCGTTTCGCCCTGAGCTTCCCAACTTGCGCCTTCTAAATCTAACGCGATCGGCATTTCATCGAGCCAACCAGCCAAATAGATGAGGTCTCCCCGCCCTGGAGATTGGTACGTGTCATCGACCAGCGACAGCAGGAAGAGCTGGCGGCGCGCGAAAGCCTGCTGCTCTGGCGTGGCGCCTATCAGTCGAACTCTGCCGAACGGATCGATGCGCTCGGTGCTGAGGATGTCGAGCACGCTCTGCTCGGCGGCCGCCAGCGAGGCCCGAAAGGCCAGCGTCGGGACGGGCGCTGTAGGCATGCGCGGCGAGGGAGCGGCTGGCCCCTCACCTGGCAGCACCAACTCGAACGGGACGACTGCGCCCGGCGCCAGCGCGCTTTCGAGCCGGTAAGCAACCCCGCGGGCGAGGATGACCGGGTCGCGCAGCACTGTATCCCCCTCATTGCGCACCGACCCGCGCACGCGCTGCTGCCCGGCGATGACCGGATCATCCGTGAGCGTGGCGCTGCCGCCGATCGCCGGCGCGGTGACGATGGCATTGATATGGAACCCGGCGACAAAGCTGGAATCGACCGTGAAGCTGCGCGCCGCGAACGCTTCTGCCTGTTCGACAGCGATGCTGGTCTGCACCCCGCGCGTGAGCAGGGTGCCGGTTTCCAGCGGGCGCGGGATGGGGCGCAGCGCTGCGCCTGGCTCGATCACAAGGTCATAAGCCACGCGGCGCGGCGAGAGCAGGCCAACCAGCAGATCGGCACGGGCGCGCTGCTGGTTGGGCCAGCTTTGGATCACAGCTAACTGGTTGACAGTCGCTTCGCTGCCGCGCAAGCTCATCCCGAAGGCCCATGCCAGCCCGCTGAACAAGATGATCAGCAGCGGGATGGTGACCCACGCCCATTCGCGGCGATTGAGCCGGCTGAGCACCAGATAGTTGACCGGGCCGATCAGCAGGATGTACCCGACTAGGAACCCGCACAGCGGCAGGACACTAGGCAGCGGCTCGAAGCCCGGGAAGATCTCGACCGCCCGCGCCGCCTGATCCCAGTTGCCGAAATCGTTGGCCCAACCGGGAGACGGCGGCCGCGTCGCTTGCAGCGCAAACCAAAAATCGGGCAGGCGGCTCCAACCGCGCAGCGGCTGCGTGCCGGGGTCAACGGTCAAATAGTCGACAGTTCCCCCGCCGAACGACCAGCGCACGAGCAGCGGCTGCCCGTCATCGGCTGCGACGAGCACCCGAGCGCCCGGCCGCAGCGCCCCCGCAGCCGCTGTCGTCGGCTCGTTAAGGACATCGGCATCGTTGGCCGGCGCGCCGACCCAGCGCGCCAGCGAGTCAAGGGTGGGTACGGTGACAGCCCGCCCGGGCAGGATCGGCAGCAGGTTGAGCAGCCCCGCGGACGTAGCCTGCCAATTCGGGCCACCCGCTACGACCAGATGACCGCCGCGAGCGACCCAGTCCGCAAGCGCGGCGGCGCGGCCGCTGCTGAGGCTGCCCGTGTCGATATCGTGGATGAGCAGGAGGTCAATCGAGTCATAAGCTGCCGTAAGTTCCGGCAGGTCGTCCAGCGTCCAAATCGCTTGAAACGCATCGCCCCCGCTGAAACGCGTCCCCGTCAAATCGATCGCGCCGGTCGGCGCAGTCGTCACGACGGCATACAGCCGGTCGCGCGGCAGGATCGAACGCAGCCGCGCCGACTCGGCGGCCAGCACTAAGCCGTTGTCGTCGATCAGCTCCACGCGCACCTGCGCTGCGAACGATCGCGCTGTGATGTAGAGAAAAACCGACTGGCGCGCGCCGGTCGGCAGCGTGACGGGGGTGGTGAAGGCGTTGGTGATCGCTTCGCCTGAAGTCTCCGGGCGGATCACCAACTGCCCACTGCGGGCCTCTCCGTCGTTCGCCAGGCGCACCTGAACCGGCATCCATTCGAGATCGCGGAAGTAACCGTCAAAACCGGCCTCAACCGACAGCGATAAGCCGGAGATGCGCTGGGCATCTGGCTCGGCCCAAGTTGGCGCGATGCCAATCGCGATGAAGAGGCCGATCGCCAGTAAGTTTAGGGAAAACTTGCGCATGGAAAGAGCGTCACTCTGGTAGGCAGATACAGTAATCTTAGCCATTTTTCCCGTTAATTGCGATACGCGAACGCACCGCGGCGAATCTCTTGCGTCGTGTTACACTCGCCCATGTGGGCAGGAGATCGAGGTGTTCGCACATGTCAAGATACGATGCGGTTGTAGTTGGCTCTGGGCCGAATGGTTTAGCGGCAGCGATCACGCTGGCGCGGGCGGGCTGCTCAGTGCTCGTGCTGGAAGCGAAGGCGACGATCGGCGGGGGGATGCGCACCCTCGAGCTGACGCTGCCCGGCTTCCAGCACGATATCTGCTCCAGCGTGCACCCGCTCGGCCTGTCCTCGCCATTCTTCCGCGACCTGCCGCTCGATCAATACGGCCTGAGTTGGGTCTTCCCGGATGCCGAACTGGCGCATCCCCTCGATGAGGGCCGCGCGGTCGTGTTCGAGCGCTCAGTGGAGGCTACTGCAGCGGCGCTTGGCGAGGATGCCAGCGCTTACCGCCGTTTGATGACGCCGCTGGCGGCCAGCTATGAGGCGCTGCTCGAACAGTTCCTCGGCCCGCTGCGTTTGCCGCGCCGACCGCTGGCGGCCGCAACCTTCGCGCTTCCGGCGCTGGCATCGGCGCGTGGGCTGGCGCGGCGCCGGTTCCGCACCGAAGCAGCGCGCGCGGCCTTCGCGGGGCTGGCCGCCCATGCGATCCTACCGCTCGAATACCCGGCGACCGCCGCCTTTGGCCTAATCCTCGGCCTGCTGGCGCACGCCGTCGGCTGGCCGCTGGCGCGCGGCGGCTCAGGGCAAATCGCTGAAGCGCTCGCCGCCTACCTTGCCGATCTCGGCGGGGAGATCGCCACCGGCGTCGAGGTCAAATCGCTGGCCGATTTACCGCCAGCGCGCTTGACCCTGTTCGACATCACGCCGCGCCAGCTGCTGACGATCGCCGGTGAGCGGCTGCCGGCTGGTTACCGGCGCCAGCTCAAAAGATATCGCTATGGGCCGGGCGTCTTCAAGATCGATTACGCGCTCAGCGATCCGATCCCGTGGCGGGCGCCGGAATGCGCGCGCGCCGGGACGGTGCACCTCGGCGGCACGCTCGACGAGATCTGCCACAGCGAACGTGACATGTGGGAAGGCCGGCACTCGCCAGCGCCGTATGTGCTCGTCGTGCAGCCGACTTTGTTCGACCCAATGCGCGCGCCGGAAGGCAAGCATATCGCATGGGCGTACTGTCATGTCCCGCACGGCTCAACCGAAGATATGACCGAGGCGATCGAGGGACAGCTCGAACGGTTCGCGCCCGGCTTCCGCGACTGCGTGCTGGCCCGGCAGACGCGCCATGCCATGGCGATCGAAGCGTACAATCCGAATTACATCGGCGGCGATATCAACGGAGGCGTGCAGGATCTGCGGCAGTTGTTTACGCGGCCCGCGCCGCGCATCGTGCCCTACGCCGTTCCTGTACCCGGCTGGTTCTTGTGTTCCTCTTCGACGCCGCCGGGCGGCGGCGTGCACGGCATGTGCGGCTATCATGCGGCGAGGGCTGCCCTGCGCGCCGCGGGTATGAAAAGCTAGGCGGCCGTTCATCCAAGTTGTAGGGGCTGGGTGCATCGCGTTATGATTGAGCGCTACAGCGCGGCG
The DNA here is from genome assembly GCA_034434615.1 of Anaerolineae bacterium. Classification (GTDB taxonomy): domain Bacteria; phylum Chloroflexota; class Anaerolineae; order Aggregatilineales; family Phototrophicaceae; genus Flexifilum. The sequence continues at coordinate 4,065 of DAOTYT010000049.1, read as the reverse complement.
CTCGCTCTGGAGATACGATGACCGTCATCGATAAACTGCGCGGCAGATTGATCGTTTCATGTCAGGCGCTTCCGGAAGAACCGCTGCACGGGCCGATCTTCATGGCGGCGATGGCAAAGGCGGCCGCCCTCGGGGGCGCAGGCGGCATCCGTGCCAATGGCGAGACGGATATCGCTGCCATTCGCCAGGTCGTCACCCTGCCGATCCTCGGCATCAGAAAGCGTAAGGTCTCCGGGACCGAGATTTACATCACCCCTGAGTTCGCCGATGCGCAGGCAGTTGTGTGCGCCGGGGCCGATCTCGTGGCGCTCGATGGAACCATCCGCCCGCGCCCGCTTAGCGAGCCGTCGCTCCCTCAGTTGATCGCGCGCATCCACGACGAGCTGCGCGTGCCCGTCATGGCTGACTGCTCGTGCATGGCCGACGCCGAGGCCTCGACCGCTGCCGGCGCCGATCTCCTCGCGACGACGCTGTCCGGCTACACCGACCATGGCCGCCCGCCCTGCGAAGGCCCAGACCTCGATTTGATTCACGCGCTGGCCGAGAGGTTTTCGCTGCCGATAATCGCCGAGGGGCGCTTCTACCGGCCGGAGCAGGTGGCCGAGGCTTTCGCCCGCGGGGCGTTCGCCGTGGTGGTCGGGAGCGCGATCACGCGGCCGCACGAGATCACGCGCCGCTTCGTCGAGGCGATCCCGGCTGCAACGATCGAGGCTGACCGATCGCCCTGATTTAGCGTCGGCGCATCGGGCCGTCAAGCATTGCTTTCGCCCTCGCGCACCTCGCGCGGTAAGCGCGCCCACAGAGCGGGGAACGCCGCCGGAAACGCCGCCGGGTCATTCAGCCACGCCAGCGACTCCGGCGCGCGCCAGATCAGCTCGTAGAGCGGAACCGTGCGCGTCAGCCCCATCTCAGGGAATTCTTCGGCCTCAAAGTGCTGCAGCGGCGCAACAGCGCTGTAAGCAGGATTAGGATGCCAGCCCTGCTCATCAAACAGGTACGCGCCCCCCTGCATCGCAGCCAGGCCAGTGTAATCGCCGGCGGTTCGCGTGCAGATCAGGTCGGAGAAGAGCAGCAGGTCGTTAAGCGGGTTGATCGTGAGGTGGTGCAGGTTTGGCGGAACGACGACTTTATCGCCCGGCCTCGCATGGATGGCGTAACAAAATGATGCGCTGCGCGTCTCTAGACTGAGCGTATGAAAGATGAACTGCGCCTCGCCCCATAAAATCTCGCACACTTCGGGATAATTGTGACGGCTGCCGCTGGGAAAAGTGTGCCGATGGCCATGGGTTTTACTGAACTGGCTGCCGAGCGGTTTTGGATACATGAGCGTCAGCTCATACTGAACGCCGCAGCGTTCAAAGGCGGCCTCATGCTCTGGCAGGCTGATGCCGTTGTACATCCAGTATTGAATCCCATCGGCCGGCTCGCAGTCGGCATCGCGGGCAAGCACGGGGCGCAGCTCTCGACGCGGACGCGGTTTGATCGTCTTGATGCTGAGCGAGGGGTCGAAAATCAGATTATCGCGCGCGTCGTTCCATGCGATCGGAATGCCGGCAGCTTGCGCTAAGGATGTCATCGCACCTCACTTTCCGCCCAGTTACCACATAAATTTGATTATAGAATGCAAAATAAAGGCCGTCAAATCGACGGTTTTAGGCTTGAAATTCGCATTTCACGCACAATTCGCTTGCATACAGCGGCAAATTTAGTTATTTTATGCGAAAATATGGCTGTGTCTCTAGTTTAAGGAGCGGCGGCGTGTGCGCTTTTATTTCGAACAACATGGTCGTTCCGGTCGAGGATCTCACGCGGCAGTGGCGGCAAATCGAGGCCGAGGTGATGGACGCAGTGATGGATGTGCTGCCGCGCGGGAAGTACACGCTCGGCCCGCATCTGGCCGCCTTTGAAGAGGAATTTGCCGCCTTCGTCGGCACCAGGTATGCCGTCGGCATCAGCAGCGGGACGGCTGCGCTGCATCTGGGGCTGCTCGCTTGCGGCGTCGGCCCGGGCGACGAGGTGATCACGGTGCCCAATACCTATATCGCGACCGTCTTCGCGATCTCGTACTGCGGGGCGACTCCCGTGTTCGTCGATATTGAACCCGGAACGTTCAACATGAACCCTGAACGGCTGGAAGCTGCCATCACCCCGCGGACGAAAGCGATCCTGCCGGTACACCTCTATGGCCAGGTGTCGAACATGGAGGCGATCCTCGCCATCGCTCAGCAGTACGGCCTAAAAGTCGTCGAGGACTGCGCCCATACACACGGGGCAGTCCGCAGTGGTAAAAAAGCGGGCGCCTTCGGCGATGTTGGGTGTTTCAGCTTTTATCCAACCAAAGTGCTGGGCGCGTTTGGCGATGGCGGCATGTGCACGACCGACGACCCGGCCATCTACGAGAAGCTGCGCCAGCTCCGTTATATGGGCCAGCGCACGAAATACAATCATGAGATCATTGGCTATCAGGAACGATTGGACGAGCTGCAAGCTGCGATGCTGCGCGTTAAGCTGCGCTATCTGCCCGAATGGATCGAAAAACGCCAGCAGGCCGCAGCGCTCTACGACGAGCTGCTGACTGGCCTGCCGGTGCACACGCCCTACATTGATCCGAAGACGGATGCGCACGTCTATTATATGTACTGTGTGCGCGCCGAGAAACGCGATGCGCTCAAAGAGCATCTGCTCGATCGCGGCATCGGCTGTTACGTCGTCTACCCCTATCTCATCCCGGAGACAGGCGCGTACCAATTTCTCGGGATCGGGCGCGACAATATTCCATTGGCGGCGCAGTATCTCGACGAGATCCTGTGCCTGCCGATGTTCCCAGAGCTGACGGATGGCGAAGTGCAGCTCGTCGCTGATACGGTGAGGGAGTTCTATGGCGTCTGAGTCGACCATTAAGATCGCCGTGCTCGGCGGCAGTTCCGTCGGCACGCCTGAACTCGTCAATGCGCTGCGCCGCTTAGGGACGCCCCGACGTCCCATCGAGCTGGTGCTGCATGGCCGCACGCCGGATAAGCTTGAACCCGTCACCAGAGCTGCGCAAATCCTCGCGCAGGGTTGCGAGTGGCTGCGCGTGCGCAGCACGACCGTCCTTGAGGAAGCTGCCGCGGGGGCGGAGATCATCCTCAATCAGGTGCGCGTGGGCGGCTTGGCCGCGCGCAGGTTTGATGAAACGTTTCCCGTCCAGTTCGGCATTCCCGGCGAGGAGACCGTCGGCCCGGGTGGTTACGCCAATGCCCTGCGCACGGTGCCGACGGTCGTGCGCATCGGGCAGGAGCTGGAGCGCTATGCGCCTTCCGCGCTCATCCTGTCGTTCACCAACCCAGCCAGCGTGATCCAGTATGCGCTCGCCAGGACGACGCGGCTGTGCCTGATCGGCCTCTGCGACGGCCCGATCATCATGAAGCGGTGGGCGGCCGCTGCCCTTGAAACCGAGGCGGACGCGCTCGTCGTCGATTATGCGGGCATGCATCACTACGGGTTCATCACGCGCGTCTTCCATGAAGGGGCAGATGTGACCGAGGCGATGCTGGCGGGCCTGGAACGGGTGACGGCGCTCGATATGGACGTCGACATCGTCCGATCGCTGGGGGTGCTGCCAACCCCCTACTTTAAATATTTTCTGCATCCAGATCGACTCCTCGAGCGCCAGCGCGGCAAACAGAGCCGCGCCGAGCAGCTTTTGGCCGTCGAGGCGGAGCTGCTGGCCGAATACGCGGCGCTCACCGGTCCGCCAAGCGGGCTGGCGAAACGTTCGGCCAACTGGTACGACAATATCATCGCGCCAGTGGTGATGGCGCTCATCAACGGCGGCACGCACCCATTTATCCTGAACGTGACCAACCAGACGACTCATCCATGGCTGCCTGCCGATGCGATCATCGAGACGCCATGCGTCATCGAGCAGGGAGTGCTGCGCCCAGTGTACGTGCCGCCGCCCCCGCCTGAGCTGATCGCGCGTATTCAGCACAACTGCGCCTACGAACAGTTGATGGTGGAGGCGTTTTTAGAAGGATCGCAGGTCAAAGCGCTGCGGGCGCTGTTGATGAACCCGCTGGTTCC
>DAOTYT010000048.1:0-14598 GCA_034434615.1 Anaerolineae bacterium | reverse complement strand
GTAATTTTTGGCGAAGTTCACTAAAAACGGAGTCTCGGCATGGCTAAAGAAGAAACTGCTGCCCTAAAGCCGCCCGCCTCGGTCGATACGCCCGCCGCGCTCATCAAATGGGCGCGCGAGCAGGGCGTAAAGGCGGTCGACGTCAAATTCACCGATATTCGCGGTATCATGCAGCACTTCAGCGTCCCATTCGTCAGTTTTGATGAGGACGTCTTCACCGAAGGATTGGGGTTCGATGGCTCCAGCATCCGCGGGTTTCAGTCGATCGACAAATCCGATCTCAATTTGATCCCGGATCTGTCGACCGCCTTCATCGACCCTGTGCCCGCACTGCCCACCTTGTCGCTGATGTGTGATGTGGTTGATATCAGCCTTGATCCTTATGCGCGCGACCCACGCGGCGTCGCCCGCCGTGCCGAGGCTTATTTGAAAAGCTCTGGCATCGCCGATACCGCCTATTTTGGGCCAGAAGCGGAATTCTACATCTTCACCAGCGCGCGCTGGGGCTCGGCCGAAAACAGCACGTTTTACGAGGTCGACTCATCTTCTGGCTTCTGGAACGCGGGCGCCAATGACGGCCCTAACTTGGCCTACCGCCCGCGCATCAAAGAAGGCTATTTCCCCGTGCCGCCCACCGACAAGCTGCAAGACCTGCGCGCGGAAATGGTCGAGACGCTGATGTCGATCGGCATCGGCGTTGAGGTGCACCATCATGAGGTTGGCGGTGCAGGGCAAGCCGAGATCGACATGCGTTTCAACACGCTGCTGGCGATGGCCGACCAACTGCAGTTTTACAAATACATCATCCGCAACGTCGCGATGAAGAATGGGTATACTGTCACCTTCATGCCTAAGCCGATCTTCGCCGATAACGGCTCTGGCATGCACTGCCACCAGTCGCTGTGGAAAGACGGGACAAACCTGTTCTACGACCAAAATGGTTATGCGCTGCTTAGTGAGACGGCGATCTATTATATCGGCGGCATCCTCAAGCATGCGCCGGCCATTCTCGCCTTCGCTGCGCCAACGACCAACAGCTATCGCCGGCTCGTCCCCGGTTATGAAGCGCCGGTCAACCTGGTCTATTCGGCGCGCAATCGCTCGGCCGCCATCCGCATCCCGATGTACAGCACCAACCCGAAGGCTAAGCGCATCGAGTTCCGCGCGCCTGACCCAACCGCCAATCCGTATCTGGCTTTCTCGGCCATGATGATGGCGGGCCTCGACGGCATCAAGAACAAAATCCACCCGGGCGATCCATCGGACTTCGATCTATACGAGGCCGAGGTGGAACTGCCGACGGTGCCGGGCAGCCTCGGCGAGTCGCTGCGCGCTCTGGAAGCCGATCACGACTTCCTTCTCGAGGGCGGCGTGTTCACCAAAGATTTCATCGAGACGTACATCGCCTACAAGCAGGCGAATGAGGTGGATGCGGTCAACCTGCGTCCGCATCCTTACGAATTCAACCTGTACTACGATTTCTAGCGCTGCTGCGTGCAGTTCAGCGAACAGGCTGCCAGTCGAACTGGCAGCCTGTTCATTTTTCTACGTGCTCGTTTTTACGTGCTCGTTTTTACGTGCGCGCGCTCAAGCTTTTTCCAGCTCGTCGAGCACCCAGGTGTAGGCGCTGACCGTCGCCGGAAACCCCAGCGTCGTCATCGTCAGCAGCACGACGTGTTTGATCTCCTCTGGGGTGATGCCCATCTCGAGCGCGCGGCGGGTATGGGCGTGCGTGGCTCCCTCCAGGCGCGCGCCAACGGCCAGCGCAAGCTTGACGAGCTGGCGGGTTTTTTCATCGAGCGGCCCCGCTTCGTGAGTGGCACTGCCCAGTGCATCGTAAGCTTGAGCGAGCTGGGGGAACTCATCTCGAAAACGTGTATAGGCTTTTGGCAGTTCGCTCATTGGTATCCTCCTAAAGCGATTATAGATCGTGATGAACTGTGACCAAGTCTGACAGATAATCGACCCCGTCGCAACCTACCAGCAAGCTCGACCTCGCTTCGTCCTGAGTAATGTGACATTCATCACTAAAACAAGACCTCTACAGACATTTATAATACGAAAAAAGGAGTCAATGCGATGCCTGCCTTACCTTCTCCGCACGAACGCGTTTTGACGGCCCTCGCCCACCAGCAGCCCGATCGGTGCCCGGTGGATTTTTTGGCGACGAACGAGATCTGGGATCGCCTGATCGATCACTTTCAGCCCGACGCAGCCTCCGTCGGCGCGTCTGACTATTTTGACCCCAAGCGCGAGGCCATCCTGCGCCAGCTTGAGATCGACTGCCGCGTCGTCTCCTACGACATGTTTTGCAGCCCACCCGCACATGCGCTGGAGCCGGGAGCCGTCATCGAGTGGTGGGATGTGATGAGCCGTTCGACGCCGTGCCGGATGTGGCGCCAGCGCCTGCCCAATGGCGAACTGCGCGAGATCTTCGGCCGGCGGATGCAGGTGGTCAAGAACCCGACCGGCTCTTACGAGGAGATCGTCCATTATCCATTGGCGGACTATGCCACTGTTGACCAGCTCAAAGCGTTCCCGTTTCCAGACCCAGATTGGTGGGATTGGACGCCGCTGCCGGCTGTGATCGATCACCTGAACCGCGACCAGCGCTATCACGTCCGCTTCCGCATTGGCTCCGTGTTTGAGGTGGCGTGGCAGCTTAGGGGGCTATCAGCATTCCTGACCGATCTGGCGATGGAACCCGCTCTCCCTAAATACATTATGGAACGGCTGACCGATATCTACGTCGAAAATACCCGCCGCGTCCTTGACCTCGCTGCGGATAGGCTCGATGCGGTCTATTTCTACGATGATGTCGCTACGCAGAAATCTCTACTGATCTCCAGAGGCATGTGGGCCGAGTTCATCCGCCCTTGTCATCAACGCATCATCGAGGTCGCCAAAAGCTACGATGTCGCCGTCATGTATCACAGCGATGGCGCCCTGCGCCCGTTAATCCCAGAACTGATCGAAATGGGCGTCGATATCCTCAACCCGATCCAGGCCGATGCGAAGGGCATGGAGCCGGAAGCGCTCAAAGCAGATTTTGGCGACCGGCTCACGTTCCACGGCGGCATCGATATCGTCAAGACCCTGCCGCAGGGCACACCGTCTGACGTGCGCGCTGAGGTGCAGGAGCGCATTCGCGTGTTGGGCAAAGATGGGGGGTATATCTTGTGCAGCTCGCACCACATTCAGTCAGATACGCCGCTCGAGAATGTGCTGACGATGTACGATCTCGCCCTGCGCGCTTATCCGCAGCAGGCTTAACAGCAGCTTGCAGGCGCGCGCCGCCGTTCTCAGGGCAAGTGAGCGCGGGCAGTGATGGGTTGAGCGCACTTAGGACCTATCATCGTCTAAAAAACGCTTAAGCTTCGACTGCTCTGCACATCTCATCACTTCTGTTTGACCTTGCGCGCAAGTTGTGCTATAGTGTCAGCAGTATTGGGCAAACAACCGCGCCTAAATCTCTCGTCATCATCCTGTTGAATTTTCAATGTCTTGCATGCCTCACGGGCGACTTTCAGCTTAAGTTCATCGCTGATCTTTTTGAGGCGAGTGACGAGACCAACCCAACGGCAATTCGTGAGCGGTTTTCCTGAGCCGCATACGTCGGAATCATTTCTATGGTCGCTTCGAACATTCAGTCCACAGCTTGTCTTTGTCTCGGAAGGAGGCTGGCGGCGCCCGTCGTCTGAAGCCTTTCCGGCCCATTGCCGTTTTGAGGCGCATGCCCCCGCATTAAGGATCGCACATGATGGATATTGCTACGCTAGAACAGCACACGCTTGAGGATTTACGTCGTATGGCGCGTGACGCCAATATCGGCGGCGTTAGCCGGTTGAAGAAGCAAGATCTGATGCTTGCCCTGCTGCGCGATAATGCCGAAAAGCAGGGCTATAAGCTGCGTGGGGGCGTGCTCGAAATTGTCGATGATGGCATTGGTTTCCTGCGCGCTGAAAAATATCTGCCCGGCCCCGAGGATATTTACGTTAGCCAAACCCAAATCAAGCGCTTTAACCTGCGCACCGGCGACATGGTCATCGGCCAGGTGCGCGCCCCCAAAGATTCGGAAAAGTATTTCGGCCTTCTGCGCGTCGAGTCGGTCAACGGCTTGAACCCTGAGGAAGCCAAGAACCGCCCGAATTTTGAAGACCTTACGCCAATTTTCCCGATGGAACGGTTCGATCTTGAGACCAACCCGCGCATCCTGTCGACGCGGCTGCTCAACTTAATCGCGCCGATAGGCCGCGGCCAGCGCGGGCTGATCGTCTCACCCGCCAAATCAGGCAAGACGACCGTCCTCAAAGAGATCGCTAACGCCATCAGCGAAAATTACCCCGATGTGCATTTGATGGTCGTCCTGATCGGCGAGCGGCCGGAAGAGGTCACCGATATGGATCGCTCGGTCGAGGCGGAAGTCATCGCATCGACCTTCGATGACCCGGTGCAGCATCACGTGCGTGTGGCCGAAATGGCGCTCAACCGCGCCAAACGGCTGGTCGAGATTCGTCGCCACGTCGTGCTGCTGCTCGACAGCATCACCCGCCTCACCCGCGCGTACAATCTGGTCGTTCCCCCGAGTGGCCGCACGCTGACCGGTGGCCTCGATCCTTCCGCCATTCACCCGCCCAAGCGGTTCTTCGGCGCAGCCCGCAACGTTGAAGAGGGCGGCAGCCTGACGATCGTCGCCACCTGCCTGGTGAACACGGGCAGCAAGATGGACGACGGCATTTACGAGGAATTCAAGGGCACCGGCAATATGGAGCTGCATCTCAGCCGCAAGCTGCAAGAGCGGCGCGTATTCCCGGCCTTTGATATCGAGCAGTCGTCTACACGGCGCGAGGAGCTGCTGCTCGGCCCGGATCTGCTGCAGCGGGTTTATACCCTGCGGCGCATGTGGACGCATCTGGCGGAAGATCCCGATATCGGCCCAGCCGGTGCGACTGAGCAGCTGCTCAACCAGCTTCGGCAGACCGATAGCAATGAAGAATTTCTCAACATGCTGCCTGGCCCGGGCAGCAATAACCATCGCGGCTTTTGAGCGCAGCGGCTGTTGGCCGCCTAAACGCAAATCGTCAAGACTAAAAAAAGAGGCGCGCACAGCTTTCTGGCGCGCCTTTTTACATCCATTTCGGCGATGTTGTGAGGATCGTCGATACTGATCGATCAGTATCTGAATTGAGGCGCCGCAAAAGGGCGGCTGCTGCTTTCGCGCGGGTCGCCTTTTCGTTACAATCGGGCCCGATCAATCGTCACAGGAGATCGCCCGTGATCCGTATCTTGGTCGCGGCGTTATGCGTAACAGCGCTGGCGGCCTGCCAATCGCAGCGCGGCCAGCGCCTCGAAGACGTGCCAACGGTGGCCGCCATCGATGCGCTGGCGACGGCGCTGCCGCTCACTCAAAACGCCCCGCCGCCGCCTTTTAACGAGCCGTTGACTCAATTCGCTTTCATCGATAACGGCTTGAACGAACTGCCTGGCTGGCGTTATGTCGTACAGCTCGAATTTACTGGCGCTTTTGCTGGCGAAGAAAATGGCGAGACGCGGGCCGCAGCGCGCGCCGAAGTCTGGTTCAATCAGGTAGCGTCGGCGCGCCGGGTGCAGCTTTCGACATCGGGCGAGCTGATCGGTCAGATTGATGATGTGGCCTATGAAGCGGTGCGGCTGGGGCCAGATGCGTTCCTCGTGCGCGATGGCATTTGTTTGAGCGGAGCCGCGCGCGATGCCAGCACCGCCGCCGACCTGCGCGCCGGCGAGCTGGTCGGAGGGGTGCAGCGCGCACTGCCGGCCGGGCGGCGCGCCGTGATCAACGCCGCCGAGGTCTACGCGTACAGTTTTGAACCTGAGGATTTCAACCTGCCGCCAGTGCGTTTAGGTGATGAGGGGTCGCTTTCCATCGAGAGCTATGAGTTGTGGATCGCGCCTGCGCAGCGCGCGGTCGTGCGTTTCTACGCCAACCTGAGGGTCGAAAACGCCTATATTTTCGACCGCGATCTACCCGTCACCGGCAGCCTGATCGTGCGCTACGACGCTTACGACTTTGGCGAGCCATTCAACATCACTGTGCCTTTCGGGTGTTGAAGCCATCACAAGATCGGCGCTTTTTCGATCTTCGCGTAATCGCAGGCGAGTTCACGCCATGCCCGCCCCAGCCGGCGCATGCCTTCTTCGATCTCGGCCGGCCGCTGCGCGGCAAAGTTGATCCGCATGCGGTAGCTGCCTGCCGCGTTCGTGTAAAAGACGTTGCCGATCGCATAAGCGACGCCCTGCTGAATCGCGGAAATGTAGAGTTCACTGGCGCTTGGCCCGTTCTTCGGCAGTTCCACCCACAGATACAACCCACCCTGCGGTACGTTCCAGCGCGAGCCGGGCGGCAGGTGCTTGGCTGCGGCGGCAATGGCGACATCGCGACGCCGGCGCAGTTCGCGATTGTTGCGCTCTAACTGCTGAGCCAGCACGCCGCGTTCCACCATCAAGTGGATCGCCCGTTGGTTTAGCCCCGGCGTCGAGATATCGGCTGCTTGTTTCACGCGCACCAGCCGCTCATATTTGGGGCCGTCTGCGATCACGTAGCCGATGCGGATGCCCGGCAGCAGTGTTTTTGTGAAACCAGCCGCATGAATGACGATGCCTTGTTCATCGAGCGCCTTGAGCGGCGGCAGCGACTCGCCCTCAAAACGCGCTTCGTGGTAAACGCCATCTTCAAGGATCGGAATTTTGTACTCGGCCGCCAGGTTCAAAAGTTGGCGGCGGCGGTGCAGCGGCATCACCCGGCCTGTCGGATTGTGGAAGGTTGGCATCACGTAGATCAAACGCGGGTGATGGTCGAGCACATAATTCTCGAGCATGTCCAGGCGAATGCCATCGGTATCCATGGCGATGCCATGGATTTGCACGCGGCGCGTGCGCGCGATGTCGATCATGCCGAGATAAGTCGGGTTTTCAGTGACGATCGTCTCCCCTTCTGAAAGCAGCGCCTGCACCACCAGGTCGAGCGCCTGCTGGGTGCCGCCGGTGATCAGGACGTGATCGGCGCTGCATTGAATGCCGAGCGCGCTCACATAATCGCGCACGGCCACGCGCAAGGGCCAATAGCCTTCCGTCGCCTCATAAGTGAGTGCGGCCGAGCCGTCGCGTTCGAGCACGGTATTGATCGCATCGCGCAGATGATGAACGGGGAAAAACTCGACTGGCGGCGCGCCGTGGCCAAAGTTGATGACGCCGGGCTTGCGCGCCAGGCGCATCATCTCGCGCAGCGAGCGGTCTGGCACTTGCGGCTGCTCTGCGGGATGAGTAGCGCTGGCCGTGCCGCCCTGCGGGCTGCGCGCATCGGCCTCGCGTTCGCCGTTGACGAAAGTGCCGCGCCCGGCATGAGCGCTTAAGAACCCTTCAGCCCGCAGCTCAGCATACGCATTGACCACGCTGATACGGCTGATGTTCAGCTGGCGGGCCAGGTCGCGGCTGGCTGGCAGGCGAGTGCCCGCCGCGAGCGATCCGCTTTCGATTTGCGCCCGAATCTGGCGGATGAGCTGGCGGTAGATCGGTTCTTCGCTATCTCGGTCGATCGGGATCGTAAACATGCCATTGTGGGGCATTGTTGGCTCCATAATCTGGAGTATCAAGACTGCAAGTGCCATAAATTGTAGCGCAGTCGGCTGCAGCAGTCCATAGAAGTCCAATTTGGACTTATGCTTGATTTTGGCGTGTTTTCGCGGGAAGATGGTTCAATGAGCGGCTGGCAAGTCGGCAGCCGTCTGTCGGCCGATGTTCGGGAGAGAACAGGCAATGATCACTGCGCGAGCCATCGCTGAAAACGAGGATGCGCTGAGCGAAACGCGCATCGTCGAGGCGCTGCAGGCAGGTTTAGGGGGCCGGTTTGCAGGCCAGCGCGTCCTCGTCTTGATCCCCGATCACACGCGCACGCTGCCGCTGCCGCTGCTGTTCCGGCGCCTGGTCGAGGTGCTGGACGATGCGCAGCAGCTCGATTTTATGGTCGCGCTCGGCACACACCCGCCGCTGGATGAACAGGCCTTATGCCGGCTGGTCGGCATCAGCCCCGCTGAACGGTGGGCCACTTACCGGCACATCGGCCTGCTCAACCATGACTGGGATAACCCCGAAGCGCTCGCGCAAATCGGGACGCTAGAGCGAGAGCGCATCCAGCAAATTGCCGGAGACCTGTGGCATCCTTCACTGGGCGGCGCAACGCCGGTACGCATCAACCGGCGGGCATTGGAGGCCGACCACATCCTCATCGTCGGGCCGACGTTCCCCCATGAGGTGGTTGGCTTTAGCGGCGGCGCAAAATATCTGTTTCCGGGCATCTCCGGCCCTGAAATGATCAACACGACGCATTGGCTGGGCGCGCTGGCGACCGTGCTCAACACGATCGGCATCAAAGAGACGCCGGTGCGCGCGATGATCCACGCGGCGGCCGAGATGGTGCCCACGCCGATCGCGCTGGTGAGCATGGTCGTCCATGGTGAGGAGCTGGCCGGGCTGTTCATTGGCGATCACTTGAGCGCGTGGTCGGCTGCGGCCGATCTCTCCTCAGCGCGCCATATTCGCTGGGTCGATCGGCCCTATCAGCGCGTACTTTCCACGGCCCCGCCGATGTATGATGAACTGTGGACGGCCGCGAAAGCGATGTACAAGCTCGAGCCGGCGATCGCCGATGGCGGCGAAGTGATCGTCTACGCGCCGCACCTCGAGACCATCAGTCACGTCCATGGACGTTATATCGAGGAAGCGGGCTATCACGTGCGCGATTATTTCCTCAGTCAGTGGGATCGCTTCAAACATCTTCCTTTGGGGGTGCTGGCGCACGGCACGCACCTGCGCGGCAGCGGCACCTACGAGGACGGCGTTGAGCGGGCGCGCATCAATGTGACGTTAGCCTCGCGCCTGCCCGCTGATACCTGCGCGCGCTTGGGGTTGGGCTACCTCGACCCCGCGTCGATCGATCTGGCCGACTGGCGCGGTCGCGAGGATGAAGGCATCCTGTATGTGCCGAAGGCCGGCGAGGTGCTGTACCGCCTTAAACGCGCCTGAGCCGGCGGCCGCGCGCATCCTGGGGGCTGCGACGCGCGGCCCCAAGAGTGACTTTGCCGGTTTGCCCGTTGACGAGCGCCTGCCGAACATCGCCATCGCGTTCGACCAGCGTTGCCATCCACACCGGCAGCAGCATCAGCGAGAATGTCATCTGAATCACCAGCGCGGTGACGTGAACCTCGAGATTGGCGTCTTTATGGCGGCTTTCGTCGGCGCGCGCTTTGGCCGCGGCTTTGGAGCGTGCTTCTAACGAGGCCTGCACGAAGTCGATGTCATAGAGCGCTGCCGGGTGTTTCGCCAGCAGGCGCGGTTGGTAGGGAATGGCCGCGCTGAGGTCATAGTCGCCCAGCGCTTCGAGCAGCCGCGCCGGCGGGTTAGTGACCCCCGGCACCAGCAGCCCACTGGCGCCAGCGTTGGTTTTGTAGTGCTGATGGCCGGTGTGGCCGAGCTGAAGGGCGCGCCGGTCATAGAGTGAAACACGCTTATCAAAGGTTGTGACCGAAACTTCGAGCAGGGCATCGAAAACCCAAAACGGCAGGTACACGCCCTCGACAAGTTTGTGAACGATGCGGTTGTTATCCAACAGGCGGTACAGCCGCTCGTTAAAGCTTTTGAGCTGTTCGCGAATGGCTGCGCGCGCGTTTTGTTCGCTCAGCACGAACGGCACCAGCCCATTCGGCTGTTCGATCGTTTGCAGGGCATCCTGCGTGATCACCTGGTTCGAGCCGCAGAACGGGCACAGACCAGAGAGCTGCCCGGCTGGGATCGTGCGGTCGGCCCCACACTGTGTGCAGTGCAGCATGCGCTGGCCGATGTGCCAGCGCACCGGCTGTGCCCGCCGCTCGAGCAGCGCCATGCCGAGCAAATCGGCACCGGCGGCCGCCGGCGCTGCGCTCGCCGCCTGGTGCCCGCAAAACCGGCAAATCACACGCTTGCCCGCCGGCTGATCGTCGATCGTTAAATGGCCGCCGCACACCGGGCACAGCAGCGCTTCCGTGCGCGCCTTGACCGGCCCCTCTGCCTGACGGATTTCAGGCTGGTGGTCGCTGCGTGTGCGCTCGGCCTGTTCCGGCGTCAGCCGGCCGTTGAGCACCATCAGCAGGCGCAGCGCTTCGATGTGCCCCAGGTCGTGCGCAAGAATTTCCCCCAAGTGTTCGCGCTGAACTGCTTCGTCATCGCTCAGCTTGGCGATCCACAGGTGCGCGTCGGCGAAATCGGGCTGCACATCGAGCGCGCGCCGAAAATGGCGGATCGCTTCGGCGGTATCCTCACGCCACAGATAATCGTGCGCTGTCTCGTAGATCGCCCGTGCGTGCGGGTCAACCGCGCCGCGGTGGGTGAGTGGGTGAGACGGTCGCGGTCCTTTAGCGCGAATGCGCGCCGTCGCTTCGTCGAGCGACTCGTAAGCGCGCTCGATCGTCTGCCCGCAGGAAGCGCAGCGATAGATCGAGGCGGCGGTATCGAGTTTCATTACATGGCCGCAGGTCGGGCAGTTTCGAGTCGGCATGGGCTGGCTTTCCCCTTCATGAATGTCGTTGTGAAGACCGACACACTTTGAGTATACGACACGGCACGCCGTTGAAGCTGCCTGACTTGTAGGGGAATTGAAACTGCCAGGGCGTTTCCTCTGCGGGCTTATGTCGACTCCGCGAGAGATACGTCGCGGCTCGATCGGCATCACGCAGAACAGGCGCCATCGAGGCGCCTGTCTTATTGGTGATGCGTCAGTTTGCCGTCAGCGCGCAGCGTCAGGGCGAGACGATCGCATCGGGAGAGGGCAGCGCGGCGGGGGCGCCTGACGGGACGTGTTGGGCCGGCCGGCGCCGCAGCAGCGCGCCGACCGCTGGCAGCAGCACCGCTGGCCGCAGCAGCCCATAAGGGCGGCGCAGCAGGTGCATCGTTTCGAGCAGGGCTTGGGTCACTGCCGGGCTGGCCGGCGCAGCGCGGAATAAAAGATCGATATAGGTCGTTTGCAGCATCCGCATGGGCGACCATCTGCGGCCTGTGGTGGCGGGGTAGCGCAGATCTTCGGTCGTCGCCATCAGCCAGATATCGGCATTGGCGCGCGCCAGCGCGCGCTGAAAACGCCGTGGCAGCCCGCGGAGACCGCGGCGCAGCGCATGGTCGAGCGTGCCGGCGGCGATAGCGCTGGCGCTCATGCCCTGCCCATAGATGGGGTTGAAGGCGCAGACGGCATCGCCGAGGGCGATGAAGCCATCAGGCGGGTGACGGAGGCGCTCATAGTGACGCAGGCGGTTGGCCGTGCGGCTGTACCCGTAGATCGGTGTGAGCGGTTCGGCATCGGCCAAGGCTTCGCTGAGCAGCGGCACGCCCAGACTTTCGATGAATGCGTTTAGCCCGGCCTCATCGGTTGGCGGGCGATGGTCGCCGATGCCGGCCAGCGTCAGGATCCAGCGGTCCCCCTCGACGGCGTGAAAAGCGCCGCCGCGCGGCAGCGCCGGGCTGGTCATCAGCAGGAGCGTCCTCCATTCTGGTTCGCTGCGCAGGCGATAGAGGCGCGATGCATAGCCGAGCTTCGCATCGATGATCGTCTCGGCCGGCGGGCGATAGCCAAGCGCCATCAGCCATTCGGGCGCGCGCGACCCGCGCCCGCTCGCATCAACGATCAGATCGGCTTGCAGCGTCGTGGATGACGCGTCGTTGCGACGCTGGCGGCTGAAGGTGATGCCGTTGATGCGCCTGGCCCGCGCATCGGCCGTCAGGGCCTCGACGTATGCCGACTCGATGACGCGCACATTCGGCAGCGCGAGCACGCGCTTGCGCACCACCGCCTCGAGCGTGACGCGTGTGCACGAGCGCGCGATGAGGCCGGAATGATAGCGCGGCGTCCAGCCAGTAGGGATGCGCTGAAGCGTGTCGTGCATCCACTCAACGCGCGGCACGCCGGCAGCATCGAGGTCATCGTGCAGGCCCGGGAAAAGCGCCTCCATGATCTGAAGGCCGCGCGCCAGCAGGCCATGCCCATGCCGCGCCTGCGGCACGCCGGGGCGGTGGTCTGCGCCTTCCGGCAGTCGGTCGCGCTCGAGGATCGTCACCTGCTGGCTGTGATCGGCCAGCACACGGGCTGCCAGCAGCCCGGCCATACTCGCGCCGATGACGACTGCGTGATCGATCGTGCGCTGTTCGGCCATCGTTGTTAGTCTCTCTAAATGTCTTTATGTGATAATTATCACAATGACATGAGAGCAGCATTAACGCGGCAGCGTTTGGGCGGCGATGAACGCCTCGGCCTGCGCGCGCGTCGGCAGCGCTGGGATGGCGCCACGCTGTTCGGTCGTTAGCCCGCCGACGGCGTTGGCGAAGCGCGCGATCGACTCAAGGTTGCGGTCGAAGGCGTTGCCAAAGGTGAGCAAACCGTGCAGCAGGCCGGCGACGAAGCCATCGCCGGCGCCCGTGGTATCGACCGGCTGTACGTTGAAGCCGGGGGCGAAGAAGCGTTCACGGCGGGTGTAGATCGTCGAGCCGCCCGGCCCATGCGTCACAATGATCAGGCGCGTCTGTTCGCGCCACAGCGCCGCCGGGTTGTGCTCGCCGGCCAGGAACAGCAGTTCCTCATCATTCACCTTAACGATATGCGCCTGCTCCAAACCGAGCCGCATGCCCGCGCGGGCGGCCTCGGCATCGGGCCACAAGTTGAGGCGCAGGTTCGGGTCGTAGGAAATGATCAGGCCGCGTTCGCGCGCTCGGCGCAGCGCTGCCAGCGTCGCCGAGCGGCTCGGCTCATCGATCAAGGTGATCGAGCCAAAGTGAAAGATGCGGTAGCGGTCGATCAGATCGAGCGCGACATCTTCGGGACGCATGAGCATATCGGCGCTGGGATTGCGGTAAAAGACGAAGCTGCGCTCGCCGCCGGCGCCCAAGGCGATGAAGGCCAGCGCCGTGCGCGCCTGCGTCGAGAAGCGCAGCCCGCTGATATCGACGCCCTCGGCGCTGAGCACGCCGGCCAGATAATGCCCGAACGGGTCGTCGCCAACTTGTCCCAAAAATGCCGCGGGGTGGCCCAACCGCGCCATCGCCACCGCGACATTGGCCGGCGCACCCCCCGGCGCTTTGAGGAAGCCGGAGGCCTCGCCCACCGTCACCGCGCTTTCGAGCGCGACGAAATCGATCAACAGTTCCCCCATACAGATGACGCTCATGGCTGTGCTCTCCCGTTATACGCAGATATGCCGGCGTCGATAGTACTCGATCTTGGCCGGCGCAGGTTCACCGATCGTCGTACTCTGCAATGAGGCGTTCCGCCTGCTCGACCAGGGCCCGGTTGCCGATGAAAAGCGGCGTGCGCTGGTGCAGGTGTTCAGGCTTGAGATCGAGGATGCGCGCGCGGCCGTTGGAGGCATAGCCGCCAGCTTGCTCGGCGATGAATGCCAGCGGGATGCACTCATAAACCAGCCGCAGTTTGCCGTAAGGATGGTTTCCATGCTGCTCTCCCGGATAGGCGAATACGCCGCCGTTGAGCAGGTTGCGGTGAAAGTCCATCACCAATGAACCGGTATAGCGCGCGCCAAGCGGCTTTCGATCGCCGTTTTCCATCCCCTGCAGCCATTTGACGTAGCGGCGAACGCCTTCCGACCAGTATTTTTCGTACCCTTGGTTGATGCTGTAATAGAGCGGCGTTTCGGGAAAGCGCAGATCGTCGTGGCTGAGCAGAAATTCCCCGACGGATTGGTCGAGCGTAAAGCCATATACGCCCTGCCCGGTCGAATAAACGAACATCGTGCTTGGCCCGTAGATGATGTAGCCGGCGGCCGCCAGCGAACGACCGGGCTGGAGCACATCCTGCTCGTGCGTTTCCGGCCCGGCCGTAATCTTGCGGTAGATGGCGAAAATGGTGCCGGTGCTCACATTGGCATCGATGTTTGACGAGCCGTCGAGCGGGTCATAGACGAGCACATACCTGCCTTCGCCAGTTTCGTTGGGGATGCGGATGATGTCGTCGTTCTCTTCCGAAGCGATGGCCGCCAAACGGCCCGCCGCCCGGCACACGCGGATGAGCGTTTGGTCGGCGAACAAGTCGAGCTTTTGCTGCTGCTCACCGTGAACATTGACCGCGCCGGAAGCGCCAAGAATGGTGTTCAAACCGGCATGCATGATCTCATGCGCGATGATTTTGGCGGCCAGCGCGATATCGGTCAGCAGGGCGGAAAAGATGCCGCGCGCGCCCGGATAGCGCCGCTGCTGCTCAGTAATATGGCGTTCGATCGTGATTAATTCGGGTATCATAGCAAGCAATTTCACCCATCGACGAGCTTAAGTACATTTGAAATAATCATAACATGAAACAGGGCGCTGCTGGTTAAGACCGGCAGCGCCCTCTGGATCTTCGGTGGCTTCAGCCGTTCGCGTGAATCAGCGAGGCCACGTGTAGCGGACGGTGTAGGTGATGATGGTCTCACCGCCGGGCGGCACTTCGGCGCGGAATTCGATGGTATTGGCGTTGAGCTGGGTATAGGGCATCGATGACTCGAGGATCTCCCAATTGCTCCAGCGGAACAGGTTTTCGGGCACGCGGATCTCGAC
>DAOTYT010000047.1:0-14564 GCA_034434615.1 Anaerolineae bacterium | reverse complement strand
CAAGAGGAACGTGGAGATGGAAGTACGCCGGCGCTGCCGAGAGAAGTTCCGCGAGGTTAAACTGCTGGAGCGCATTCTGCCAGATATTGATGCGTTGCTAGAGCTGACTGAAGAACCCGGCCCGGATTACGACAGCGATGGTGCTCTACCTGGCCCATTGATTAATGAGTTAAACAACGATGAAATGGATGAGGATGGGTAGGAATAGCGATGGTAGTCATTATCATGGAGCGAGTGCCGATTTCTGCGCGCGGCCTGTTATCGCGCTGGATGATCGAACCACACCCTGGGGTGTTTGTGGGGCATGTGAGCGCGCGCGTGCGCGACTTGCTGTGGGACCAGTGCAGCTTGGTGTTGGAAGAAGGTGGAATCATACAACTGTACACAACCAATAATGAACAGCGTTTTTCGGTGCGGGTATTTGGCAGTCCACGCCGAGCAGTGGTAGACTGTGAGGGATTGTTGCTGATACGGCGTAAGGCAAACGTGAAGCAAAACTGAAGCATTGTAGCCCAGCAAAGACCTATCGCAGTGTTTCCCATTGTGCCACCGCTGTGCAACATCTGTTTCTTTCGATGTATTACACAAGAGTATTCCCCACGCACGTGGGGGTGAACCGCGGGGGCATTGGCTCGCCCGTGTCAACGTATGGCGTATTCCCCACGCACGTGGGGGTGAACCGCTGGCGTGGTCGATGGACAACGTATTGACTACGTATTCCCCACGCACGTGGGGGTGAACCGGAAAAACGATGAACGCTAACGAGATTGTTGAAGTATTCCCCACGCACGTGGGGGTGAACCGTGTTTAGGGTAGGAACAGCGCTGAACGTGCGCGTATTCCCCACGCACGTGGGGGTGAACCGGTGTGTATCCACACGACGTCCCGTGCGCCGAACGTATTCCCCACGCACGTGGGGGTGAACCGTCTTAGGGGGACTTTAAATGATCGGGTTAAATGTATTCCCCACGCACGTGGGGGTAAGGTCAGACTGACACCGACTGAATACGAGGCAGGCTGTTTGGCTCAGCAACCGAAACCGGTGTTAAAATAAGTGCAGGCACTTTTGTGGCCAGCTTTTGGGGGTCACTGCACCCATTGCCAAGGATCAACCATTTCGCTGATCTAACTGTTCATCGCTGTGTGGCTCCAGACAACCAGTAGAAAGGTCGGCTGATGCTGATATGGATAACGCGCTTGGTTTTCATCGGCGCCATTTTCATCCCGACACAGCAAACGGTCATGCAGCCGGTGAACGACTGATCATCCCAACCTTTGACAATGGTGTTGTCGCCTTGACGATGCACGCGGATGGCACGCTGAGTATGGACCCCTTTTTACCATTTGAGCGCGTGGGTTCCATTGTTACAGTGGATGCCTTACCGGATGGTCGCTTAGCGATGGGGGGCTTCTATACGCAGCTTCTGGTTTATGATGAAGAGCAAGACCATCTACAAGCGCTGACCAATTTTCCTGAGCCGCCCAACTGGTACAGCATTAGTCTGCGTGCCGATGGCACACTAGGCGTTTTTGAAGCACTTTTTTTCGGCGAGGGCGGGCGCAATCCAACCTGGCTGGCAAACTTTACAGATGATGAGCTCGAAATTGTGCCCGTTGACGCCCGTCTGGAACCCAGTTTGTCATTTGATGGTAGGCTGATGGCCATCACACAAGAAACACCGGTAGACCCCGCAACTATGACAGGACCCTTCCGACACATCAGCATCTTTCAGATTGAAGACATGACAGTGACCGAGTTAGTTTACATGGATGAAGGTGAAGGCTGGTGTTTCGGCGTTCATTTCCACCCAACAAGTTATCGCGCGGCTTATCTGTGCGATTATGCCAGTCTCGTCATTTACGACATCGAACGCGAAACCCGACAGGAATTTGATCTTGCTGATGGTCGGTGTGTGCGCTGGTCGCCCGATGGTGAACGTGTTCTTGCACTTATTTCTTCGATTGATGAAGCGCCGTTCTATGTTGCAGTTAATCTTGAAACAGGCGCATCACAAACGCTCATTATCCCTGAAAATATGCCCGATTACGAATCCATGTCGCTTTGTCCGGCATGGCTGGACGCGCGCGCATGTCCAGCCGCAAGCGGCTGCTGACTCGGATTTTGCGCGCAAAATCCGGCAGGGCTACGCCGACATACGCCCTCCCGGACACTGCTACAGGTGGATTGCGAATCCCTGTGGCGCTGTGGATTATGCGCAGTAGAAGCCTTGTCGGGCAGTGTTCGGTTCTGAGATGCATCCTCCTTCGAAGGTCATGAGCATCCCCGCTCAGGATCGGGCGTGTTCGATGGTCGTGGACTGCATGTTGTGCGATAACCCGCGTCGGAAAGACATCTGAATATCGACCGGATCTCCGATGTGGTGGCGCACACCGCCTCAAAATGTCGGCAAGGGCTTATTGATGCGGTCAAGCTGTCCGTCTTCGCCTGGAATCGCTGCCAGCTGTATCGCCAGCGCTATCCTGATTACCCTGCTCAGCTCATTGATTTCCTGTATCCAGAAATTTGACCACTCCTCCGTTCGATGCATACTCACCTGATTGTCTCAACTGCGGTAAAATTTCTCCAGCGATCATAAAAAAGACCTTAGGCAGCCGATATGAGCCGTTCTGAGCCACTCGATTTCCGTAAGGAAGATGTCGAGCGCTTGACCAAATTGTGGGCTTCAAGCGCCTCTGTATCCGTCGTGGGAATCGGAAGCGCTGGCAAAACCAACCTGCTTCAGCACCTGCTGTCTGCCCCCGTGCAAGCACATTACCTCGGGGCGAACTCGCTGCTTAAACCTGTGCTCGTCGATGCGAATTTATTAGGCCCCCTACCCCACCGCGATGCACCGGAGGCGGAGGCAGTTCGCTGTTGGGCGGGTTATGAATTGATGATGCACCGGCTGTTCCTGGCGTTTTACCCATTTGATCTGCTTCAGCAGCAAGAGGCGAAGCGGTTCTATGATGCCTATCAGGCGCTGCAAGATGGTACAAATCCGTTGTATGCCTACATGGCGCTGCGTTACTTCGAACTCGGTCTCGAATTCTTAATGCGCCGCGGAGCGCGCCTCATTTTCATTTTCGACGAGTTCGAGCAAATGCTGCACCAGCTGCCTGTGCGCTTTTTTCAAACGCTGCGAGGATTGCGCGATATTCATAAAACCCAACTGGCTTATATGACATTTACGCGTTCACCCCTGCCGACGCTCGTCGACCGTCTCGCGCTGCCTGCGCTTGAGATGGAACCCTTCATCGAGCTATTCACCGATCATGTGCATTACTTGGGCCCCTATAATGAAACAGATGGCCGGCGAATGCTGGAGCGGCTGGCCCAGCGGCGCGGCAAACCGCACAGCGAACCGCTTAACGATTTGCTTCTGCAAGTGACAGGCCGTTACGCGGGGCTGCTGCGCGCAAGCTACATGGCGCTCGATGACAGCCGTGCTGGAGCTGAGCCGTCATCTTCACAAGCGCTCACCGAGTTGTTGATCGCCAAGCCAGCTGTTCGGGCTGAATGCAAAACGATCTGGGCGGGACTGAACCGCTCCGAGCGTTACGTGCTGAAAGCGGTCGCGCGGTTGACCCCGTATCATATCTCCGCAGAGACCGAGCAGGCAGTCGCCATGCTCATCCAAAAGCGCCTGCTCCGTCTGACACGATCTGAACAGCGCCTCGAAATTGAGCCGCCGCTGTTTCGCGCTTACGTCGCTACCGATCCCGATCCAGACATTTATGACTGAGGAATACCGCGTTCCAGCGACAACGGCGCGCGAAACGCTGGTGGTCGCAAAATCGCGCTTTATTGGCACTGCCGGCCGAGCCGACTGCGTCGAAGATGCTCGTGCCTTCATCCAAACGGTGCGCAGCGAGATGCCTGACGCGTCTCACCATGTTTATGCGTTTCGTGTTGGATATGGTAGTTCGGTCGTTGAGGGAATGAGCGATGACGGCGAGCCAGCTGGCACAGCTGGCCCGCCGGTGCTCGCGGTCGTGCGCGGAGCCGATATCGGCGATATCGTCCTCGTCGTAACGCGCTACTTCGGCGGGACTAAGCTAGGGACCGGCGGCCTGGTGCGCGCTTACAGCGAGACAGCCCGCATAACTCTGAGTCATTTGCAAACTGTGCCAAAAGTATCAAAATGTCTTCTATCCTTCGATTTGCCCTACTCGCTCTACGAACGCGCTGTGCGGCTCGTCTCGGCGCATGATGCAGCGATCATCGAAGAACGGTTTACAGAGCAGATCTCTCTGTGTATTGAGGTGCGCGAGACGGATGTTGAGGCTTTGACTGCTGCGATCGTTGAGCTGTCATCAGGAAGCGTGCGTCCTATCCGTTTAGGTTGAATGCCGGTATGTGTCAGCGCTGGATGGCTGTGGTCGCATCGTGAAGGTTCACTCTTCCGTTTGCGACGGAGGCTGTACGCTGTGCGTACAAGCGTAATACGAGCCGCCTAAAATCACGCGAAAATCGATCGTCCGATTGGGGTCTGGCTCGCGGATCACCCCACCCTCCCCTACCCTAAGGATCGCCATGAGCGCGGCTAAACTGCTGCCTTTGGTTTGGCCGGTATAGTCGTAGATGCGACTATATTCCTGATAAGATGATGCTGGTGTGCCGATGATGGGGACAAAACCCTCCCAGCCCAAGCGATCGGCAGCGACACGATCCATCCCGCGAATGCCAGTCGCATTGATGATCTCGATGCGCGCGCCCTCTCGCACAAGTTGAGACTCAGTCGGTGGGATGGCCACCCGCGCAAGCAGCGCAGCAACTGCATCAGGGTTTAGAACCTGAACGCTCGATCCCTCCGGGGAGCGCCACGATCTCACCTCAACGTTCGGCCTAAATGTGTACGAGGCGATGCGGCTGCTGTCGATCGACAGCGCGAGCGGGACAAGACTGATCAAGGTTTCGAGCGGGATATCGGTATGAACCTGTTCGAGAACTTGCGGCCAAACATCGGTAATCTGGTCGAGGATGCCTATCGCGCGTATGCGCTGCCACAGCGCGCGCATTAAGGCTTGATGACGGCGCCCCCGGTCAAAATCACTGCTCGTTCGCCGGCTTCTGGCATACCATAAGGCAAGGTCACCATCCA
Source organism: Anaerolineae bacterium (assembly GCA_034434615.1). Classification (GTDB taxonomy): domain Bacteria; phylum Chloroflexota; class Anaerolineae; order Aggregatilineales; family Phototrophicaceae; genus Flexifilum. The sequence goes on along the minus strand of DAOTYT010000047.1, from coordinate 9,462 downwards.
TCCGATGCAAGCCCACAGGAAGCGTAAACAACTCCCAACTTTCTTCTAACTCGGGATCAAGATCGGGTGCGGATAAGCGCCAGTCTTGAATCGCGCAGTCAACGGCGATCTCGATCCCCCCCAAATCGTCAACAATGCGGCGAAAGCCGTTAAAGTCGACGCGAGCATAATGATCGATGGGAATCCCGAGATTGTAACGGATCGTTTCAATCAACAGCCTCGGCCCGCCGCCTTCAATGCCATTGCTTTCACCATACCCGTAAGCCGTGTTGATGCGCTGCATACGATAGCCGGGAATATAGACATAGAGATCTCGTGGCAGCGACAGCATGGCCACTGTGCCGGCAGTACGATTGATCGATATGAGCAGCAAAACATCGGTGCGGCCAGAGTTGTTGGGATTCGTCGTGTCGGCACCAATGAGCAGGATGTTGAGGACATCATAGTCACCATAACTGATCAGCGCTGCTGGTTCTGGGATATCATCTTGCTGCTGCGATGGCGCTGCCTGTTGGGCTGGCATCGTGTTCAGAACCAATATTGCTATGACAATGATGACGGTGAGAATTTGCGCGCGGCTTATCATAAAACGTCCTGCTGCTGTGATTGTTCACCGTGAGTATATTCCGCTTCGCGCGACAGTTCAGCGATCAGCTGACTTGCGCAGGGAAATCATCAGACGAAAGAGGGTGAGACAGTACAGGCGTCTACGAAAGAGACGCCTGTTTTTTCGTACCAGAACCTTCTATTGACGGACGCTCGACGGACGCTAATAAGCGTTGACGATCACGGGAATGTTATCGTAGAAGCCGCGGAAAATGGTGAACTCTGCTGCAATCCAGCCGCGGCCAAAACTACCCCCCACCAGGTACCATACGCCGTCCACCGTCACGCCGAGCGGCTCGAAGATGGTGCCACCGGGTACGCTGGTCAAGATCGTATATTGTCCTCCCGGCCCAGAGCGCACGTTCAAACGCGCAGTGTTCACGATCACCTGTGGGATCTGAAGCTGTGGGATCGGGAGCATCGTCCCTTGCGGCATGCCAATCGTCGTTGGAAGCTGCTGCACAACCGCCGGAGCCGAAGCAGGCTCGGCAATTCGCGGCACAAAGCGGAAGTCGCCCCGCGCGATCGTGAAGCTCACATCAACCCACCCTGCGCCAACTGGCGATGCGACCAGGTACCATGTATTGTCCGCGTTTGTGCCAAGCACCGGCAGCTCGGTGCCGCCGCGTACCGTCGTGATCACGGTGAACTGCGGCCCGGGGCCAGAGCGGACGTTAAGCGCGCCCGTATTCACGATCAGAATGGGGGTGATGAGCTGACGCTGCTCGGCCCCTGCGGCAAAGACGGCAGTGCTGAAGACCGGTGTGACGAGCAGCGCGATCGCAAGCACAACAAACAGCAGCTTGACTTTCGTTTTCATGGATGCCCTCCTAAATTGCCGCCCTTACCTCTAGGGACATATGAGCGGAGACGATAGCTATCCTCAGTATAAGATAGAATGAGCATTTCACGCTAATGTGTCCATTGAAGCTTTGGGTTTTTAGTTGGCGCCTCCGCCGTGCCAGCGTGGGCGAAGCGTAGGCTGCTTTCTCTTGAACCAGTAAGGAAAACCATGCTATGCTGCAAACTGTAAGAGAAGCAACATGAGGTGATGATGGCGGACCAGCGTGTCATTCGATTAGTCCTTTTTTTACTGCCAGTTTTTTTGTTGTTAATACTGCCTGTGACGACGGCCCGCGCGAACTGCGCAGAAACAACCTGTGCGGATAACCCCAACCGCGTGGGCATCTCCCCAGAGGAAATCGCTGCGTATCCTCGGCCTAACGTCATTCAGCTTGCTGTCGATCCGGCCTTGATCAATGATCGTCGCTATCAACGTGCGCGCGGCCCGCTCGATATCTATGATGCCCCGTATGGAAATTATCTGCGCACCCTTGATGCGGGGTTCAATTTTCTGACAACGCAGGGAACTGAGGGCGAATGGACGCTCATCAATCCTGGGCAGTGGGTCTTGACCTCCGCCCTAACCGATGTCTATCCTTCGCAGTTTTCCGGCATCCTGCTTGGCGATACGCTGCCGTATACCGTCGCCTGGGTGCTGGGCAACACGATCCCAAGCCGGTCACCGGGCGCCGATCCAACTGATGGCGATTTGCCAGTGCTGCGTTATCAATTGATCAATATTTACGACACGGTAGAAGTTGATACATGGCGTTGGTATCAAATCGGTGTTGACCAGTGGATCGAGCAGCGGCGCGTGGCTAAAGTTCTGCCAGTTGAACGCCCGGCTGAGATTAACACAAACCGCTGGGTAAGTGTAGATCTCTACGAACAGGTTTTGATCGCCTATGACGGCGAAACCCCGGTTTTTGCCACGTTGATCTCGTCTGGCCTGCCGCAGTATTCCACACGCGAAGGTATTTTCAATGTCTATATTCGTTATCCACGCACGATCATGAGCGGCCTGGCTGGCCGTCCGGAATTCTATTATCTTGAGGAAGTGCCGTGGACGATGTACTTTGATGGTGATATCGGCCTACACGGCACCTACTGGCATAACAGCTTTGGCTATCGGCACAGCCGAGGCTGCGTTAATATGTCCATCACCGATGCACATTGGCTTTACCATTGGGCAGCGGTAGAGTTTGATTTTACGACACCGAACAGCACGGGCATGGCTGTTTACGTTTACAGCAGCGGAGAGTATCGCTAGCATCGATCAGGGGCAAGATGCTGTGGCTCTACTCCATTCAGATTGACCATTGCGACGCCTAGAAAGCGCGTTATCATGGTGGCCGCAGCATCATCTTGACATCGGAGCCACCCGTGCAGCCTCTATCGTTCATTGACAGTCGCAGCTCTCTGAACGCCGCGGTGATATTCGAACGTCACTTGGCGGCGTTCGGATATAAAAAGATGGAAACCCCCGTCATTCAGCCGGCAGAACTTTTCCTGACGCTGGCTGGTGATCAGATCGTCAACCGGCTGTTCACGTTTGAGCACCGCGCTCATCATCTTGCGCTGCGCCCGGAATTCACGGCTACGGCTGCTGCTGTTTATGCTCGTGAGCAGGCGACTGCACGCAGGCCTGTCCGCTGGCAGTTCAGCGGCTATATTTTCTCCGATCTGCCAGAAGCTGGACATGCGTTAGGCCAAGCCATGAGTGTAGGCGCAGAACTATTCGGCATGCCCGGCCCGCTAGCCGATGCTGAAGTTGTCGCTGCTGCTGCGCTCGGCCTATCCGAATATGGTTTGACCGACTTCCGCATCATGATGGGGCATGTTCAGCTGCTGCGCAGTGTGCTGAACCAGTTCGGCTTAGATCCACGATCGCAGCGGCTGCTGCTGGCAAATCTCCACATGCTGCGACGCTCAGACCATGGCAAAGAGCAAGTGCTTGATTTGGTCGATCGTTTAACCGGCAGTCAACCCATGCTGATCGAACTAGCGCAGAGCGAAGACGTCGAGGCGGATTTGTCTTATCTGCTCGATCGGATGCTTCAAGCCACACAGCGCGGCACGGCCATGGGTGGTCGCACGCGCGATGACATCACGCGCCGCCTTCTGCAGAAGCGCCGCCGCGCTGTCGAGCGTGAGCAGTACATTCGCGCGGTTGATTTGCTCACCGATCTGCTTAGCCTCGAAGGCCAAACCGTTCATATTTTTGATGAGATTGCGCAACTGTTGGGGCGCATCACGCCTGAGGCAGTCGCAATCCTTGATCAATGGCGGCATACAGTGAGTCTTATCGTCGAGCATGGCGTGGATGAAGCGCAGATCACGATTGCGCCAGCTTTGGCCAGAGATTGGGATTATTACTCCGGCATGATCTTCGAACTGCGCGCGCAGGACGGCGGCAAGTTGGGCGGAGGTGGTCGTTATGACGATTTGCCTCGCCTGCTCGGTGGCATGCCGAACAGCGCCGCGGTAGGATTTGCTTATTACCTCAACCCAATTGTGAATGCCCTACCCTACTCTATCGCCTCGAGTGACGAAAGCTGGCGTTTATGCTACCAACCAGGCGCCGAGCGACAGGCGATCCAGTGGAGCCAGATGCTGCGAACGCATGGGCAGACGATCGAGCTGATCAGCCCCGTTGACCTAGAGAGCGCTCATGGACGATTACTCATTGTCAACGCTGATCATTCTCTTAGCTTGGGCGCAGAGCATTTTACGATTGCCGAGATGGACGCCGTAATTGCTGCATTGCAGAGAGACTGAACGTGACTGATCGCGTAATGCTGGCGCTGCCCAGTAAAGGGGCTATCGCCGAACCGACGCTGCAATTTCTGAGCGAGTGTGGCCTGCGCGTCGAGAAGCCCAACCCTCGACAGTACACCGGTTCGATGCCAGCCCTTGGCAGCATCGACGTTTTGTTTCAGCGCGTCATCGATGTGGTTTACAAAGTCTCAGACGGCACAGCGCAGCTCGGCATCACCGGGCTTGACGTTGTGCGGGAATATGGCGGCGGCGATCTGATCGTGATCCATGATGATCTGCGCTATGGGTACTGCCGCCTGCTCGTCGCCGTCCCTGAAAGTTGGGTCGATGTCGAAGGTATGAGCGATTTGGCCGAGATCGCGCTCGACTTTCGAGAGACCAAGCATCGCAACCTGCGCATCGCAACGACGTACCCAGAGCAAACGCGTCAATTTCTGCACAGCCGCGGTATCCATCACTTCACACTCGTGAGCGCGGAAGGCGCCATCGAAGCTGCTCCGACCATCGGCTATGCTGATGTCATCGTCGATCTGGTTCAAACTGGCACGACGCTGCGCGAAAATCACCTCAAACCCCTGTTCGACGGCGTCATCATGGAGTCGCAGGCCTGTTTAGTCGGCAACCGGCAGGCGCTGCTGCGCTGCGCTCCAGTGCGCAGTGTGGTGGAAACCCTTCTGGAGTATATCGACGCTGCGCTGCAAGGACGTGGCTACGCGCACGTAACCGCAAATATCCGCGGTCGCGATGCCGAAGCGGTGGCTCGTTCGGTGGCGCAAAACCCGCTCACCCGCGGGCTTCAGGGGCCAACGATTGCGCCAATCTACGGAGCGCCTGATGAAGCAACAAGTGACGAGCGCTGGTTTACCATTACGCTTATCGTGCCGCAGCGCGCCCTGGTAGAAGCTGTGGAACATTTGCGCGCTTTGGGCGCGACGCAGGCCGCCGCAACTCCAGTTCGCTACGTGTTCCTGGAGACCTCGCCTACTTTTGCCCGCCTGTGCGAACAGCTCGGTTTAACGCACCCGCGCTAAACCTGTTCGGATAAAAGCGCCTGCGCCCGGTCTAACGCGCTGTCGATGATACTGCGCGTGCCGGCGCTCTCGGCTCCCATTTCGATGCTCATCGCCAGCCCGAGCAGGCTAATCTCCGGCGGGAATTTCTTCCTATCGGCTAGATTCATGGTCAGCAATGGGCAGCAGAACAACGCGGCTTTCAGATAATCTCGCCAGTCCAGTCTCAGCCAGTTACGCGCAGCCAATTCGCGCAGCAGAGGCACGAGCACACGCACTAACTTGCTTTCGAGAAACATTTGTCGAACAGGATGCAGCGAATAATTGTGCGTCACCCGCCAGTGTAAGCCCTCTGGCCGAAATGAAATTTGTAAAGTTTCAGCCTTTTCGCGTGGGAAATACATCCACATCGCAAACACGTTATGAAACAACGGTTTGGCAAGGTCGAGCAATGGATGATGCCGGCCCGCAAACGCGGGGTCAAAATAAACCAGGCTGCTGCTTGCCTGCTCGAAAAAAACGTTGCCGTTGTGCGCATCGCCGTGCCCGACGATCGATGGCCCAGCCTGTGCCGGTTCCAACAACCGCAGCGCCTTCTCGATCAGGCCGTCAAGGGTTATCTCATAAATTTGATCGTTGATCGTCCAGCGCGCGGCGCGCACCTGTCGCATGCTGAACGTTCCCCCCGGCAAGGTGAGATCAACTGGAGTGCTGGCGGTGCCGTAGAAGCGCGCCAGTCTTCCACCTGCGAGCCGGTGGTGAAACAATTGGTGGATCGGCGCTTTAGCAGCTTGCTCGGCCGTCTGTTCGGCGAGTGTGTTCAAGTAGATGCTCAGCAGCGCATCGTCCGCCGCTTCTTGTGCGCGTGTCAGCGCAGCAAGCAGCGTGCTGTCGCCCTGCTCAATTCTCCACGCGACATCGAAGACCGAAGGATCGTCGATGACCTGATAAATCAAAATCTGCTTGCCCGCTTCCTGAGAGGCGTAGAGGGGTTGGACGACGGGATAGCCGGCCTGGGCCAACTGATCAGCATGATAGTACTCATCGATGATGGTATCGGTCTCGGTATGTGTTTTGAAGAACAGTTCGCGACCATCATCCAGCATCATGAAGCCATTGAATGAGTTCAGCGACACCGCTAACGGCCGCAAACGGACTGAGATCACGTTAAAGGGGCTTATGTCGCGTAAAAAGAGCAGCAGAAGCTGCTCTGCTGCGCTTTGATCGATAAACTGGAGCTGCTGGATCGTCTGGAGTACGCTCATAGCCCGAGGATTTCATTACGCTTCCGAATCGCCATGGCGTGGGCGGGAAAGTCTTCATAGTCGGCAAGTACGGCTGCCGTGTTCTGAAGACTCGCGTATCCTTCCGCCGAAAGATAGCCGACGCCGCTGCGCTTGAGAAAATCCTCGACGCTGACGGCCGAGAAGCTGCGCCCAAACCCGCCAGTGGGGAGGATCGCGTTCAGGCCGAGGCAGTAATTGGCCGTTGGGATCGGCGTGAGCGGGCCAAGCAGAATTTCGCCCGCGTTTTGCAGCTTTTGCAAAGTGACAAACGGTTCCGCGGTTAACACTTCGAGGTGTTCTGGCGCGTAATCGTTCACAAAAGCAATTGACTCCTCAAGCGACTCGGTCAGTAGAATGCCGCCGTAGTTGCTCAAGACTGTGGTGACGAACTCACGCCGCCATTCTGGCAGGGCCTCAATATACGCGGGGAGCAGCTGGTACGCAGCTTCGGCCAGCTCTCGGCTGTGCGTAACCAGTAGAGCTGCTGAGTCTGGCCCATGTTCAGCCTCGACCAGCAAATCGAGCGCTGCCAGCCGAGGGTCGGCATACTCATCACAGAGGATGATCGACTCGCTGGGCCCGGCAGGCAAACCGACATCAACCGTGCCGTACAGCAGGCGTTTGGCCGCAGAGACGTAACTGCTGCCGGGGCCAATGATCTTGGCAACCCGCGGAATGGTCTCGGTGCCATAAGCCAGCGCTGCGATCGCCTGCATGCCGCCTACAACATAGACCTCATCGACGCCGCACACTTCAGCCGCGACGAGCGATGCCGCATCGGCCCTGCCATCTGGTGTGGGCGGGGTGACGACGACGATGTGCGGCACCCCCGCGACTTTTGCCGGGGTGGCAAGCATCAGCATCACCGAAGGAAATGCGCCTTTTCCGCGCGGCACATACAGACCGGCGCTGGCGACCGGGGTGACTTTCTCGCCCGCTAGAATGCCAGGTTTCACCTGCGTGAACCACATCGGCTCTGGCATCTGTTCGGCATGAAACCGTTGAATGTTATCATGGGCATGCTCGATGGCTTCGATCACCGGGGCCGGGACGGCCTGACGCGCTGCTGCGAAGTCCTCTGGGGCAGCGCGAAGCAGAGACGCCTCAAACGCTGGCGCATCAAACTTACGAGCGTAATAGACGACACCCGCATCACCCTCTAGGCGCACCCGATCAATGACTTCCTGCGCCAGCGGCAGCAGGTCACGGATATCTTTTTCGGCACGGCGCATGATCTTGGTTCGTTGGTCTAAAGTCAGATCTTTCAAAATGAGGAACTGCACCATTGCGACGGCTCCAATTAAAGGCAGGCGCGAGGTGGACCTTTCCCCGCACCTGTGAGCGATTGTTTTTGATATCGGATTAAGCTGAAGCGATCGGCTGCGTCAGTTTTTGCGACCGACGGCGAGCGCCATCCCAGCGGATATCGGGCACTAGGATATCACTTTTTGCCAAGATTCGCTCTCGATGGGGCAGCAGATCGCGCAGCATAATGCGCACTTCAGCGACCACATCGTGTGTCGGCTGATAGCCCAGGTTGATCAGATGATGGCGGTCGGGATTGTAGTAGTGCTCCTCGCGCTCTGTGCGCGGGTTATCGTAGTTTGCGATCTCAACGTCCAGCCCGATAGCCTCTCCAGCTTGACGCACCTTCTCGGCCAGTTCGTCAATTGTGTAGCATTCTTCAAACTGGTTGAATACGCGGTATTCGCCGAGCTTTGGCGGGTTTTCAATAGTGAGCGTTAGGCACTGCATCGAGTCGCGCATAGGGAGAAAGCCGCGTTTCTGGGTGCCGCCCCCATAGACAGTCAGTGGGTGCCCGATTACCGCTTGGCAGGCAAAGCGATTGATGGCGGTGCCAAAGCACTGGTCAAAATCGAGGCGGCTGCGCAGCCGCGGATCTTCACCCATTTCGTCGATCTGTGTCCCGAACACAACACCCTGCATAATATCGGTCGAGCGCAAGCCCCACGTCTTGCAAGCAAACATGGTATTGTGCGTATCGTGAACTTTGGTGAGGTGATAAAAACTGTTGGCCTGGCGAGGGAATGGCATCACGTCCTTGCGTCCCCGATACTCGATCTCGAAGAACCCTTCGGGGATATCGACGTTAGGAGTGCCGTACTCGCCCATTGTACCGAGCTTAACGAGGTGCGCCTGTGGACAAACCTCGCGCATAGCCCACAACACGTTCAAGCTGCCAATGACGTTGTTATGTTGTGTGAAGGCTGCGTGCTGCTGATCGATCATCGAATATGGGGCCGACGGCATCTCGGCCAAATGAACGATCGCATCGGGTTGAAAATCAGCCAGCACTCGTTTCAGGGTTGGGTAGTCGAGCAAGTCACCCTCGACGAACTTCAGTGTTTCACCATAACGCGCCTTGAATGCCGCGAGCCGTTCCTCGATCGAGAAGACTGGCAGCGCACTTTGGCTGCCAACTTCATCCACCCACTGGCGGCGCAAAAATCGATCGATACCCGCAACTTCGTGTCCACGAGCTGTAAGATATTGGGCTAACGGCCAGCCGAGATACCCGTCAATACCGGCGATGAACACCTTCATTGGAATTCCTTCATATGCATAAACCCATCAAAGGCTTAAACCCCACTTTGATCGCTTCGATACGGATTTTCATGAAGCGTTAACACACCCTGGAGCAGCCATCACTTTTTCTTAGAAAAACTTGACCAAAACCGAATTCTGAACTAATCTAGGCGTTAGGCGAACGTTCGCCTAGATTATTAGAGATACTTGTTAGCTTATGTCCAATAAACCTACGCTTAAGACCGTCGCTGAGATGGCTGGTGTAAGCTATCAGACGGTATCAAAGATTTTACGTAACGAAATACAGGTTTCGCCAGCTGTTCTAGCGCGCGTTAACCACGCAGTCGAAACGCTGAATTACCGCCCTAGCGCCGCGGCCCGCACCCTTCGCA
>DAOTYT010000046.1:0-3821 GCA_034434615.1 Anaerolineae bacterium | reverse complement strand
ATCTCCGCATCGGTGGCGGCTTCCAGATCGATGCGGTGTACGCTCACGGCATAGGCTGTCAGGTCGCCGGTCATCAGCGCGGCAGAGCCGGGGACGACGCCGACCGGCGTCCGCGTGCTGTAATAGATCTCTCCGCCGGGCCCCCACGCCACCTGATCGGGCTGCGCGATGGTCACCAACGTCGTCTCCGCCCCGCTGGCCAGATCGATGATCGTCAGCATGCCGTCGCCGAACCCCGGTTCGGGGTCGGCCAGCCCGATAACGCGCGTGCCATCTGGCGAGACGGCGAAGCGGCTCAAATTCGTGCCGAGCGGCCGCCAGTCGCCGCTGACTGGATCGACCAGCGCGGTTCCGCTGCCGGTGCAGTTGGTGGTGTACAGCAGGCCGAAGCGAGTCAATGCGAGCCGCGGCGCTCGGCCGTTAACGCCAGCCTCGGCATAGAACTGCTGCGCATCGGGCAGCGCCATGCCACCGCAGCCAACACCAAACGGAACCTCGGCCACCGGCTGCGGCGGGGTTTGACCAAGCGGCGACTGCGCGTATATGTCGATCAGCAGCGCGCCGCCCCCCGGCGGCAGGTCGGTCGTCGCGAGCGGCGCAGCGTTGGCGCGCGCCCGCGCATAGAGCACATCCCCGTCCGGCGTGAAACTGACGCCAAGATCGGCATAGACGTCAGTATCGAGCAGCACCGGGGGCGTATTGGCGCTCGCGGGCGAAAAGATGGCGTACAGATCGGCCGTCGTGCCGCCCGCTTCGCGCACGATATAGGCGAGGAAACTGCCATCAGGACTCCACGCCATCGGCACCCCCACCTGCAAAGCAAATGGATTGAGCGCCTCGCCAACCGTCGTCAGCCTCAAGAGGCCGCGGCCAGGCGCGTAGTCGTAGAGCGCGATGCGGTCTCCGTTCACGGCCGCGAACGCGGGCTCAGCCGCGCTCGCATCCACAGACACGGGCGCTGGCGTTGGCGCCTGCGTGGCCACTCTGGTCACTGGTTCCAAAAAGTAAGTATCGGGCAGCACGCCCTCCGCCGTCCAGCCGACCTGACCGAAAGCGGCGATCTGCCACCAAACGATGCCTCCCGGGCTGCAGCTCGGCCCGCCGATGACATCGACGATCGTGTTTGGGTTGACCACGATGATCTGGTCGGCCTCCAGCGAGGGAGCCGTCCGCAGGCGGTTGCCGTCGCTGCCGATCACGCGCGCCTGCCCGCCGACGCGCAGCCGTGGCTGCAGGAAGAAGCGAAAATCGGGCGGGCACGGGTCAGCGATGTATCCCAGCTCGATCGCAGGTTCAAGCGCCAGCAGTTCCTCATCGCATGGAAAGACGATGCTGTTATCGGCAGCCACGCGGTAATCGAACGTTTGGCCGCGATAGGTGATCAGAAACTGGTAGCCAGCGATGCTGCCCGGGCGGATGCCCTCGATCGGTTCCACGAATTCGCAGCCCAGGGTAGAGTCTCCAAACAGGATCTGGGTGAACTGGTAGCGCTCGATCGTACGCGGCGTGATGACCTGCCCCAACCGCGCCGATAGATCAGACAATGCTGTGTTCAATTGGGCTGGCGGTTCGCCTTGCGCCAGCGCCGGCATGGCGAGCATCGCCAGCGCGAGCACGATCGCCAGCAGGGTAATGAGAAGGCGCCGTTGGCCCATAGCTGCATTTCCTTTCTGTGCAGAACCACGCGGGTTCTCATCCTGTTAAATTGCGCGGTGCGCTTCCCTGATGTTGCGCTAGGGTATCGTGAAAACGGACTGCGCGCGCCCCTGCGCATCGATCAAGGTGGCCGTCGCGCCGGAGGTCCAAACCGGCTCCTGCCGGTTCCAGAACAGCGCGATGGCTGTATCGGTGCCAACCCGCGAGAACACCGTGATCGTGCTGCCTTGGAACAGCCGCCGCTGATCGGGGAACGTGAAGACGCTGCCATCGCTGGAGCGCAGCGTCCATCCCGACAGGTCGATCACCGGGCCGTTGTTGCGAATATCGACGCTTTCCCCGGTCACATCGCCGACATTCAGCACGCGCACGATTTCGACCTGCGCGTTGGCGGCCGTCGGCGGGATGGTGGTGGTTGGCGTGGGCGTGGGCGTCGGCGTCAAGGTGATTGTGGGCGAAGCGGTTGGCGTCGGCGTTGAGGTGCCCGTAGGGGCTTCGGTCACTTCAGGAGTGGGGGTATCGGTCGGCTCTGGCGTGGCGACGGCGGCAGTCTGGGTCGCGGCCAGCGCCTGCACGCCGGCCTCGCAGCCCTCGAGCGGCACGATCAGGATTTGGCCGATCTGCAAATTACTGGCGGCGATCTCATCAAGGCCGTTGATCGCCATCAGTTCGAACCCATTGGCGCCGTAGCGCTCGGCTACGCCGAACGGCGTATCGCCAGCCTGAATCTCGTGCAAGATGCAGCCGGCTGGCAGCGCAGTCGCCGTCCCTTGCAGAGACTGGCTCTGCGCCAGCAGCGCTTCGTCGATGGTGGGCAGCGGAACGCGCGTCTGCGCAGCGCTGAATTCCTCGATCAGGCCGGTCGGCAAAATGACCGTGCCGGGCATTGGGGTGGCCGTCAGGATGATGACGGGCACCGTTGCATTCGGGTCTGGTGTCGCTGTCAGGATGATGGGCACGGTGACCACGATCGGCTGTTGGTCGCGTTCGCGCTGCGCGTCAAAGACGTTCAATGCCAGCGCGACTACGCTCAGCGAGACGATCACATTCAGGATCAAGAAGAAGATCAGCGAGCGCCGGCGCATAACCGCCCCATTTCCGCAACTGCCGCACTGGCGAGTATCTTAACAAGTTGCCATCGATCGCGCAATTAGGCGATGGGTCGATGGGGCCACGAGTCAATACTGCTGCTCGCGGCGGCGCGCGGCTGCTGATCGCGGCCGCTGCCGGCGTCGCCGCCGCTTGGCATCACCCATTTGAGCGGTGGACGCGCTGCCATTGGTGCCGATTGTTCCGGCGCGTTCTGGCGGGCCGAGCGCACTGGCCGCCCCGTTGATCTGGGTAGGTTCTGGCCGCCCTAACGGCGATGGGTAGGGGTGGTCGCGCATGACGGGAATGCGCAGGCGAATCGTCTTTTCGATATCGCGCAGATAGGGGCGTTCTTCCTGGCTGCAAAACGAATACGCGACGCCGGAAGCGCCAGCACGGGCTGTTCGGCCGATGCGATGGACATACGTTTCCGGAATGTTGGGCAGGTCAAAGTTAATCACGTGCGAGATGCCGTCGACATCGAGACCACGGGCGGCGATATCGGTTGCGACCAGCACCCGCGTCGCCCCGGCGCGAAAATTACTCAGCGCTCGTTCGCGCGCCGTTTGGCTCTTGTTGCCGTGAATGGCCTCAGCCTCGATGCCGGACGCAGCAAGCTGCTTCACGACGCGGTTAGCCCCGTGCTTGGTGCGCGTGAAGACCAACGCGCGTTCGACGCTGGCAGCGCGCAGCAGGTGCTCAAGCAGATGCCGCTTCTGCGCCTGTTCGACGAAGAAAACGCTTTGGTCGATCTTTTCTACTGTGGTTGCCTGCGGGGTCACTTCGACGTAGACGGGAGCGCTCAAAATGCTGGCGGCCAGCTGCTGGATATCGGGCGGCATCGTCGCCGAGAAAAACAGCGTCTGCCGGCGCTTGGGCAGCGCGGCGACCACTCGGCGCACATCGTGGATGAAGCCCATATCCAGCATCCGGTCGGCCTCATCGAGGACGAAATACTCAATTGCATCAAGGCGAACGATGCGCTGTTCCATCAAATCGAGCAGGCGGCCGGGCGTGGCGATGAGAATATCGACCCCGCGGCGCAGCGCTTGTTCCTGCGCAGACTGGCCAACCCC
>DAOTYT010000045.1:0-30649 GCA_034434615.1 Anaerolineae bacterium | reverse complement strand
GGGCTGAACGCGATCGCGCGCGGAACCAGGCTGGGTTCGGCCAGCTCATAGCTGCGCCGCTCGATCGCCGGCCCAAGCGGCTCGAGATAAACCACTGTCCCATCGGCATAGGCGAGGGCATCGGCCCCTGGCGCTTCAGCAGGCAGAAAGGCCACGGGCGTAAACAACGGCGCCTCGACCGGATAAACGGCGATATCTCGGCCAAGCGCCAGGTCATACAGATGCAGGGATGAATCAGCCCATGCCAGCAGCGCGCCATCGGGGCTAAAGGCGAGGCTGTTCACCCAAAAATTGGCGCTGCGCCGCGCCACCAGCGCCGCACGGCCGACATGGTACAGGCCGATCGACTCGCGACCAGCGCCACCGAACAGGCTGCCACTTCCCACCGCCAGCAGGTCGCGGTCGGCCGGGCTGAAAGCGAGCGCATTGATGCCCTCGCTCGGCGGGTCGGGCAGCTCGAAGGTGGAGCCGTCATCCTCGCCGTCGGCGATCACGAGCGTTGACGTGAACACCCCATAGGCCAGATAGCGCCCATCGGGGCTGAAGGCGACGGCCGTCGCCGAAATCTCGGCGGTGGTCAGCGAACTCTCCTGCACCAGCTCCGGAAGCAGGTACACGATCACCCCGCTGGCGCTGGCCAGCGCCAACAGCGCTTGGTCGGCGCTGAAGGCGAGGTCGATCACCTCTGGGACCGGCAGCACGGCGAGCACCTCAAGCGCATCGAGGTTGAACGGCGTGATCAGGCTGCGTTCGATTGGGAGCGGCATCTCGGCAGTGCCGACCGGAACCAGATAGTAGACATCAGGCAGCACGCCCTCGGCGGTCCAGCCCGTGATCTCATCAACGCGCACCTGCCACCAAATGATGCGCGAATTGGCGTCGCAGCTCGGCCCGCCGATCACCTGCGCCATGCTGCCCGGCCGGAACGTGCCGATCTGAGCGCCGCCGAGGTTAGGCTGCGCGCGCACGCGGTTGGGCGCGCCACCCTCTCGAATGCGCGCACCCCCGCCAACGCGCAGGCGCGGCGGCAGGAAACCCGCATAATTGGGCGGGCAGAGATCGAAGCCCAACGCCGGCGGCTGCGTCGGCGCGACCAGCCCAGGGCTGCACAAGAAGACCAGCTCGCCCCCTTGCGCCACATGAAAAACATAGGGCGTGCCGTCGATCAGCAGCGAGAAGATGTATGCGGTGATCCCCCCAGGGATCGAGTACGGGTTGGTGACGTAAGGGCAGCCGAGCGCGCTGTCAGAATACCGGTTGATGACGAACGTCCACGTCGTCAGATCTTGCAGCGTGACAGTGCGGCCTAGGGCGCGGCTCAGCTCGCTGAGGGCGACACCGAGTTCAGGCGGAACCTCCCCCTGCGCGCCGATCGATGCCAGCGGCGCGAGCAGCACAGCGATCAGGAAAAACCGGCACAGCAGTCCCCGCATGATGACGCTCCTCGCCTCGACCCGATGACTGCTTTTATTGTACGCAGAAACGCGCTGCGGTGATCAATCTTGGCCGCAGCACGCCAGCGGAACGATCGCATCAAAAGCGGGGGGGCCGCCCGTCAATCGCGCGATCGCCCCCTGCTCACCGGTCGCAGTGTTGACGTAGCGCAGCTCGGTCGGCGGGCGCTCGTCCTCGGCATAGACGATCCAGTTCCCCGCGATGAGAAAGCGCGCGGCGCGTTCGGCGATGATCTGCGGCGCGCCGCGATCTTCGCGATCGAGCAGCAGCGGCGCGCCCACCCCCGCCCCGAACACGAACCGATCGCTGTTTGGCAGCCACGCGTAAACTGCCCCCAACCCAGCGGCCGCCAGCGCTGCGTTGGAGCCATCGGCCTCGGCGCGTATGAGGTCGCGGCCTTCCGCTGACGGCACGCTGTAAAGCATGGCGCCTGAGCGCTGCGACCAGACCGGAAGGCCCTGCGGGCCGACCGGCCCGATCCCGACGACGCGCGCTTCTCCGCTCACTGGGATTAACCACACCGCCGAGGGCGGGGCTGAGGCCGGCTCGGTCAAGGCGCGCCGATCGGGGATCGTCACCCGAGCGCCGCTGCTGTCGGGCAGCCACTCGACCGGCGGGTAGAACGGCACTTCAGCGGCCGTCGTCACTGCGATGAAGCGATGCGCGATGCGCACGATCTCACCGCGCGGATCGAGCAGGTGCACGATCCCCGGAGTGGTATCGTATACGCCCGGATTGACGGTGATCAGCCAGCGGCCATCTGGGCTGGGTGTGAACGCTCCGCCCACACCGGCCGGCAGGATCAGGCTGGGCGATGGGCGCGCGGCGCGCGTGGGACTGCCCACATCAACGCGATAGAGGTTGTGATCCGGCAGAGTTCCCCATGTGAAGACTTGTTCGGTATTGAAGTAGAGCGTCTCCGCATCGAGCCAGCCGATCTGCGCGATGGCCGGGCTGGCGCCCGGACGCGCCGGCAGCTCGCCGATCGCCGTGAGCTGCCGCTGCGCATCGCGCTCCAGCTCGACCAGCCAGAGCGTCTGCGCGCGACCTTCCTGCCCGCGCGTGAAGGCGACCTGCCGTCCATCCGGAGAGAGATGCGGTGGCGACGTGACGCGCTCGGCGGCCCGATGCGGCGCGCCATCGCCAAAGCGCCACACATAAAGATGGCCCCCATCGACAAAAGCGACCACCAACTGCGGCGCAGGTGGCTCGGCCGTCGCTGTGGGTTCGGGACTCGGGCGCGGCATTCCCAAACGGAAGTTGCAGCCGGCCAGCAAAACGACCGACATGCCCAGCAGCACGAGCGGAAACAGACCCCGCATCATCGCGTAAAGCATGGCCTCCCACTGATCAGCGGCGGGCACGATGCGGCGACTGGGTCGATGCGGCGGTCGGCCTCTCGCTCCAACAACACATAATAGCGATCCCAATCGCCCTCAGCGACCCAACCGCGCCGCCCATTGGCCAGCTCAACGCGCCACCAGTTGTAGCCGCCGTTGCAGCTCGGCCCGGCCAGCACGCGCATGCGCGTTCCGCTGTAAAGTTGGGCGACGATGCCGGTTGAGACGGCCGGCAAGGCGCGCAAATTGAGCGGGCCGACGCCGGTCGCCACCACGCCGGTCGCACCGTGATACAAGCGCGGCGCCGGCGCGTTGGGGCATGGCGCGGCAGCCGCAAGATTGGGGCTGGCGAAAAGGAAAAGAATAAGCACAATCAGGGGCACAAACGACTTCATCGGTGGCCAACACCTCATCGACTGAGGACGCGGTATCCAAGTCTGGAGCGGGCGGCGAGACGCTTCACACCTCCCCTGCTCCTATTGTAGCTGCATCCGCTCGGGTTGAGTGAGACGGCTTGCCTGCGAAGATCGGACGAAAGGCAAACGATGACGAACCGTTTCGCCAATGAAAGTGAAGCGATCGCTTACATCTTTCGCTCATTGCGCAAGCTGGGAGGCAAGACGCGCGGCCCCGATGAGCTGACGCGCGATGTTAGCCCCACGCTCACGCTGCTCAAAACGCACAACCTGCTGCGCCGGCCGCGTCAGTACGGCGTGGTGACGGGCAGCAAAGGCAAAGGCTCGACCACGGTCATCGCGGCCCGCCTGCTCGAACAGCTCGGCCACACGGTCGGGCTGATCACCAGCCCACACCTGGTGACGTACCGCGAGCGCATTCGCGTCAACGGCCGCGCCATCCCTGAGCCTGACCTGCTGCGCATCCTTGAAGAGCTGGCGCCGACGATCGACACGATCGAAGCCGGGCTGAACGACCAGCAGTATTTCAGCCCGCAGGGCATCTTCCTCGCCATCGCGCTGCGCTGGTTCGACGAGCAGGGCGTCAACGCGGCCATGCTCGAAGTGGGCCGCGGCGGCCGCTTCGACGATATCGCCGTTGTGCCCAACCGGCTGGCGTTGTTCACCCCGATCATGCTGGAGCATACCGAGCACCTCGGCGAGACGCTTGAGCGGATTGCGTGGCACAAAGCTGGCATCATCAAGCCGCACTGCTACGCTTACAGCGTGCCGCAGGCGCCCGAAGTGCTCGCCGTGCTGCAAGCCGAAGCCGATGCCCAAGACGCCGAATTCGCGTGGATCGCGCCCAACGACATGGGGCAGTATCGCGGGCAGACGGAAAACGGCATCTTGATGGAATTAGGCCGCTATGGCGTCGTCGAAATCAGCCTGCTTGGGCGGTATCAGGTCGCCAATGCGACGCTGGCGGTGCAGGGAGTCGGCAACATGCACAGCCGCCTGCCGGGCATCTCGCACGGCGCGCCAGCCTATGTTGAGGCCATCCGCGCGGGCTTAAAACGAGTCAACTGGCCCGGCCGCCTGCAAAAACTGCAAGACCGGCCCGCGGTCTATCTCGATGGCGCGATCAATGCCGAATCGGCGCGGCTGGCGGCGCAAAGCCTCGAAGGGCGGCTGACCGACCCCATCATCGGCATCATTGGCGTGCCGGAAGATAAGGATTACCTCGGCGTCTACACCGAGCTTGGCCTGGTGTGCGACGCGCTGATTTTGACCGAGACGACGCGCAACGTGACGCTGCGCTTCCCGGAGCGCGAACGCGCGCTGGCCGCTGCGCGCCGCTTTAATAACGACGTGACGCATACCAAAACGCTCGATGCAGCAGTCGACCTGGCGCTTGAACGGGCCGGGAGCGACGGCACGGTCTTGATCTTCGGCACGCAGTCGATCGTGGCCGACGCCATCCAGCGCTGGAACCTCAGCTACGAGGTCATCTGAGCACCCGCGCTGCGGGCTTCCGGCAGCGCCGACGCCTGCTCTTCCGTCGGCGGTTTGATGCACAGGAAATCGCCGATCACCAGCGCATCCATGCGCGTGCGCAGGTAGCAATCGACCGCTTCCTCGGGCGTGCAAATGATCGGCTCGTTCTCGTTGAAGCTGGTGTTGATCAGCACGGGGATGCCCGTCTGCTCGCCGAAACGCGCGATCAGGTCGTAGTAGAGCGGGTTCTCCTCACGGCTGACGGTTTGCAGCCGGCCCGTATCGTCAACGTGACAGACGGCGGCCAGCCGCTCGCGCCACTGCGGCCTGATCTTGTAGACGTGCAGCATGAACGGCGATGGATGGCTGTGTTCGAAAATATCGTTTTGCCGCTCGGCCAGCACGACCGGCGCGAACGGGCGGAACCACTCGCGCCGTTTGATGCGCGCGTTGAGGACGTCCTTCATCTCGGCGCGCCCCGGGTGCGCCAGGATCGAACGATTGCCGAGGGCGCGCGGCCCCCACTCCATGCGCCCCTGAAACCAACCGAGCACTGCCCCGCCATCGATCAAGTTGACGGCCGTCTCGATCAGCTCGTGGCGCGGCAGCTCGCGATAGACGAGACCGGCGCCGTCGAGCGCGGCTTTGATCGCGGCGCGGTCATAGGCCGGGCCGAGATAGGCATCGCGCATCACATAGCGCGTCTTTTCACCTAACAGCGCCTGGCTGACGTAAAGCGCAGCGCCCAGCGCCAGCCCTTCATCGCCGGCTGCTGGCTGAATGGTCGTCTGCGTGAACGGCGTGCGATCGAACAGCTTGCCATTGGCGACGCTGTTGAGCACGGCGCCGCCCGCCATCGCCACGCGCTCGACCGGGACGAGCCGGTGCAGCAGGTTGAGCAGATGCATGTAGCCTTCTTCGAAGACGGCCTGCAAGCTGTAAGCGAGATCCATCTCCCGCTGTTCGATCGCTGCCCCGGGCGGGCGTGGCACTCCGAACAACTCAACCATGCGATCGGAATACTGGCGCTGGATCACCATCTCGCCGTGGTCGTTGATATCGATGCCGGCGTTCTCACCCAGCGGCACGAAGTAAGCCGGGTTCAATCGAATGCCGTCGTCGCTGTAACGCACCATATCGCGAAAAGTCTCGAGATAGGTTGGGCTGCCGTAGGGGGCCAGCCCCATCACCTTGCCCTCGTCTCCGTACTGGCCATAACCGATGAACTGGCATACCATCGTGTACAGCCAGCCCAATGAGTGCGGCACATAGATGCGCCGTTTGACCTCGATCGTCCGGTCGCGGCACTCGGCCAGCATGCAGGTGACAAAATCGCCCGACCCATCGATGCTGAAGCCAGCCGCCCGATCCCATGGTGACGCAAAATAGGCGCTGGCGATGTGCGCCAGATGGTGCTCGACGAAGACTTGTTTGAAACGCAGGGCAGATGCATCGACGCCGCATTCAGCGGCCAGCAGCGCCTTCAAATCGCCCAGCGACCGGCGGGCCGCCCGCATGCGCAGCAAGTTGGGCAGCTTATCGACATGGCCCAGCAGGTAGCGCGCCTTCGGCACCATGTTGGCGCCTGGATCATGGCCGATGGCGACGTAATCAAGGTCTTTGAACGTCACCCCGCCCATCTCCATGACCTTGAGCACGCTTAGCCGAGGAAAGCCCGCATAATACTTGATGCGGTTAAGCCGTTCCTCAGCGATTGCGGCGACCGGCAGCCCATCGATCAGCAGGGCGGCCGACGCCCCAGCATGATGGGTGTTAAGGCCCAGAATCACAGGCATCGCGCCAAACCATCCTCTTTTACTGGATGTTACGCAGTTGCCCTCATCCCCCAGCCTCTTCTCCATGAGGGAGAAGGGGCGCAGAACAGCTGGAGTTTCGAAATCCCTCTCCCTGAGGGAGAGGGATTTAGGGTGGGGGCTGAAAAATGCCGAATTGCGTAACGTCACCTCTTTAATTAAAAGCGCACTCGACTCTAGCAAAACCTCATGAGGAATTCTACCGCCGAGTTGAAGCGCAAGCGCAGCGTTCTCAGCGGCTGAACGGCGGCTGAGCATTTTGTGAAAGCGGGATAAGACTTAAAGCCCACTTTCAGCCGTTTAAACAAACGACAAAAGTTTCTTAAAGCAAAGGGGCTAACGTGATGAAGACTTTGTACACGCTCGAAAGACCAGCTCAGCTATGGCCCGCTTTTTCGCACTGCGCCTCCTCCGCACCTTCCTGACCTTGTTCGGCGTCGTGCTGCTCACTTTCATGCTCGGCCGGCTCTCTGGCGACCCGGTCGCCTTGATGCTGCCGCAAACGGCATCGGTGGAGGATTATCAGCGCATTCGCGCGCAAATGGGGCTGGATCAGCCGCTGCCGCTACAGTTCGCCGTCTACATGGGCGATTTGCTGCGCGGCGATCTGGGCAATTCGATCCGCTTCAACCGGCCGGCGCTCGAGGTTGTGCTGGAGCGAGTGCCAGCCACGCTTGAGCTGGGGCTGCCAGCGCTGATCCTGTCTGTGCTGCTCGGCGTGCCGCTGGGCGTTCTCGCTGCTTACCGGCGCGACAAACCCTTCGACCGCTTCATCATGAGCTTCAGCTTGGCCGGGCAGTCGCTGCCGGCTTTCTTCATCGGCATCGTCCTGATCCTCATCTTCAGCGTCGAACTGGGTTTGACGCCGTCATTCGGCCGCGATACCCCCGGACACCTGATCCTGCCAACCATCACGCTGACGATTTACCCGCTGGCCTTCATCATCCGGCTGGCGCGTTCTTCGGTGCTGGAAGTGCAAAGCGAGGCCTACATCCGCACTGCGCAGGCCAAGGGGCTGCGCCCTGGCCGTGTCGTCAGCGTGCACGTGCTGCGCAACGCGCTCATCCCGCTGGTGACCATCATCGGCTTGCAGGTGGCAGCCATCATCAGCGGCTCGGCCATCGTCGAGACGGTCTTTTCGTGGCCTGGGATCGGCTTGCTGGCAGTCAACTCGATCGGCGCGCGCGATTACCCGGTGGTTCAAACGATCGTGCTGTTGAGCGCAGCGGCCTTCGGCATCATCAACATGCTCGTTGATGGCCTCTACTTCTTCGTCGATCCACGTATTCAGACGGATTAAGCTGTGACCGAAACAGTGCGCTTGACCACGCCAGCCTTGCAACCTGCCTCAACCGCGCGTGCGCGGCGTCCGGGCATCCTGGTTTTTTTGCGCCGTCGTTCAACGCCAGCCGTTAACCTGAGCCTGCTGGTGCTAGCCGGCTTGACGCTGGCCGTCTTGTTGGCGGGCCAACTCTCGCCCCATTCGCCGACGGCCATCAACCTGCGCAACCGGCTGGCGCCGCCCGTTTTCATCGAGGGCGGAAGCTGGGAGCACCCGCTCGGCACCGATGCCACCGGCCGCGACATCCTCAGCCGAGTGCTGCACGGCGGCCGCGTCTCGCTGCTGGTCGGCGGCATCGCGACCGCGCTCGGGCTGGTGTTGGGCACCGCGCTCGGCCTGATCAGCGGGTTCGCGCGCGGCTGGATCGATGAAGTCATCATGTATCTGGTCGATGTGCAGCTGTCGCTGCCGTTCATCCTGCTGGCCGTGGCGGTCGCGCTGGTGCTGGGCAACTCGCTCGGCGTCCTGATCGGTCTGGCTGCCATCTCCACGTGGCCGTTTTTCGCGCGCATCATCCGCGGCGTCGTCCTTTCGCTGCGCGAGCGCGAATTCGTGATCGCCTCGCGCGCAGTCGGCGCCGGCGGGGCGCACATCATCCGCGAGCATCTGCTGCCCAATATCCTGGCGCCGGTGCTGGTGATCGCCACCCTGAGCGTCGGCCGCGTCATCCTGCTCGAGAGCGGCCTCTCCTTCATCGGCGTCGGCATTCGGCCGCCGGAACCCTCGTGGGGCAACATGATCAGCGAGGGGCGCGACTATCTGGCGAACGAGTGGTGGATCTCAACCATGCCCGGCATCGCGCTGATGCTGCTGACGATGGCCGTCGGCACGATCGGCGATTGGCTGCGCGATTTGAGCGATGTGACTTTGGGCTAACTGCGTGGTGAGCTGGCGACGCTGACAGCGTCGTAAAAGTGTGCTGCTCAATTGTACTGGGGTGATAGGCATTTATTCATCGCAAACAGGAGGAAATCGCATCATGAACAGGCATTGGCGCTTAAAGGTACTGGCAGTCCTGCTGCTGCTGACGCTGCTTTCGGCGGGCGCACTGGCGGCGCAGGAGGGGCGGACGCTGACGATCGGCATCAACGCCGAACCCGGCTCGCTCGACCCCCATCATGTCCCGGGTTCGATCATCGGGAATCGTATTTATCATATGATCTTCGATTCGCTCACCCGCACCGATGCAGCCGGCAACGTTCAGCCGATGCTGGCGACGAGCTGGGAAACGGTCGATGATACGACGTGGGTCTTCACCCTGCGTGAGGGCGTCGTCTTTCAGGACGGCTCGGTGATGACGGCCGAAGACGCGGCGTACAGCCTAAACCGGCTGTTGTTCAGCGAACAGCCGAGCTTCATCCGCAGCAGCTTCCTGCCTTACATCGCATCGGTCGAAGCGACGGGCGACCTGGAGCTGACGATCACCACGCCAAGTGTCGATCCGCTGCTGCCGCTGCGCTTGGCTTCGCCGTATTCGGCGATCATGCCACAGGCCTACGTTGAAGAAGCCGGTTTCGAGGCAGTGCAGACGGCGCCGATCGGCGCGGGGCCGTTCCGGGTCTCGTCATTTGCAGCTGGCGATCGGCTGGTGCTGGAAGCGCATGACGACTATTGGATGGGCGAACCCCCCGTCGATACCGTCATCGTGCGCCTGATCCCGGAAGCCTCAACGCGCGTGGCGGCCCTGCGCAGCGGCGAGGTGGACTTCATCACCACGGTCGGCCCTGATCAGGTCGAGCGGCTCAGCGGCGAGGCGGGTCTGCGCGTCGATACTGTGCCGGTCTTCAACTTTATGCTCATCTACTTCAACACCAACGAAGGCAACGTAACCGCCGACCCGCTGATCCGCCGCGCCCTGTCGCTGGCGATCGATCGCGAGTTGATCGCCGAGGCGTTGTGGAATGGGCAGGTTCGTGTGATGAACGACTACTTCCTGCCGGGAGAGTTTGGCTTCGATGAGACGCGCCCTAACTTCGCCTACGACCCAGAAGAGGCGATGCGCCTGCTGGCAGAAGCGGGTTATAATGGCGAGCCGCTGGCCTTCACGCCTCCCAACGCCTATTACACCAACGGCCAGCTCGTGACCGATGTGATCAACGAGATGTGGCAGGCCGTGGGCATCAACGTCGACTATAACCCGCTCGATACGCCGGCCTGGGCCGATCGCTCGCTGGCTGGCCGGAACGTCGCTACCTTGCAGAGCTTCGGCACTTCCGGCGACCCAGCCACCAGCAGCATCGTGCAAACATGGGATTCGTGGATGGGCCAGTACTGGCAGCCAACCGAAGAGTTCCGCGCGCTGGCCGCCGAAGCGGCTTCATCGCTCGACCCAGAGCTGCGGCTGGCCAACTACCGCCGCATCGCCGAGATCCTCGACGAGCTGGTGCCGTTCGCGCCGTTGTACCAGAGCGTGGAGTTCTATGCCATGCGCGACAGCATCACATGGCAGCCGCACCCAGAGTTTTACATCGATCTGCGTCCGGGCGCTTTCTCGATGGAATAAGCGCGCAGCCCAAGCGGAACAGCAGTACGCGGGGGCATCATCAATGCCCCCGCATTTATTAGCAAGCCCAGCGAGTTAGGGAAGGATCGTGAATGTCTGACAAATTGATCATCTTGATGGTGGATGGCGTCTCAGCCGATCATTACCGGCAGGATGCCGGGCGCTTTCCGCATTTCCAATCGCTCGAGCGGCGCGGGTTTCGCGTCGAGGCGCTGCATTCGGAGGTGCTCGGCACATCGCTGCCCGGCCGCACCTCGATGCTGACCGGCGCGACTGCCGCGGCCAGCGGGGTATATGGCAATAAGATTTGGGACGCGCAGCACGCAAAGTTTCGTTATGCCAACCCAGACGACATCCGCGTGCCGACGCTGCCCGCGCTGGCCAAAGCGGCCGGCAAACGAGTCGCCAATATCGGCTTCACCATGATTCGGCCAGAAGATACCCACGTGTTCCGTCCCCCATGGTGGGCGGGCGGGTTCATTCAGCGGGCGCGCGACGCGGCCCCAGAGCCGGCCGATGATGTCTGGCTGCGCGTCGCCATGCACGCCACCGAAGCTGAGTTCGAAGCAGCCTGCGCAGCGGCCGGCGTGCCGGCGACGCTCCCCAATCTCGATTTATCCAGCGAGGCGCAGCGCGCGCTATTTGGTTTGATATCTGACCAGCAGATGGTCGATTGGGCGGGTGTGGTTGCCACCGGGCCAAACCCGCCGGACTTGATCATGGTCGAGTTTCTGACGACCGACACCGTTCAGCATGATATGGGCTACCGCACCGATCTGTCACAGTGGGCGGTCATGCAGGCTGATCTCGCGCTGGGCCGGCTGCTGGAGCGCCTGCGCGCGGCCGGCGTCGAAGACGAATGGAACATCGCGGTGATGAGCGATCACGGGCACAGCCCGGTTGAGCGCGCGCTGCGGCCCGGCCGCATTATCCCCGAGGCGCGCTTCCAGTGTGAAGGGCAGTGCCTGCTGGTCGCCCCGCGCGATGCTGAGGAACTGGCGCGCATCACAGCGGCGCTGGCGGCCTACGACGCGCATCCGTACCCGAATGACTGCATCCCGCCCGAGCTGCGCGATCAGGTCGTCATCTTCGTCGCGCCTGATGGCACTAGCTTTGAGGGGGAAGTCCCGCCGGGCACGCCCGACGATGAAGTGCTGGGCGCGCCGAAAGCGATCAGCAGCCACGGCCTGCGCCCTGGCCTGCCGGGCGACGATCGCTTCGCGCTGTTCGCCGGGCCGAAGGTTCCGGCCGGGCGCATCGAAACGGCCGAGGCCGTCCAGGTGGCGCCGACCTGCGCGGCGTTGTTGGGGCTGGCGCTTGAGCCGTTCAGTGCAGCGCCGATCTTCACGCCGCACTCCGTCCCGGTTGCCTGAAAAGCGGCTGCGCGCTAGGGCGCGATGGTGACGTTGACGGTTTGAAACTCGATGTGCAGCCGAACCCGGTTGCTCGAGCTGACCGTGTACAGCGCCGAGTAACCCGCGTTCACCGAGACGAGCTGTACCATCGCGCCAGCACCCATCTCTGCGCTGTACGACTCGGCACCGTGAAATTCAAACTCGGCGTCGATGGTCGCGGTTTTAGGCAGCAGCACGTTAAGCTCGCTCGGCTCGCTGGCAGAGCGCGCCAGCGAGCGCAGCGCATTGGCGGCCGCTTCGCGGGCGTTATCGGGCAGCAGGCTCGTCACCGGGCCGAGCGTGCTCTCGACAAGCGCATCGGCATTTTGTTCGCCGGCGGCGGCGATGCTCTTGGCAATGCGAACCGACTCGACGAAGGCCGCCGGCAGCAGCGTCGACATGCCAACAGCGGCAAACGTTTGAGTGAGGACGGCGGAAAACGACAGGACGGAGGTTGCGGCGGTCACAGCCATTAGAGATCTCCTTACACAGTCTGATCAGCGAGAAAGACGATGAGCTGAAACCGCCGCAGCAGGCCGGCTTCCACTCCCGATGACGCTCAGGCGCTTAACTGTATGGGCGCGGCGCGATATGAAACGTGATCTTCGTCTCGGCGCCGGCGACATTGCCAACCTTGACATAGAGATCGGTCTCGATCGTGCCGGAAGCGATGACCAAACTCTGCTGGTTGAGCAGGGTCTCGGCTTGATTGATGGCCTGCGCGATCTGTTTGAGTACGTCGGTCGGGTCGACGGGCTGCACAGCCGTCAGCTCGGCGATCGTGTTTTGGGCGGTCGTGAACTGCGACAGCAGCGTGTTGTACTGCGTTTGCAGCTCGGCCAGGTCGGGCGGCAGCGGCAGCGGCAGTGGGCATCCGGCAGGCGCCAGTCCCTCCAGCGTGGTAATGGCGGTATTCCAGGCGGGGTTGTTCATCACGCTTTTGAGCGCGGCAAATACATCGCTCAATTTGAACGATACTTCAGACACGGATCATCACTCCTTTCGAGGCCGGCCGGGGCGGCGTTTAGGCGGGCGCGCGACAGCGGCGAGCTGGTCGAGCGCCGTACGGATGTCTTCCGGCAGTTCCATCCCTCGGGTATTGTGGCTAAAACGATCGAGCGTCCCGACCAGCTCCGCTTGCAGCTCCGCCATCGTCTCGGCCTTCAGCGCTTGGTTAAGCCCGCGCGAAAATGCCCGCTTGATCGGCGCTGGAATATCCAGCGCGATGACTCGCTCGCGCAGCGCATCGAACAGGATGTGGATCTCAGCGCGCAAGCCATCGTCGGTCGCTTTAGGGGTATCGCCCGGCCGCTCCACATCCTCTTTAGGCTGCTCCGGTCGATCGGCGGCTGGCGGCTGGCCGATGATCACCTCAGGCTTGATGTTTGTGGTCAGCAGCGGATCATCAACAGCGGCGGCGCCGGCTTTCCTCGGGGGTTTGTCCGGCCGCTCATCCGGTTCCAGCGCTTCGGCCACATTGACGATGCGCAGCGTAAGGTTGACGTGGCTGCGGGCAGTGGCGCGGTCTTGGCTGCGTTCTGTGCTGAGGCCCGCCCCTAAGCCGATCGGCATGCCGCCGGTCAGCGCGCCGAGGGTTTGGAACGGGATGAGCTTACCATAAACATCGGTTCTCTCTTCAATGGCCTCGCTGGTCAAATCCATGCTCACCGTCAAATCCGCCTCCTTGACAACGAGCGTGCCCAGATCGCTGCGCGACGAGCGCACTAAAAGCGCATGGCCGCGCCCCAGCGCGACGATCAGTTCTCCCATAACTTTTGCAATCGGCATTGGTTTGACGCGATCGTGTGGATTCATAAATCTTTTTATCCTTTCTAAAAGCTTTGTCTATTATCAGGGGCTTTACTAAAAAGCGCAAACAGCGGCTCGTTCGCCCAGCTCATGGTTTTCCCATCTGGCAGCGGTACAATCGAGAAAAGAAGATAGTGAAAGCACTTCGACAGGAAGCCATGAACCGTTCACTTTACCAAGCCGCGCGCATTCTGCTGGCGGTCGCCCTGCTGGCCGCCGCGACTGTCGTCTTCGCGCAGGAGGCGCCAACACCCGGAGGAACCGCAGTGGATACCCGTTTTGTTGGGCGGCCAGATAATCCCGCGCCTGAATTTCCGGCCGGCCTTGACTGGCTGAATGTGCCCGAACCGCTCACCCTGCGCGACCTGCGCGGGAAGATCGTCCTGCTCGATTTTTGGACTTACGGCTGCATCAACTGCATTCACATGATTCCAACGCTGAAGCGGCTGGAGGAACGCTATGGCGATGCGCTGGTCGTCATCGGCGTGCACTCGGCCAAATTCGAAAACGAAGCCGAGACCGAGAACCTACGCCAGATCATCCAGCGCTATGAACTGCATCACCCGGTCGTGAACGACAGCGATTTTCAGACATGGCGCACCTACCGCGTGCGCGCATGGCCGACGTTCGTGCTGATCGACCCGCGCGGCAATATCCTCGCGATGCAGGCCGGCGAAATTCCGTTCGATGCCTTCGACCGCATCATCGGCGGCATGGTCGATTATTTCGACAGCATCGGCGAACTCAACCGCGAGCCGATCGAGCTGGCATTAGAGGGCGCCGGCCGCCCGCCTGGCGCGCTCGCCTTTCCGGGCAAGGTGCTGGCCGATGCTGGCTCTAACCGCTTGTTCATCGCCGATACCAACCATCACCGCATCATCATCGCCGACCTGGCGACTTATGAGGTGCTGCGCGTGATCGGCAGCGGCCAGCGCGGCTTCCAAGACGGAACGTTCGAGACGGCGGCCTTCAACAACCCGCACGGCATGGCGCTGGTTGGAGATGTGCTGTACGTGGCCGATACGACCAATCACGCCGTGCGCGCCATCGACCTGCGGGCCGAGACCGTGACGACGGTCGCCGGGACGGGCGTTCAGTCGTACCAGCGCTATCGCGTCGAGGATGGCGATCTGGGCGATGCGCGCGCGCTGGCGATCAGCAGCCCGTGGGATGTCGCGCTCGGCCCTGAGGACACCCTTTACATCGCGATGGCAGGGCCGCACCAGATCTGGGCGCTGAACCTGCAAACCGCGACGCTGCGCGTCGCCGTCGGCAATGGGCGCGAGGCGCTGCTGCCGGGCACTTTCGCGGCGGCCGAGTTAGCCCAGCCGAGCGGGCTGGCTTACCGAGATGGGCTGCTCTATTTCGCCGACAGCGAGTCGAGCAGCATCCGCGTCGCCGATGAACGCGCCAATTTCGTGCGCACGGTGGCCGGCCCGGCCGAAAATACGCTGTTCGATTTCGGCGCCGTCGACGGCCCGCCCGGCGTCAGCCGGCTGCAGCACCCGCTCGGCGTGACGATCGGGGCAAGCGGCGAAGTCTACGTCGCCGACACGTATAACAACCTGATCCGCGTCATCGACCCGGAGACCTTCGAGCTGCGCACGCTGTTCGGCGGCGCGGCTGGGTTCCGCGACGGCACAGCCACCGAAGCGGCCTTCTACGAACCAGGCGGCCTGAGCTATGCGAACGGGCGGCTGTACGTGGCTGATACGAACAACCACGCCGTGCGCGTGATCGACCTTGAGGAGGGCATCGTCTCGACCGTCATCTTCCCGAACCCACAGGCCCTTCAGATCGCTGACCGCGTGACCGTGATCGGCAGCAACAGCCCGCTGAGCGTCACAGTGACGCTGGATGCGCAGACCGTCCTGCCCGGAGACGGCGCGATCGTCCTGCTGCTGCGCCTGCCAGACGGGTACAAGATCAACCCAGATGCGCCGTCGCGCGTGGAATGGAACAACGCCGGCGACTCGATCGAGATCGGCGAAGAGGAGCGCGCCCAATCGCTGACGCAGACGGAACTGCTTCTGCCCGTCGTCTTCACTGAGGGTGAAGACGTCTTGTCTGGCCACATGATGCTGTACTACTGCGCGGAAGACGCAGAGACGCTGTGCTATCTCGATGAGGTCATCTTCGAAGTGCCGGTGATTGTGCGCGCCGGCGCGACGGAGACGGTTGTGATCGTCGAGCGCGATGTTATGCTGCCAGACCTGCCGTCGATCGGCGGGTTTTAGGCGCATTCGCTCGCCGCTAAGCGCTGGCGCCAGCCCAACTAGGGGGTGGCACGCTCCGGCAGGCGGTACAACCCCATCGCGTCGCGCACCAGTTCCATCGTCGCCCGCGCCTCGGCGCGCACGCGTTCGGTGCCGGCGATCAGGACATCTTCGACCAGCGAAGGCTTGGCTTCATACTGCGCGCGGCGTTCGCGCAGCGGTTCAAGGAAATTGTTGAGGGCGGCCGCCAGCTTACGTTTCACCTCAACATCGCCCACCTTACCGGCGCGGTAGCGCTCCTTCAACTCGTTGACCTCGTCAATGTTCGGGTTGAAGGCATCGTGGTAGATGAAGACTGGGTTGCCCTCAACGCGGCCGGGGATATCGGCGCGGATACGGTTCGGATCGGTGAACATGCCGCGGACTTTTTCAGTAACCGTTTCCGCATCATCGCTCAGGAAGATGGCATTGTTGAGCGATTTGCTCATCTTGGCCTGGCCATCGGTGCCGATCAGCGATGGCACATCGCCGATCAACGCTTCGGGGATCGGGAAGACTTCCCCATACAGGTAATTAAAGCGGCGGGCGATCTCGCGCGTCACTTCAATATGCGATTCGTTGTCTTTGCCGACCGGCACCAAATGCGCGCGCGGCAGCAAAATATCGGCGGCTTGCAGCACTGGGTAACCGAGCAGGCCGAAGGGCATCGAGTCGCCCAAATGCGCGGCCTGCGCCATCTCTTTCAGGCTGGGCACGCGCTCCAAGCGGGCGACGGTCACCAGCATTTCGAAGATCAGGTTCAGTTCGTAAGTTTCCGATACCGCCGATTGGAGGAAGATCGCGCTGCGCTCCGGGTCGATGCCAACGCTCAGATAGTCGAGGACAACATCGCGGACATTCTGGCTTAGGCTGGCGATGTGCTCGCGCTCTGGGCGGGTCGTCAACGTGTGCAAGTCCGCAATGATGAAAAAGCAGTCATAGCTGTCTTGCAGGCGCAGGCGGTTGGCTAGCGAGCCAACGTAATGGCCAAGGTGCATTTTACCCGTCGGGCGGTCACCCGTGAGGATTCGTTTTTTCATCGTCGTCCATCTCTGCATGCGGGAAACTGGCCTAGATTCTAGGCCGCCAGCGCGAGTGCGTCAACCCAAGCATGGCCAGCGAAGGGTTTTTGCCAGCCTCAAGGATTACTGGTTCACAAGGCGCGCCACTTGCCATTATAATCGGTTCATGCGCTTTCATGTTGTGACCAGGACTGCCAGTGGCCCAAACATTGACAACCCCTGCCCCCGATGCGACCGCCAGCGAACGCCTCACTTTAAGTGTGATCATCCCTTGTTATAACGAGGTAGCTACCGTAGCCAAAGTGATCGACCGCGTCGAGGCGGTCGGGCTGGCAGATGAGATCATCGTCGTCGATGACGGTTCGGTGGACGGCACGCGCGAGGTGCTCAAAGCGCTGGAGGCTGAGGGCCGGCCGCATTTACGCATCTTCTTCCACGACGAGAACAAGGGCAAGGGCGCGGCGCTGGTGACCGGCTTTCGCCACGCCACAGGCGACATTTTCCTGATTCAAGATGCCGATTTGGAGTATGATCCGCGCGAGTATCCGATCCTGCTCAAGCCGATCCACGAAGGCATCTCGCCGGTCGTCTACGGATCGCGCTTTCTCGGCGGGCCGCGCAAGGCGATGAATTTCTGGAATATGGTCGCCAACAAAATCCTCACGCTGACGACCAACATCCTTTACAATGCCATCCTCAGCGATATGGAAACCTGCTACAAGGTTTTCCGCGCCGAGATCGCCGATGGCATGGTCATCCATGCGCGCGGCTTCGAATTCGAGCCAGAGTTCACGGCCAAAGTGCTCAAACGCGGCATTCGCATCTACGAAGTGCCGATCTCTTATAATGGCCGCGAATGGACGGAGGGCAAAAAGATCCGTTGGACGGATGGCCCAATCGCGATGTGGACGCTGATCAAGTACCGCTTCGTCGATTGAGGGCGGCTGGTTTAGTCTTCGATCACGTATTCAAACAGCAGAAAACACAGCGTCAAAAAGATCACATCGAGCACGGCGAGGATTTGCAGCCATGCCAGCCACATTTCCTGCGGCGCCTGGTTGAGGATGCCCGTCGTCGCGCGGACGGCGGCCAGCAGCAGCGGCAGCGCCACGGGCATCATCACGATCGGCAGCAGGCTTTCGCGCGCGCGCGTTTGCACCGTCATCGTCGCCAGCAGCGTGCCGACCGTCGTGAAACCGAGCGTGCCCAGCAGCAGCACCAGCAGCAGCATCCCATCCAGCAGCGAGATGTTATAAAGCACCGTCATCATCACGATCAAGACGAGGCCGACGATGATCGTGAAGATGAAGTTGCCGGCCAGTTTGCCGAAGTACACTGCCACCCGGTCGATCGGCGCCAGCAGCAGGGCATCGAGATTGCCCTGGTCGCGCTCCATCGCTAAACTGCGGTTGAGGCCGAGGATGCTGGCGAAGACGATCGTCACCCACAGCACCCCGCTGACCGCTTCGATGCGCGCAATCCGATCCAGCTCAAGGGCGAAGCTGAAGATCAAAATGCTGAGCAGCGCGAACAGCCCCATGCTGCTAACCAGTTCGCGACTGCGCAGCTCGGCCTGCAAGTCCTTGCGAATGACGGCCAAGACGGCGTTTAGAAAAGGTGTCTTCATCGAGCAGCTCGGTTGGGTGCAGCCTTAACCATTGACCGTCTCACTGTAGCAGCGAATTAGGGTTAGCGTATCGATGCCAGCGGCTGGCGCGTCGAATCCGATCGCGCCGCGCGCGAGGATCAGCACGCGGGTAGCGAGCCGCGCGGCGCGGTCAAGTTCGTGCGTCGTCATGATCACGGTGCGACCATCGGCGCGGGCTTCGGCTGCCACCGCATCGAGCATCGCAGCGGCATCCTGATCGAGGCCGGTGTACGGCTCGTCGAACAGCAGCACGGCTGGGTCGTGCAGCAGCGCGCGGGCGATGCTGAGGCGCTGAAGCATCCCGCGCGAGTACGTGCGCACCAAATCGTAGCGGCGGCGCGCCAGCCCCACCCGGTCGAGCAGCGCATCGATGCGCCGGTCGCGCTCGGCAGCGTTCAAGTTGTAAAGCCGCGCAAAGAAGCGCAGATTTTCCTGCGCATTCAGGTTTTCGTAAAGCAGCGGCTTATGGCTGACCATGCCGATCTGCGCGCGCACCGCGGCCGCCTCACGCGGGATCTCCCAGCCGCCTACCGTGATCGTGCCTGCCGTCGGCTTGCTTAAGCCGGACAGCAGGCGCAGCAGGGTCGATTTGCCGCTGCCGTTCGGGCCGAGCAGGGCGACAAATTCGCCGCGCTCGATGGAGAGATCGAGCCGGCGCAGCACCGGCAGCAGCCCGTAAACTTTGCTCAGGCCGCGCGTCTCGATCAGCGCCGGCGAGCGCTCATCCGCCATCCTCGCTCCCCATTAACTGGGCCAGCCGCGCTTTGAGCGCGCCTCGCTGGCGTTGGTAATCGGTTTCTTCGAGCTTGCCGGCTTCGAATTCGGCATCCAGCTCGGCGATCTGGCCGATCAGCCCGTCGATCAGGATCGACCGGTCTGGGCTGGCCGCCGCGGCAGCTGCAGCGCTCGCGGCCCCGGCGGTGGCCCGGCGGCGCGTGTAGACCAAGTACAGCAGGCCGATGATGAGCACCTGCGCGCCGATGACCACCAAAATGATCGGCAGCAGGTTGTTCGCTGTGATCACGCCGGCCGCCCCGCCAAAAGCCGACCCCGCTCCCGCGCCGCTGATTTCAAAACGCAGGACACCGCCGTTCGGCAGCGCGAGCTGATCGCCGTAAGACATATAGACCGACGCGCCGAGCGTCTCTGGCCCCAACGGCGGGAGTTGGTCGCTGGTGATGACGGTATCGGGCGGGCGGACGAGCAGGCGCACTGGCCCATCGACCGCGTACAGCAGCTCCTGCTCGATGATGGCGCCGCCGCCAAATTCGAGCAGATAGACGAGCTGCACGAGCGTGTCCTCGCCAGGCGGCACGGGCAGCGTATCGGCCACAGTGAATTCATCGGCCGCGAACAGGTAGCGGCCCTGTTCGGCGAAGCCAGGCACGATCGCGCCCGGTGGCAGCGGGATGATCAGCGAGATCGGCCGGCCGTCAGGCGTCATGTTGTCGGTCGTATAAACCCGGTCAGACGTGTTGCGGATGTTAAAGACCTGCGCCACCTCCAGCGTCGTCCGCGTCACGTTGATCTGCGTCACCAGCCGCGCGATCTCGATCACCGTCGGATCCTCGGTCAGCTCATAGATCGTCAGCGGCAGGGTCGGGTCGTCGAGCAGCGCCGCGCCGGAAGTCGGCTCGCCGGCGAAGATGCGCTCCCGATAGGCCGTAGTCACGACAAAAGTATGATCGGCATCGAACGGGACGGACTCAAAGACGAACGTGCCATCCGCCTCCACGGTCGTCTCGATCTGCTGGCGCGTGAAATCTGGCGCGAAGATGAACAGCGTCAGGACCAGATCGGCAGGGACTTCAGCGCCGGCTGTCCCCTGCTCGACCGTCCCGCGAATATCGAGAGTGGCCGGCAGCGGGGCCACCGTGGCAGGCGGCGCGATCTCTTCCGTCGCTGCCGGTTGGGGCGGCGCAGCCGGCACCTGTGCCGTCGGCACTTGTGCCGCTGGCAGCCAAGACGGCGGCAGATTTGTCAGTGAGAGCGTCCGCGTGTAGGCAGCGGCGGCGCGCATCTCCTCTTCGGTCAGGTCGCCGGCAAAAGCCGGCATCCCCTCGCCGATGCCCTCCGCGATGATGCTGTAAATGGTCTCGTCGCTGAGGACAGCCATCACCGCCTGATCGGTCAGATCGCCGACCGAATCGGCCAGCTCAGCGGCGCGCGGGCCATCGCCGCGGCCGCGTTCGCCGTGGCAGTCCGCACAGGCCGCTTGGTAGACTGCGCGCCCACGTTCGATCTGCTCGGCGGTGTAGTGCAGGGTGTACGTATACATGGTGACTGCCCAGCGCTGTTCCGGGCTGAGCGCGTCGCGCCACGGCGGCATCAACCGTTCGAGCCGGCCGTTGGCGATCGTGTCGTGCCACTCACTTGGGCGCTGCGGGCGGGCGGCGTCCGGCTCGGTGAAATTGCCGGCGTTCTGAACCTGCCCAGTCTGCACGAGCACGCCATCGCCAGCGCCGCCGACTCCGTGGCACTCGGCGCAGCGCGCTCCGTAGATCGCCGCGCCGAGCCGCAGGTCTGGCGGCGCCAGCGGGTGAGGAGCCTCGGTTGGGGCGGGGCTGGGCGGCGGGATCGTTGCCACAATCTGCGGTTCGCCGGCCAAGCCAGTGCATGCGGCGGCCAGCAGAGCGGCCAGCAGTGAGGCGAAACGCCAGCGATGGGCCGAGCTGTTCACTCCGTCACCTGCTGGCGGGAGCGGATTTCAGCCTCGCGCGCGTGGCGTACTGCCGCTTCGATCGCCTGGTCGATGGCACGATCGACGGCCGTATCATCCGCCTCGGTCTGCGCGAGCATGGAACGTTCTGCCAAAGTATCAAGCGCTTTGAGGGCCTGCACGCCGCGTTCAGCCCACAGCTCGCGGTCGGCCGCATACACCTCCGGCTCGATCTTGCCGAGGGCGAAATCCTCATCGAGATCGCGCAGGTTGCGCAGCGCGCGCTCGTAGTAGATGAGCAGGCGTTCGCGCTGCTTCTCCAACAGCAGATCGGTGGGCGGCCGCGGCTGCGGGCGGCGCAGCAGCGGCAGCAGCACGATCGTGCCCACCAGCGTAATCAACACAGTGGCGATCAGCAGGCCTTCGATGCTCATCGTCAGCCTGCCAGCAGCCGGTCGAGGACGGCGCGCAGGCGCTCTGCGCTCACCGTCGAGAAGATGAACTCCGCGACATAGCCATCACGATCAATGATGAACGTCTCCGGCACGCCTTGGATATGGTAAAGATTGCGGCTGATCACGGTGCCGCGGTCGGGCGCATTCGGGTAGGTGATGCCGTATTCCTCCATGAAGGCCAGTGAGTTCGCGTCGTTATCGACATAGGTGATGCCGAGGAAGACCACGCCGCGGTCGCGGTAGGCCTCGTAGGCCGCCTGCAGCACGGGGGCTTCATCGCGGCAGGGGCCGCACCAGCTCGCCCAGAAGTTGAGCACCACGATCTGCCCACGCAGGTCCGAAAGCGCGATCGTCTCGCCGTCAAAGGTGGTGACGGTGAAATCGGGTGCGGGGCCGCTGGTCGGTTGGCCCTGCTGCTGGCGCACCAGCGCCACGCCGATGGCGATGCACGCCATGATGATGCCGGCCATCAGCACCAGCGAGGCGAGGCTAGGACGCCAGCGCCCGCGCTCGGCGGGCTGGCTGTCGCGCTCAAGTTCGGTCAGCAAATCGAGATCGGCCATAACCGTTCACAATACATCCACATTCCATACTAGATCGTTCCCTCACCTCCGCAGGTCGCGTTCGAGCAGCGCACGATAATCGTGATCGTCGGCCGCGGCCTGCGGTTCGCCCGCCACGGCCGTGCGAACCGGCGCACTGCCGACCTGCTGGCGGCTGCGCCAGCGCAGCAGCGTGATCACCGCGAGGACGAGGGCGCCCAGCGCAAACAGATACGGCGTGTAGACGGAGAACGCACGCAGAAATGGATCGAGCGGGATGCCGACGGCGCGCTCGCCGTAGCGAGCGACGAAATCGGCCACCACTTCTTCTGGCGTGCGGCCCGCCTCAAGCTGCGCGCGGATGTCTTCGCGCCAGCTCACGCAGGCCTCCGTCATGCACGAATCGAGCCGCTCGTTCGGGCAAACTGGGCAGTACAGCCCGTAGGCGACCGCGTTCACGTCGTCATCGGTGACGACGCGCACCGGGCCATCTTGCGCGAATGCAGCCCCGGCGAACAGCAGCGCCGCCGCCCAAGCGACGGCCCATCTCATCCACAGGCGCCCGCTCATGCTGTCGCCTCGGCACGGCGCGGGCTGACCGCGCGCTCGCGGGCGGCGCTGGCCAGCGGCTCGGCCGGCCACACGGAGATCGCCGTTCCCAAGATCAAGATCAGCCCACCCCACCAAACCAGGTTGATGAGCGGGTTAATGTAGACCTTAAACGTCGCCGAGGCGGGCGCATCGCCCGGCTGCGACCAGCCGATGAGCAGCACGTAGAAGTCGTTCTCCAGCGTGCTGTGCGCCCCGGCGATGTTCATCAACATCGGCTGCTGGCCCTCTGGGGCCGGGTAGAAATCGTGGCGCGGGCGGATCGTCGCCAACGTGCGCCCGTCACGGCTGACGGTGACGTTAGCGATATCCATCAGCCGCTGATCCTGTGCGATCTGGCCGGTATCCAGCCGGTCGAACGTCATCGTGTAACCACCGAACTCAAGCGACTGCCCCTCGACCAGCGTGCGCTGCGTCTCGATTTGAAACAGCGTGCTGCCGATGACGCCAAGGCCGATCACCGTGATGCCGAGGTGGACGATGAACCCGCCGTAGCGCCGGCGGTTGCGCCCAAAGATCGCGAGCGCGGCGACCGGGAAGGTTTCGCCGCTGGCTCGGCGGCGGGCGACCGCGCCGCGGTAGATCTCGTACAGGGCGACGAAGCCGGCCAGCATCACGATGCCGTAGCCGAGCAGCGCGCCAGGCAGCCGCGTGCCCGTCATGAACAGGACGACCAGCGCCAAGCCGGTCAGCGCCAGCGGCACGACCAACCCCCGGCCAAGGCTGCGCGCCGTCGTGGCGCCCCATGCTGAGAGCGGCGCGACTCCCATCAACACGTACATGATCGCGAAGAGCGGCGCGGTCACCGCCTCGAAGTAGTCGCCGCCCAGCGTGATGGTCGTCGCCATGACCAGTTCAGACAGGATCGGCGCGCCAAAGCTGCCCCAGAAGATCGCCAGCGCCAGCGCGATGAAGATCACGTTATTGAGCACGAACAGCGTCTCTCGGCTGAGCAGGCCGGCAAAGCCGTGCTCGTCTTTCAGCTCGCCGCGGTTCCAGCGCCAGAGCAGCACCGCGACCGAGACGACCGTCACCCCGGCCCAGAAGAGGAACATCGGCACGCCGATGTTGCTCTGCGCGAAGCTGTGCACGCTCTCGATCAGCCCGCTGCGCGTGGCGAACGTGCCGAAGATGACGGCGCTGAAGGTGAAGATGACGAGGAACATATTCCACACCTTCAACATGCCGCGCTTTTCTTGGATCATGACGCTGTGCAAAAAGGCCGTGCCGATTAGCCAGGGGATGAACGCCGCATTCTCGACCGGATCCCAGCCCCAATAGCCACCCCAACCGAGCACGTCATAAGCCCAGCGGCCGCCCAGCAGCAGCCCGAGGCTGAGGAACAGCCATGCGACCAGCGTCCAGCGGCGCGTCGCCTTGATCCAATTGGTGGTAAGATCGCCGGAGGCCAGCGCCGCCATAGCGAAGGAGAACGGCACGAGAAAGCCGACAAAGCCGAGGTAAAGCATCGGCGGGTGGATGATCATGCCGAAGTGGCGCAGCAGCGGGTTGAGGCCGCGTGCCGTCGCCGCCAGCCGCGCCGGTGAAGGTTCGCTCGCCCCAGCCGGAATCAGCAGCGTCGAGACGACAGTGTTATCGGGCATGATCCAGTAGCGCGCGAACGGGTTCTCCAGAAAGACTACCAGGCCGATGAAGAACGCCAACGAGACCATCGAGTAGACGATCACATACGGCATCAGCCGGTGGTTGGCGCGCCAGTTGAAGACCAGCGCCGCCACCGCAAACAGGCTCATCAACAGGCACCAGAACAGCAGCGATCCCTGCTGCGACCCCCACAGCGCGGTGAAGCGGTAGAAGACTGGCGTCGTGGGGTTGGTGACCTGCCAAACGTAGACGATCTGGTACTGCTCAGTCAGCAAAGCGATGAGCAGAGCCAGCGTGGAGATGAGCAGCAGCGGGAACGTGAGCAGTGCAGCATTGCGCGCGCTGAGGACGATGGGTTCGCTGTGACGAAAAGCGCCGTAAAGGCCAACGACGGCCGCATACAGCGATGCGACCAACGCCAGAACAAGGCTGACCAGCCCAATCTCTGCCAGCATGGCGTTACTCCATCGGGATAGCGATTGACTGGTCGGGCTGGCTTTCGATGAAGCGGCTGGGACACTGAAGCTGGAGATCGCTGACGAAGAAGACGCCGTCCTCGCGCAGCGTGCCGCTCATGATCGCTTTGGCTTCGTGCTGCAGCAGCTCTGGCCGCGGCTGGTTCTCGACACGAACGGCCATGCGCGTGGCATTGGGATCGTTAACGGCCTCGTGCAGCGCCTGCCCTTGATTATCGACGCGCTCCGGAATATGAGCGACGGAGAATTCGATGATCAGGTTTTCGGGATCGTAGCGGATCGTATCGCCGATCACCGCGCCAGTCACACGGACGAGCTGGCCGCTGTAGGCCGCGCTGTTGCTAACCAGTTCCTCCACTGTGATGAAAAAACGGGCGCCGCTGACCGTATTTGAGAAGACGAGATAAACGACTGCCCCGAGGATCAATAAACCGCCAACTAAAAACTTCCAGCGTCCACTGCGCCGTTGAGTTGTTTGTACTGCGGTCGCGGGAGTCTTCTCCCACGTAGCTTGGGCCATGGATGGTGCTCCTGCTCTTAACTCTTTTTACACTAAGATTATACCCTGCCCTCAGTCGTGATGGGTAGCCATTCATAACCAAGGGCGGGGCAAAGGCGCTTTCTCACCGCCTTTTTAGAATTTGAAAATGGATAAAACCTACTGCCGCTCCTCATCGGCGCTGGCGCTGCCCCCATCGATCGGATTTTCGCGCAGCACCGCAGAACCTGCGACGAGGAAAATTGCCAGCGCACCGACCAGGAGTACCAGCGTGGGCAGTCCTTCAGCTGCCGGTTGGTCGGCAGCAGGCGAGGCCGGCTCAGCCTCTACCGGCGGCGCGGGTTCAGGCTCAACGATCGGGGTTTCCTCAGCTTCTGGCTCCTCGGCCACTGGTTCCTCAACCGTCGGCTCCTCAGTTGGAGGCGGTGCTGTCGGCTCGATGTCAGCGGGTTCGGCTGGCGCTTCGGTGGCTGCGGCGGTCGCCCGCCCTAATAGCGCCGTCACCGTCAGCACCACCGGCGGCACGGTCTCGACGGTCGGCGACGGGCTGGGCGATGGCGTCGCGGTGGCTGTGGGCGCAAAAGTTTCGGCGAGCGCCGTGGCCGTCAAAGCGAAATCGGGAGTCGGCGTCGGCTGCGCAGCCACCAGCGGGATCAACGCGAACAACCCGGCAATGATTAGGATAAAGGCAGTTCGTTTTAAGCGTGAGATCAGGGGCATCGGGTCGCCATCTCCTTCAAGGATGGGAACAGAATTGCCAGTATTCTACCGCGCCAGCGTCAAAACACCTATCTGAAATCACAATTTGTGAGAACTAACAGCAGATCATGGGCTCTGGCTGTAAGCGATTTCTTATCTAACGCCTACCTATCTTTAAATTCACAGGATTTACAATATTCAGTAGATCTTAAATATCATCACCTGTATCTAAGTGCGCCAGCAGTGAAATCAGAAGGAGAGCTGCACCATGATCAATCTCAGTATGGAGAATTTCGTTCAATACTCGCCGATGGCGTTCGACATCGTCTCTCATGTCCTCACCCTCGGCTTTGCGGTGATGATCGCCGCACTGCTGTACTTCGTGCTGACCATCCGCACCGTCGCCCCGCAGTACCGCATTTCGTCGGTGCTGTCGGTCGTCGTGATGGTTTCCGCCTTCCTAATCCTGTTCGCGCAGCAGCAGAGCTGGCAGAATGCGTTCGCCTTCGATCCCCAGCTTGGCCTGTACGTCCGCAACCCAGATACGCTGGCCTTCACCAACGGCTTTCGTTACCTGAACTGGTTGATCGACGTGCCGATGCTGCTGCTCCAGATCCTGTTCGTGGTCGCGATCTCGCAAGCGCGCCGGGCGAGCCTGCGCAATACCTTCTTCCTGACCGGCGGTCTGATGATCATCACTGGGTATATCGGCCAATTCTATGAGGTGGGCGCCGAAAACTTGAGCCAGTTCCTCATCTGGGGCACGATCAGCACGGTCTTCTTCGTCGTCGTGCTGTGGCAGATGTTCGGCCTGCTGCGCGAGGCGCGCCGCAACATGTCGCCTGAGGCTGGCGTATGGACGACGCGCATCTGGTGGCTGTTCTTCTTCTCATGGATGCTGTACCCGGGCGCTTACCTCGCCCCGCTGCTGCTCGACAGCACTGCGACCCTGGTGGATCCTGCAACTGCTGGCAGCATTTCGGAAATCGCGGTTGTTGGCCGCCAGATCACTTTCACCATCGCCGATATCGTTTCAAAGGTGATCTACGGTGTCTTCCTCACGATCATGGCGCAGGTGCGCAGCGCTGAAGAGGGTTATGTTTACGAGAAGCTGGGTGGTCGCGACGAAGCGGTAGCGCTGGGCGACTGATTTCACCACAGCAGACTATCGTCACACGAAAAGCGGGGTGGAATTTTCCACCCCGCTTTTGCATCCATCTTATCTCACGAGCTGTTTATTCCAAACCACGAACCAAGAGCAGCATACCCGGTTCGAATAACGTAGCGCACGTATAGCCCGGAAAATCAGGCGTCGTATAACTGCCGATGATCTCAGCAATGCGCGGCGCGTTGTTGCTGTTCAGGTAGACCAAACGCCCCGTCCCACGCAGGCAGATAACGATGCCGCCCGTGTAGTAACGCGCGCCAGACGGGCTGAAAATATCGACCGCTTGCACGATATCAAGGTTGAGCAAGCCTTCGTTGCCGATCATGCCGGCATTCGTGATCTCACTGCCGAGATAGCTCACATAGCGCCCGTTCTGCACCAGCGTGCGGCAGAACACATCGCTGGCAAATTCGGGTGGCGCCCCCGCTCGCACAACATCATTTTCAAGGCCGTTACGGTAGTCGCAGCGCGGCGTATCGGGCGGCGTCGGGAAGACAGCCACGGCCGGCTCTGGAGTGGGCATTGGCGTGAGCGTGGGGACAACTGGCGCATCCGTCGGGTCAACCGGCGGTTCCGTGGGGACGACCAGCTCCTCAATCGTGATGACGAACGTCTGCTGCGCATCCGGGCTGATGCTGTTGCTGGCCGTCACGTCGATGCTGTAAACGCCAGCGGCCGTCGGCGTGCCAGAGAGCGCATCGCCCGTCCGCGTCACGCCGGGCGGCAGGTCTTCGTTGGCGTAGCTCAGCGTCGGGGCGGGGTTACCGATCGCTGTGAAGGTATGGCTGAACGGCATCCCGACCGTGCCGCTGCCCGTCGCCGGGCTGGTGATGATCGGCGCATCGCCCGTGATCGTGATCGTGAACGTCTGCTGCGCATCCGGGCTGATGCTGTTGCTGGCCGTCACGTCGATGCTGTAAACGCCAGCGGCCGTCGGCATGCCGGAGAGCGCATCGCCCGTCCGCGTCACGCCGGGCGGCAGGTTCTCGTTGGCGTAGCTCAGCGTCGGGGCGGGGTCGCCGGTCGCTGTGAAGGTATGGCTGAACGGCATCCCGACCGTGCCGCTGCCCGTCGCCGGGCTGGTGATGGTTGGCGGGGTGCCTGTGGTGATCTCGAGCGCCCAACCTCCGCTTATGGAACCGATATCGGGGGGGGTAGAACTCTGAAAGGTATCGTCATAGATGAATAGTCGCCACGTCCCGTTGGGGTCAGTGCCGTTGAAGACATTTAAGGTCGTTCCCCATGGACTGGACGGCGCCGGCAGTGGGAAAATATCGAGCGGCTGCTCGATCGCGACATAGTCTGTGGGCCTGTAGGTTCCGCTGGTGATCGTACTGATATCCGGCAGTGTCGGGCCGGTCTGGTCGAACGTGATATTGACGCCGCTGATCGGGTTGCTTCCGCCGGCATCAGACATCAAGATGACGTTTTCACCTCCCGGCCCCACCAGCAGCATGTCGATATCGTCCGGCCAGCCGTGGCTCAGGCCGTAGATCATCACCCGGACGTTAAGGATGATCCCGCTCATGCTACTGACTGTGATCTCCGATGGATAGGGGGCAGCGACGCCAGCATTGCCAGTAGCAGGAATCGCGATCGGGGCGCTGTTCGCGAAAGTGCTGGTGGCAGCATCGACGCTGACCCATGAGAAGAAGGCTGCGCTGAGCATTAAAAGCGGCAGCACCCTTAAAATGATAGAGAAATAATGATGAGACTTGCGCATAATCACCCTCATGCTAACGGTTGTTTTGCCCAACTAAGGGCAAACAATCAATTTCGAAACCAACCGTCTTTCATGATATTTATGTCGCCTTACGTCAGCCTTTCAATGCGCCGCCTCATGAGCAAATTTACGTTTCTCATAATCAGTCAGTGACTAACGCTTAAGCCAACCCATCGTGAGGAGGCAGTCATCAGAGGACATTGATCGGGGCCAGCGCTGCGCTCAGGGGCGGCTGCTGGCAGGCAGTCGGCTATCGGCGCGGGTGCTTTCGCGCAGCAGCTCCTGCAGCAGTTCGGCTTTGACACCGCGATGCGCCGGATCATCCCACATGTTGTACAGCTCTAGTGGATCGTCTTCGAGGTTATAAAGCAGCCCATGCGAACTGTTGGTATAGAACGTGATCGCCCACTGTTCAGTGCGAAGCTGGCGCAGCCGGTCTTGCAGGCAGGCCGCGTCGCACTCGATATAAACCTGTTCGCGCGCGCGGGCGCGTTCCATCGTCAGTACCGCCCGGTAAGACTCCCCCTGCATGCTCGCGGGCGCCTTGATCCCGGCACAGTCCAAGATCGTTGGCGCGAAATCGACCGCCGAGACATGCGTCCAGCTCACGCGTGAACCGCGCCCTGCGCCGGGCAATCGCCAGATCAGCGGCACCTTGACCAAACTTTCGAACAGGAAAGGGCCATCACCAAACAGCCAGTGATCGCCGAGCAAATCGCCTTGGGCGCTCATGAACGTGATCAGGGTTGTATCGAGCAGGCCGAGCGCCTCGACCGCGGAGACGACGCGGCCGATCTGCCCATCGATCAGGCTGATCAGGCCATACACATGAGCATAAATCTCGCGCAGGTGATCATCTTCGATCGGCATGGCGCGCTGTTCGCTGTTATGGCGGGCGCCGAAATAAGATGGCAGGCTCTCAAGTTCGCCCGAACGCCGTGCAGGGTTGACGCGAAGCGCTTGCGGGTCATAAAAATCGCAGTAGGGCGCAGGCGGCGCATAGGGTGCGTGTGGGTCTGGAAACGAACACCAGATGAAAAAAGGGCGATCTCCACCGCCCCTTACATGCTCTTTCACGTAATGGATAGTCTGGTCGGCGATGCGCGTTACATAGTGATCGGCCGGGTCGATGCCGGCTTTCCACGTATCTCTGGCTTTGGCCGGGCGTTCCAGCGCATGCTCTTTTTGCAGCAGGGCGGAGACATCGCGGCCCACATCGTGGAGATAGTGCCCGAAGGTCTCCGGGCCGTGGCCACCCGTCAGGTAAACCGTCTCAAACCCAGCGTAAGGAGTTGGTAAATTAGCGTGCTCGGCCCAGAACTCAGGCGTCTCCACGATCTCGTGCAGCGCCATCTCGCGGCCGGCATTGACGGCATAGGGCGCAAGGTGCAGCTTTCCGAACGACGCCGTTTGATACCCCGCGCGCCTCAGCAAGTCAGGCAAGAGGGGCATTGCCGGATTGAGGGGAATGCCATCCTCGCACACGCCATGAACTTTGGGATACAGACCGGTGACTAATGAGGCCCGATTCGGCATGCTCCCCGGGTTAGCGACGAATGCGTGCTGGAACGTTACACCCTCGCGTGCCAGCCGATCAATATTCGGGGTTTGCACATCGCGGTTGCCATAACACCCGAGATGATCGGCGCGCTGGTGGTCAGTCACAAAACACAGAATGTTCGGATGATTCATCACGGGTCCTCAGCTAGGGGCGGCGGCGCGGTGGACTCGCGAATCACG
>DAOTYT010000044.1:0-7765 GCA_034434615.1 Anaerolineae bacterium | reverse complement strand
GCAGAATTTTTATTTTCTATCGGTCTGCTCGCG
Source organism: Anaerolineae bacterium (assembly GCA_034434615.1). Lineage (GTDB taxonomy): Bacteria > Chloroflexota > Anaerolineae > Aggregatilineales > Phototrophicaceae > Flexifilum. The sequence goes on along the minus strand of DAOTYT010000044.1, from coordinate 7,732 downwards.
TTCTTAGTTTTTATGGACACGCTTGACGCGCGTTATGGGCTTGAACGCGTCTTTGAACGCGCGCCCATCCTCGTTCGGTGGAGCGCCTATTACATGCTTGGCGGCTTGGTCATGTTTTCCGGCTTGTATGGTACGGGCGTTCAGGAGTTCATTTACTTCCAGTTCTAACGATGCATCGATTTTGGTTCCGTTTGAGTTTGTTCATGCTGCCATTCGCAGCGGCATTCACGCTGCTGACCGGTTTTCTGCTTTACACGGGCGAATCGCTGCCGCTGCCGCTGGTCGCACGAGCGCAGATGGGCGACACTCCAACGCTGTACCGGCCGCGCTTTGGCAACCGCGACCTGCAATTCAAACTGCTATCCGCCGAGCTGCGCCGGCCGGAAGTCATCGCGCTCGGTTCTTCGCATGTGCTGCAAATTCGCTCCAACTTTTTCGACCGCAGCCCGCAGGCATTTTACAACGCCGGCGCCCCAGCATGGCAGCTCGAACATCTGGCGGCTTTCTTGGAGCGCCTCCAGCATACCCCCGACCTAATCATCCTCGGCATTGATCATCCGTGGTTCAATGATGCTTATGAAGGCGATCCTTCTGCGCCCTCTCTGGAACCAACCAGCGACTTCGAGACGATCTTCGCCGTCAACCGCACCTTCATGCAGATGCTGTTCTCTGGCGAAAGGATCGACGCGGCGTCGATGCTGGCTCGCCGCGACCCGGGAGATGGCCAGGATGCGCTTGGTTTGCGCGCCATTCGCGATGGGCATGGCTTCCGCAATGACGGCAGCGAACAATATGGCGATTTCCTGGTCGCCCGCCATCTCTACCCAGAAAACGAACGCGCGCGCCATTTCAGCTTGATGGAAAACGGCGAACAGATGTATGCTCGCGGCGCCCTCGTCTCTGAAGGCGCGCTGGCCGCTTATGCCGACCTGCTCGATGCCGCGCAGGCACGCGGTATCGACGTGATCGGATTTTTATCGCCTTTTACGCCCACGCTGTACGAGGCAATGCTGGCCGGCGGTGAGCACACCTATCTGCTCGAACTGCCTGGCCGCTTGGCAGCGCTTCACGCTGAACGCGGTTTCGCTTTCTTTGACTTTACCGACCCCAGCTTGCTGCATGCGACTGATGGAGATTTTTTCGATGGCTGGCATGCCTCGGAGCGCATTTTCCTGCGCCTTTACCTGCACATGCTGGAAACGCATCCTGACCTGCTCGCTCGCTACTCCGACCTGGATGCGCTGCGAGTCATCGAGGCAAATGCCGTTGATACATTTCGCGTCTTTGAGGGAAATTAAAAGCGCTCGTCGATTTCCGGCTGTTCCCCGCCTGACGATGTATACTTGAGGGGATATTTGCTGCGACGGGAGAAACGATGTCACTATTTAGCGCAGCGCTGCTTTATAAACTTCAGCAAGTCGACCTCGCTCTTGCGCAGCGCCAGGCGCGCATTGATGAGATCGATGCCATTATTCAGGCAGACCAGCGCTTGCGAGAGGCCGGGCAAGCGTTAGAACAGGCGCAGGCGGCCCTCAAACCGCTGCAAGCGCAAAGCCGAGCGCTGGAATTGGAGATCCAAGCGCTTGTCGATAAGATCGCTGCGACCGATGAAACGCTCTACAGTGGTCGTATCAAAAACCCCAAAGAAATGACCGAAATGCAAGAAGAGATCGCCGCGCTGGGACGCCGTCGCAGCCAGCTCGAGGATGAGCAGCTTGAAGTGCTGCTGCGGCTTGACAGCGCGCTTGAGCGGTGCGTTGAAGCAGAGCAAGCGTTAGCAGCCATCAAAACAGCACAGGCTCGTGAGCACGGAGCGCTGCTGGAAGAACGGGCGGCCTTGCTATTGGAGTGTGCGCAGTTGAGAGAAGAGCGCAGCAGGGCCGCCAGCACAATCGACCAAGCGGATCTTGAGCGCTACGAAGCCCTGCGCCGGCGCAAAGGCGGCCGCGCCGTTGCGCTGCTGCATGAAGCGAGCTGCGACACGTGCGGCGTTGAGCAGACGACCGTAAATACCCAATTGGCGCGGCAAGGCAAAGCGTTAGTCTTTTGCGAAAGCTGCGGCCGCATCCTTGCAGTCTCCACTTGATGACTGCTCCTCGGGCGTCGAACTCGCAGCAAGGCCAACCGGGAGGCCAACGAGCTGCATGATCTTGAGCGCATTCGTGGTTGGCGATGGCCCAGGACGCAGCACATAATCAAACACCATGCGCCCATCGCGCACCGAATCCTCAAAATGATAGTTGCGCACGCCTGGCAGCTCATCAGCCAACTGGACTAATTCAAGATCATGCGTCGACAGCACCCCCAGCCCATGCTGACCAACCAGCGCCCGGATGTAGCTTCGGCTTCCGATCAGGCGTTCGCGGTTGTTCGTGCCGCGGAAGATCTCATCGATTAGGAAAAAAAGCGGGGCAGACTCGCGCTCTGCTAACGCGTCAAGCAATCCTTTCAAACGGCGCACTTCGGCGTAAAAGTACGAGAACCCATCAGCGAGCGAATCGGTAACACGGATGCAGGCGTACAAACGAAACGGTGTCAGTTCAAGCTGTTCGGCGCAAACCGGCGCTCCTACCTGCGCCAGACAGATATTGACCCCAAGCGCCCGTAAAAATGTGCTTTTGCCTGACATATTCGAGCCAGTGATGATCGCGATCTCGCCTGCGCGTCCCATTTCAAAATCGTTGTGCACCCGCTCCTGCTGATCAATGAGCGGGTGGCCCACCTGAACTGTCTTAAAATAGGCGGCCTTATCTGCCGTGAAAGACGGGAAAGTATACGCTGGGTTAAGATAGGCGAACGTCGCTAAACAGTTGAGGGCTTCCAGCTCCCACCAGCGATCGAGCCAAAGCGGCAGCCATGCCGAGAGCGCCGCGCGGCAGCGGTACAGTTGATCGGCGACGAGAACATCCCACGGCATTACCGCGTTGATCGCCCCCCATAGAAGGACATTGCGCTGCAAGCTTGCCGCAGAGACGATCCACATCGCGCGTCGCACCAATCGCGATGGCCGTCCCTCGCCGACGAAAGGTGCACACACAGCGCGCAGCCGTTCGGTTCGGCTGTAATCATAGCGCTCCAGCCAGCCGAAACCAGCGCGCAGCCCCTCCAATGTTGCGCCAAGCGCCAACGCCTCGGCGAACAATGCGCTGGTCTCGCGATAGCGCGAACCGATCAGCGCGATGTAGACGATGAACGTCACGATCCAGACGGGCGCCACCAGCTCAAGCGCCGCCCCAATGAACAGCACCGCATTCACAGAGGCCAGAACGACGAGAAGCAGTGCGAACTGGCCCAGCGAACGTTCCGGGGGCTTCGCCCAATCAAGAAGATGGCGCGTGCGCCAGCGAGCGTTTCCGCCGCGGCTCGCCAGCGCGGCATTGATGATCAGCCGGTTTCGAAAAATAACCCGCGGGATCAGCTCCTGAACGAGCGAAGTCCGTTCCGCAAGCGTGCTTACATCGGTCAGAGGATTCAGCAGCCAAGCGCATAAGCGCTCGCTGCCCTCAGCGGACACAGCCACATCAAGCAGGTGGTGCAGCGATCGTTCACCGGTGATATCCAGATCGATCTGATAAGGATGCGAAGGGGACACACCAATTTCAAGCGGCGGGCGCAGCGCCGTCCAGTCGAGATTCATCCGCGCGCATTGATCTTCAACGAGCCGTCTCAACGCTTCATGCCGGGCGATGGCGCGCTCAACTCGTCGATGCTGGCTGACCGAGCCAATGAACACGGCAGCCGCAGCCGCGAACAGCAGCCACAACAGCGCATGACCTAACCCCGCTGCAAACAACAGCAGAGTGGCAGCCGCAAAAAATGTCAGCAGGCGCAGCCCCATTAAGCGGTCGCTGCGCGCCCGTAGATGGGCGATGCGGTGCTCCAGGCGCCGCTGCAATCTATCCAAAGAGCCAAGGCGTCGCCGCCGGCGATCATCCACAGCCGTCCTCCCAAGATGCTAACGTCCAGTGTAACAGAGCGCTCGACCGTGGGCACGGCTCGATTCTACGCTCTCGCATGCTTGTGGTAAAATCTTGCCTGCGCCTTGCTCATGTGGAGCACTGTTCATGGCTGAGCCGCTTACCCTGCCTGATTCAATTCAAGCCCTCGAAGCCATTCAGGGCGTCTTTCTCGCGCATATCGAAACTTATGCCGATGAGCGCGGCGCGTTTATGGAGACGTTTCGCCGCGAATGGTTTCCCTGGGTCAATTGGGATCATATCCAAGGCAACTGTTCGATCAGCAGGGCGAACGTGCTGCGCGGGCTGCACTACCACCACCATCAAATCGACTATTGGTTCGCCACTAGCGGCACCATTCGTGTAGGGCTGGCCGACCTGCGCCCCTCATCGCCTACCTTCAAGTCAACGCACACGCTCGAACTGGGCGAAAATCATCGCATCGGCGTCTTCATACCGCCTGGCGTGGCGCACGGGTTTTATGCTGTGACCGATGCCGTGCTCACCTATTTGATCAACAATTATTACGATGGGACGGATGAATATGGCGTCGCCTGGGATGATCCCGAATTAGCTGTGGACTGGCAGGTTAAGACGCCGCTGCTCTCCAAGCGCGATGCTCACAACCCCCGCTTGCGCGACATCGCGCTGAGCGAGCTGCCGCGCTAGGCATCGCGCTTGCAGCCTAAGCGTTGTGCTCTTTACTGATCGCTTCAAAAGCCGCATTGATCTCGGCCATGCGTTTTGTGTACTTTTCTTTTTCGTGCGGGTGCATATCCGGATGATTCTCGCGCGCTTTCAAGCGATAAGCGCGCTTCACCTCGTCATAGCTGGCCGAACTGCTGAGGCCGAGCACCCGGTAATGTTGATTGACTACGCGGTAAGTTCGGCTGCTGGCAGATTGGCGCTTTGAACTGCCGCGTTTGCGCTGTTCATCGTAGTATTGGTAATCGCCCACATCGCCGTAATGACGCTGAAATTCGTCCCACGGTTCCCACGCCTCGGCTTCCTGCTCTTGGCGCGGCCGACGCGCCCCGGCAAATGACCAGTTCCGCCAAGAGTAGCGGTAAGGCTGTTCATCGCGCGGCGGCCGTTTCTTCCAAAACGGACCATCGCCGAAATCCGCCGCCGCGTAGCGCCCTGTGATGTATTTCGAAGTGAAATGAGCTGTATGGGCGCGCAAGCTCGCCACGTTAACTGCAGGGCCATAATTGAAAACGCGGCGCTCTTGACCCCACTTCCATTCCATATGCACGGGGCGGATCGTCACTTCACGCCCCTCGCACCAATATGCGTAGATGCGTCCGTCCGTCAGCGCGTGCAAGGCGGCCATCCAATGCGGCGGTTCGACCTCACTCCGCTCGCCCGGCATCATCCGCCCATCGATGATGAACAATGTATGCAAACGGCGCGCTGTGTTCGTCTCTAACCGCTGTTTGATCTCTGGCAAACGGATCGCGCGGTTGATGACGTACACGGCGATCCGTTTACCGCTGGCGAGTTCCACGGTCATATCAGCATCTTTGTGCGCCTTACAAGCCGCCAGTTGGTCGGAGCGCTCGCATTCGCGGGACAGATGATCGAGGACGAACTGCTTCATGACAAAACTCAAATCGCTTTCTTGAACCCCAAGCCGACAACGCGCATGATTGTACTGCGCCCTGCTTGCGCTTCAACAACTGTTCTCTCTAAGATCAATAGGGCGCAAGTCGGTCAAAACGACCAACAGTCCGCAGACCACAGGTACCTGAGAGAGGGAACATTGTTGAGTGAACTAGCTCCTAAGTCTAACGCAGCGGTATTAAAACGACATTGGTATTTATGGGCAGTTTTCACGATGATGCTCGTTTTAGCCATAAAACCAGCAAGCGCACAGCCGCTGCACATGCTTGACGACGCGATCCACGCCGCTCTCGATACCTTCAACGAAAACGCGAGCAGCACCTTCACTTATCGTGAGCTTGACCGCCTGATCGACGCGCAGCGAGGCGGAATCATCTACTTAGCGCTGCATGATCGCATCACTGGCCAGCGGGTGCCCGGCATCGTCGACTGGATGGTCGCCATCCCAGATGGGGCATTGTGGCGAGCCTACGTTCCAGGCAGCGCGGCTTACGGCGCTGCCTACGCTCAGCTTCCATCTGCCCTGCTCGCTGACGCCGACGACTCGCACTTTCGTGAGACTGCCGATCCAGCGCTCATGCCGCCCACCGGTTTAAACGACTATTTCCTGCCGTGGGAACACGGCGCGTGGGCGACCGTCACGCGCAGCTACGACGTACACGGGACGGGCAGGATCGACTTCGATCTCACCGGGCGTCTCGTCACGGCGGCCAAAGATGGCGTCGTGATCTATGCCAACGACAGCAGCACCGTCAATGCCCGCAGCACCGGCGCATGGTGGCTGTGGAACGTCGTCATCATCGAACACGGGCCACACGAATATTCACTCTATGGGCACCTTGCTCCTGGCAGTTTAGCCGATGCGCTTCGGCGAGGCTGCTCGGCAGATTTCAGCCAGCCAAACTGTGAACTGCCGATTCGAGCCGGAGACCCAATCGGCCTAGAGGGGAACACAGGTTATTCAACGGCCCCACACTTGCATATCGAGTTTGGGCAGCGATTTGGCATCGTCGGTTACCCTGGCCCCAATGGGACGACGCACTACACGGGCTATGTCTATGCTGAGCACAATGTGGGCCTAAGCGGTTACAGCGCCGAGCAGGTCGGCGCATGGGCTTATGGGCGTCTGCTCCAAGCTGCCCACGGGCCGTTTCCACAGTCACAGGTGAACCTGATCCGTAACGGCAGCTTTGCTGAGGGTACCGCAGACTGGACGCCATCTGGACAGCTAAGCTGGCGGGTCGATGACGGCGTTTTGCGTTTTCTGCGGCTGCGAACTGACGCCCCACCCAACTGGGCTGCGTTCTTCCAAAATACCGGCTACAGCACGGAAGCCAACAGCGCCTTTTTGCTAACCTTCCAGCTTGGCAATGCCAGCGCAGTGCCCAAGACCATCAGCGCTTCACTGCTCAACCGCGCCGGTCGCGATTACGAAAGCCTCACTTGCAGCTCTCAAATCGCAGCCGGCGCGCCGCTAACCCCTCACCAAATGAGAGTGACCATCCCCGATACATGGGCCGATCTGCGCGTTGAGTTCGGCGTAAACCCGCCCGACGGGCTGCCGGCCGCGCTCATCACCCAAATCGAGCTTCGGCGCATCGAAGCGGAAGCGTTAGCGGAACCACTTTGCGCGGCAGGTTCAGAACTGTGACTGGTGCGATTATTTCTGCGTCACGACCGGCCGCGCCATGTCGAAGCGATCGGTTACGCGGACGTAGCCACTGCCCGCCAGCCTACCAATAGGACGGAAACGATCGAGATCGATCTTGTCATCACCGAGCAGCACGCCATCGTCGATATGCATGCACAAGACGCGACCGATCACGACGCTGCCCCCACCCGGCTGGCTGCTCACATCAACGATCTGCGTAACCACACATTCGAATTGGATCGGGCTTTCAGCAACGCGCGGCGGCTTAATGTGCACTGACGGGATGGGCGTTAAGCCAGCGATGACAAATTCGTCGATGGTGGGCATGTAATCGCCAGAAGTGACATTCATGGCTTCGGCAACCGTTTCGCTGACCAAGTTCACGACGAATTCGCCGGTCGCGCGCACGTTCGCCAGCGTATCTTTATGGCCAGCGTCAGGGCGAACATTCGGGCAGAACAAAACGTGGGGCGGATTAGGACAGACCGCATTGAAGAATGAA
>DAOTYT010000043.1:0-6128 GCA_034434615.1 Anaerolineae bacterium | reverse complement strand
CAGCGCGATTTCACCGTGGCCGCGCTCAACAATATGCGCGATTGGGGCTTTGTGCGGCTGGCTTTCTTGTGGAACCTGAACTACGGGCCGCAGGCGGGTTGGTCGCCCGATAACGACAATGTGCCCTATTCGATCATCGGGCCGGGCTTCGTCTTCCGGCCGGTGTTCGATGCCGTGCGCGACTGGAACCGGGATTACGAAGCGCAGTTTCAATGATGAACCGCGCCGATCATCCCCTTGTCGAGGGAGAGGGCGCGCCGCCGCGCGGTGTTCGCCCTCTTTCTTCGTCGGCCGCTGTCGAACGCGGATGGCGGGCGGTGGTCGCGCTGCGCACAGCCGTGCTCGCGCTGGGGGCCGGCCTCTTATTCACCGTCCCTTATTCGTCGACCGATGCGTTCCTCGGCTTCCGAGTGACCAACCCGCCTTTCACATCGCTGACTTACGGCATCCAGGCGTTTCTGTGGTGGGATACCGGCAGCGCCGGCCTGCATATGGACTGGATCCAGCGCATGGTCTTCAGCCACGTCAAGCAGACGTTCGCATGGCGCGATATTCAGCCGGAACCGGATATCTGGCTGTTCGAGCGGGCCGACGCTATCCTTGACGAGCTGGAACGGCGCGATCTCAGGCTGGTCGCCCGTTTGAGCGATGCGCCGGACTGGGCGCATCCCAGCGTCCACACCGACCGGCGCGCTGGCGCTGCGGGCTTCGTCGATGCGCCGCCGGATGATCTGGCGGACTGGGCGCGTTTCTGCGGCGAGACGGCCGCCCGTTATCGCGGGCGCATCGCGGCCTATCAAATCTGGAACGAGCCGAACCTGATGCGCGAGTGGGGCGGCCGCCCGCCGGACCCAGCCGGATATGTCGCCCTGCTGCGCGCCTGCAGCGAGGCGATCCGCGCTGCCGATCCGGACGCGATCGTGATCTCGGCGGGGCTGGCGCCCACCGGCAATTACGACGACAGCGCGTGGCCGGATGACGTGTACCTGCAGGCGCTCTACGATCTGAACTTTCAGCAGTACATCGATGTGGTCGGCGCCCACGCCCCGGGTTACACCGAGCCGCATGTCGACCCGGCCGATGGCGTGGGCGGACATCGCTTTTTCACCTTTCGAAGAATAGAAGATTTGCGTAGAATTATGGTCGCCAATGGCGATGCTGCGCGGCAAATGGCGCTGCTCGAGACCGGCTACACCATCGATCCGATCCATCCTGAGTTTGCATGGTTCGCCGTCGATGAGGCCGGGCAGGCGCGCAATCTGGTCGCCGCCTATGAGTGGGCGGCGTTTCATTGGCGGCCGTGGGTGGGGTTGATGTCGGCCATTTATATCGCCGATCCAACGTGGGCCGAAAGCGACGAGCAGTATTGGTGGGCGATCACCACGCCGGCTGGCTACACGCGGCAGGCCTATATCGATCTGGCGAATATGGCAAAGTTTTGCGGGGACGTGCACCGGCCGGCGCGCGACCCCGGTGGGCCGGAGGCACTGGGTCTTGTCCCCGTTGTTCCTTGCGATTAGCTACTTCTTTCATTTGGTCGCCACCGTCGTTTGGCTGGGAGGGCTGGCCCTGCTGGTGCTGATGGTGTGGCCAGAGACGCGCCGCGCCCTCAGCCAGCACCCGGCCGTCTACACGTTTCTCAGCCGGCTGCGCCGCCGTTTCTTCCCGATCGCCAACTTCAGCCTGCTGGTGCTGGTGGTGACTGGCATGTTCCAAATGCCAGCCAGTCCCCATTATGAGGGGATGCTCGCCTTTGATAACGAGTGGAGCCGGGCGATCTTGTTCAAGCATATCGCCGTCGTCGGCATGGTGATCTGCGGTTTGGCGCTGCAATATCTGGTCGCCCCGGCGCTTGAACGTGCGTCCTTGCTGGTCGAGCGCGGCAAAGGCGATCCTGACGAATTCGCCCGCCTGCGCCGCCGCGAGGTGCGCCTGACGTGGGCTAACGTCGGCTTAGGGGCGCTGGTGCTGGCGTTCACCGCATGGGCCACTGCGTTGTGAACTCTGCGATCGGAGGGTCGCTTGCCTGACCGGATCGGCTTTGCGCTGGCGCTGCTCCTGCTGCTGGTGGGCACATTTCTGCGTTTGAACGGCCTAAGCACGCTGCCCGCCGGCTTCAATGATGAGGAAATCATCGATATTCGCATCGCCGAGACCGCGCGTCTGGGACGGGTCGAGGTCTTTTATGAGGTGCAGGGCCAGGGGCGCGAAGGGCTGTACCAAAGCGTGCTGGCGGTCGTCACGAGCGCGACTGGCGGTGGGCTGATCGGCTACCGCATGCTCTCAGTATGGGCTGGCCTGCTGGCGCTGGCGCTGATGTACGCGCTGGGCCGCCGTCTGTTTGGGATGCCGGCGGGGCTGGCGGCGACTGCGCTGCTGGCCGTCGGCATGCTGCCGGTGCTGCTCTCACGCAGCGTCTCGCGCGAGGCGCTGCTGCCGCTGTTCGTGACGGCGGTGCTGCTCACGCTGTCGCTGGCGCTGCCGGTCTATGGCGCACGCCGCTCTTACGAGCCGAACACGGCGCTGTTCGCGGCGCTGGGCCTGCTGCTCGGCATCGGCTTTTACATTCATCCCATCACGTTTATGCTCACCCTGATGAGCATGATCTTTATCCTTTACCTCGTCGTGACGCGCCAACCCTTAACGCGGCGCACGTTCAGCGCATTTTGGTTTGCGATCGTGCTGCTGATCGTGATCGCGACACCCTATCTGATCTCGAGCCTGCAGTTTCCAGCACTGGCGGGGGGGCAGCGCGTGTTCGATCCCGGCCTCACCACGCCACTGACGGCGTTAGCGCGCGGGCTGAGCGGCCTGTTCTTCGTCGGCGATCCCAGCCCGCTGTGGAACCTTCCGGGCCGGCCGCTGCTCGATCTTGTCAGTGGGTTGTTCGTCATTATCGGGGTGATCACCGCGGTGCGCTACCTGCCCCAGCCGCGTTTTGCGCTGTTGATCTTCGGCCTGCTGCTGCTGGGGCCGCCGGCGTTGATCACGGCGAACAGCCCCAGTTTCATCGATATGGCCGCGCTGCTGCCGCTGCTGGCTTTGCTGTTTGGGCTGGGGGTGATGACGCTGTATCGCAGCTTGACTGCCCGTCACAGCCGCCAGTTATTAATCGCAGCGCTGGCCGCCCTGATGATCTTCAATGTGCAGTGGACGGCGCGCGATTACTTCGGCGCATGGCCGGCCGATCGCGGGATGCAGACCGCCTACCATACGCGCATCGGCCAGCTGGCGCATTACCTTGACCTGACGTCCGACGATATCCCGTCGGTCATCTGCACGCCGGAGCTGAACCCGCCGGCCGCGCCGCGCGAACTGATCAACACGCAGCGCCTGGCGCTGATGATGCACCGCGTCGATGCGCCGCTGCGCTATGCCGACTGCGGGACGGGGCTGATCTTCAGCAATGGCGGCGAGCGCGGGCAGCTCATCATGCTGGAGACGGATGTGCTGGATAACATCAACCCGTTTCTGAGCGAGTGGTTCGTGCGCGGCCGCTTGCTGGAGCGCACTGACCTGCCGCCAGCGAGCGTGCTGCTGCTCGATGTCGAGCAGGCGCTGGCCGACCGCGTCGGCGCTTTCACGACGACCAACCCGCTCGAATTCGGGCCGGAAGCCGTAGGCGGGCCGGGCCTGATCGCGCCGCCGGTGCGCTTCGGCGGCAATATCACCTTTTTGGGGCACACGCACGCCTGGGCGGAGACCTACGTGCCCGGCGACGTCGTCCCGGTGGTGACGTACTGGCGCGTTGATGGACGGGTGCCGGTCGATCTGCGCCTGTTCACGCACATCCAAAGCGACCCCGGCGCGCGCCCAGCCGCGCAAAACGATGCGATCGCCGTCCTGCCTGAAACCCTGCGGCCGCGCGACGTCTTCGTGCAGGTGACGTTCGTGCAGCTTCCGTATACGATCCCGGCCGGCACGTACAGCATCTCGATCGGCGCTTACGAGGATAATACCGATATTCGACTGAACGCCTACGATGGTGACCAGCCGCGCGGCACCGGTCTGTTTTTAGGCGTGCTGAGCGTTGTGCGGCCAGCGGGATGACTCATGTTTGAGATCGTCTTCTTCGGCACCTCGGCCTCGGCCCCATCGATCCAGCGTGGGCTGTCCTCACAGGCGATCTTAGCCGGCGAGCACCGGTTTCTGGTCGATTGCGGCGAAGGCACCCAGCGCCAGATCTTGCGCAGCGGCATCGGCTTCAAGCGCTTGAACCGCATCTTGCTGACGCACGCGCATCTCGATCACATCCTGGGTCTCGGCGGGCTGGTCTCCACCTTTGTGCGCTGGGAAAGCATCGATTCGCTGGAGCTGTACGGCAGCCGGCAAACGCTTGACCGTGTGCATGCGCTGTTGTTCAAAGTCGTGCTTGGCTTCGAGCGCCTGCCGATCGAGATTACGCTCTACGAGCTGAAACCGGGCGTCTTTTTTGAGGCGAAAGACTTCACCATCAGCGCTGTGCCGGTTTCGCATCGGGGCAGCGGCTCGTTCGGGTTCGTCTTTCAAGAGCGCGAACGCCGCCCATTTTTGCCAGAACAGGCCGAAGCACTTGGCGTTCCGCCGGGGCCAGAGCGCGGGCGGCTGGTGGCCGGCGAGACGATCGTGCTGGGTGATGGCCGGCAGATCACGCCGGAGATGGTGCTGGGGCCAACCATCCCGGGCGCTAAACTGGTCTATATCGGCGATACCGGCCGCACCGACAACCTGCGCCAACATGCACAGCAGGCCGATGCGCTGGTGATCGAAGCGACTTTTCTCGATGCCGAAGCCGAGACGGCCGCCGCTTTCGGCCATATCACAGCTCGGCAGGCGGCGCTGCTGGCCGCCGAGTGCGGCGTGCGCTCGCTGATCTTGACGCACATCTCGCGGCGCTATCGCGAGGCCGATGTCATCGAGGAGGCGCGGCGCGTCTTCCCTGAAACGCATGTCGCCCGCGATCTCGATCATTTTATGATCAAACGCGGGCAGCCGGCCGAAAAACTCACGCGCGAGCAGACGCGCGCCCGCAACCCAGCGCCGGCCGCCGAACCGCCCGATCTGCTGCCGGAAGATTGAGACTGATATCGATGGGATAGGCTTGAGGGAGGCTGTTGACCATGGCGATCACAACGGAAGTGCGCGAACGGCTCGATGCATATACGACCCATCTGTTCTCCCCGGAAGATGATGCGCTGCGCTGGATCCAAACCGAGGCGGCGCGGCTGGCGCTGCCCGCGATCAGCATTCGCCCGCACGAGGGGCTGCTGCTGCACCTGCTGATCGTGAGCATCGGCGCGCGCCGCGCGGTGGAGATCGGCACGCTGGCCGGCTACAGCGCGGTATGGATCGCGCGGGCGCTGCCGCCCGGCGGCCGTCTGATCACGCTGGAGAAAAGCGCCAAACACGCCGCCCTCGCCCGCCAGAGTTTCACCCGTGCCGGCGTGGCCGACCGGGTTGAGCTGCGCGAAGGCGATGCGCTGCCAGCGCTCGAAAAGCTGAGCGCAGAGGGCCCGTTCGATTTCGTCTTTATCGATGCCGACAAGGCCAACTATCGCGCTTATTACGCTTGGGCGGCTGACCATCTGCGCCCCGGCGGCATCATGGCCGCGCACAACGCCTTTCGCGGGGGGCGGGTGCTCGCGCCGGTCGATGATGATGATCGCGCCGTTGATGCCTTCAACCGCCAGCTCGCCGCCGATGATCGCTTCGTCAGCGGGATCCTCGGGGTTGGCGATGGCATGTCGGTCGGCATCCGCCGCTAAGCGCGCCGCGCTTGATCAGAGCGCGATCATCCCTTCGCCGTAAATTGTGCCGGGTTGGATCAGCGTCGGCCCGCTCACATCGACCGTCGCGATCAAGTCGTAGGCGGTCGCGCCGGTCACGCGCACCGGCACGATCTCGCCCACCGGCAGTTCCCCCTCGATGATGACATAGCCGTCGATTTCCGGGGCGTCGCGGTAGCTGCGCCCCAGGCTAAGCGTGCCGACTGCGGCGCCGGCATCGTCCTCTGCCTGCCCATGCCCCTCGACCAGCACGTCGATCGTGCGGCCGATGAAGGCCTGGCTCTTCTTCAGGCTGATGCCGTGCTGCAGCGCCATCAGCGCGTCATAACGCGCCTGTTTGACGTCATCGGGCACTTGATTGGG
>DAOTYT010000042.1:0-9272 GCA_034434615.1 Anaerolineae bacterium | reverse complement strand
GCAGCTTCTCTTTGACGGTGCTTATGCTTTCGACGCCCCCATGCGTGATCACCAGCGCCGCCGCGCCGACCAAGCTGACATTTTCGCCCAAACCCGCGGGCACAATGCGCAGTTCCGTCCAATAGGAGCGGTCGATGGCATACGTTTCGATCGCCGCCCGCATTGGCGCGAACAACAGCTCCCCAAGCTGGCTGACGCCGCCGCCAAAGATCAGGATCTCTGGATTGAAAATATGCAGCAGGCTGGTCATGCCCATGCCCAGGATGCGACCGGCGCGCTGCACCACTTCGAGCGCGAGCGCATCGCCATTTTGGGCGGCCGTGCCGACCGTAGCGCCAGTGATCTTGCTCAAATCGCCGTCAACCATATTGACGATCTGCGAGCTGCGGCCGCTCTCGATCAGGCTGCGCGCGCGCCGGGCCAGCGCAGGCCCGGCAGCCTCCTTCTCGAGCGTTGAGGGCTGGCCGTCAACGATCATGACGATATGGCCGACCTCAGCACCCAACCCGGTTGACCCCAACAGCATGCGGCCGTTGATGATGATGCCGCCGCCGATGCCGGTGCTGACCGTGATGAAGATGGCATCGGACGTGCCCTGCCCCGCCCCGCGAACGACCTCGGCCAGCGCGGCGACATTGGCATCATTGCCCAAATAGACGGGCAAATTGAACGTCTCGCGCAAAATTTGCACGATCGGCACATTGTGCCAGCCCGGCAGATTAGGCGGCGCGACGACGATGCCCGTGAAGGGATTGGACGGCCCTGGCGCTGAGATGCCGATGCCGGCGACCTCAGCTTCCGAGGGCAGCACAGAGCGTATCAACGCTTTCATGCGCTCGATCGTCGCGGGCGGCCCTTCCGCTGCCAGCGTCAGCACCTCATCGCGCACCAGCAGGTTCAAATCGCGGTCGAAGCGCGCTGCGCGCAGACGCGTGCCGCCCAAATCGACGCCGATGATATACTGGGTCATGATGCTGCCATCTCTTTCTTTACAGCCCAAGAAACTGGTTGTTAGAATGAATGTTCAGTCGTGATGTTGCACAGTTCGGCATTTTTCAGCCCACACCCTCAATCCCTCTCCATGAGGGAGGGACTTCGAAGCCGTGGCTGTTCTGCCCCTTCTCTTTGAACGAGAAGCGGCCAGGGTTAAGGGTAACTGCATAACATCAGGTCAGTATTCAAATTGCAGCGTTCATTTTGCCGTTTTAGCAAGAGTAACGCAACCATGCCCGAAGTAACCCCACTGCGCCAGCAGTATCTAGACATCAAACGCCAATATCCCGATTGTATCGTCTTGTTCCGGCTGGGCGACTTTTACGAAACTTTTGATGAAGACGCCGAGATCGCCGCGCGCGAGCTTGACCTCGTGCTGACGAGCCGGCCCTTCGCTAAAGGCCAGCGCGCGCCGATGGCAGGCGTGCCGCATCATGCGGTCGAGGCCTACATCGCCCGCCTGATCGAGAAAGGCTACCACGTCGCGGTATGTGAGCAGGTCAGCGAGCCGAACGGCCGCGGCCTGGTCGATCGTGAGGTCACACGCGTGATCACGCCGGGCACCGTGATCGAGCCGGAGCTGCTGGCCGAAAACCGCCCCAATTACCTGATGGCGATCCTGCCCGCCGGCGACCCCAACAGCGGCAGATGGGATCGAGCTGGCATCGCTTATGCGGATATCTCGACGGGAGAATTCGCTGTCACCGAGCTGGCAGGCGAAAACGCGGGCATTTTGGTGGTTGAAGAATTGGCCCGCCTGGCGCCGCGCGAGGTGATCATGCCGCAAAGCTGGGTCGAGCGCGGCGTTTCGCTGCCCGCCGGCATCCACCTGTCGCCGATCGCCGATTGGCGTTTTGAATATCCTCATGCGGAAAATACGCTGATGTCGCATTTTGGCGTGCGCACGCTGGCTGGGTTCGGCCTCGCTGATATGCCGATTGCGGTGTGCGCAGCCGGCGCGACGCTTCACTATCTGCGCGAGACCCAGCGCGGCCAGATCGCCCAGATCGCATCGATTCGCCCTTACTCGACCGACAGCTTCATGGTGCTTGACCCCTTCACGCGGCGCAACCTCGAACTGACTGAAGCCATTCGCAGCCGAAGCAGCAAAGGCAGCCTGCTCGGCATCCTCGATCGCACGGTCACGGCGATGGGCGCGCGCCTGCTGCGCGCGTGGATCAACCAGCCGCTGCTGGACCTACGCCGCCTGAATGCCCGGCTCGACGCGGTTGAGGCGCTGACGACAGATGAACTGCTGCGGGCCGAGCTGGTCGAATGGCTGCGCGGCGTCAGCGATCTCGAGCGTTTGACCAACCGGCTGCTGATCGGCCGGGCTGGGCCGCGCGATCTACTAGCCCTGCGTCAAAGTTTGGAGACAGTGCCGGCACTGCGCCAGCTCATCGATGGGCTGCCCCAGCTGGCCGAGCTGCATAAACGCCTTGATCCATGCGCTGAAGTCAGCGAGCAGATCGCCAGCGCTATCAAAGAGGATGCGCCGGCTGTACTGAACGCGCCAGGCGTGATTCGTGCCGGCTTCTCCGCAGAGCTAGACGCGATCGTCGAAGCGACGCGCGGCGCGCGCGAGTGGATCGCCGCGCTGGAAGCGAAAGAGCGCCAGCGCACGGGCATCGGGTCGCTCAAAGTGGGGTTCAACAAAGTCTTTGGCTACTACATCGAGGTCAGCCACGCTAACACAGCGCGCGTGCCCGAAGATTACATTCGCAAGCAAACGCTGGTGAACGCCGAGCGCTATATCACGCCAGAGCTGAAGGAATACGAAACGCTGGTGCTGAACGCCGAGGAGCAGATCCTTGCGTTGGAGCGGTCATTGTTTAACGCGCTGTGCGGCGACTTGGCCGCACACAGCCGGCGGCTGTTGGAAACCGCGCGCGCGCTGGCTCATCTTGACGCCTTCCTGTCGCTGGCGACCGTGGCTGCGCGTGAAGGCTATGTGCGGCCGCAGCTTACGGAAGACGATCTGCTCATCATCAAGGCGGGGCGGCATCCTGTCGTCGAAAAACTGCTCGAGAGCGAGCAGCGCTACGTGCCCAACGACACCCATTTCGACAGCGCGGCGCGCATCCACATCGTCACCGGGCCGAATATGGCTGGCAAATCGACCTACATCCGTCAGGTGGCGATCATCACACTGATGGCACAGATCGGCAGCTTTGTTCCCGCCGATGAAGCGATCATCGGGCTGGTCGATCGCATTTTCGCGCGCATCGGCGCGCAGGATGAGATTCATGCCGGCTACAGCACCTTCATGGTCGAGATGATCGAGACGGCGCGGCTGCTTTCGGGCAGCACACCCCGCAGCCTGCTGATCCTCGACGAAGTTGGGCGCGGCACCTCAACTTATGATGGGCTGGCGATCGCGCGGGCGGTTATCGAGTACATTCACAACAACCCCCGGCTAAACTGCCGCACGTTGTTCGCCACCCATTATCACGAGCTGACCGAGCTGCCGAACCTTTTGCCGCGGGCGCGCAATTTTAACATGGCCGTGAGCGAACAAGGCGAGGAAGTCGTCTTTCTGCACAAAGTGATGCCTGGCGGGGCCGATCGCAGCTACGGCGTCCACGTGGCTCAGCTCGCTGGCATGCCGCGCCCGGTGGTTGAACGCGCGCGCGAACTGCTCAAAACGCTGGAGGCGGCCGGCGCCGATTTCGAGCCGGCCAGTCGTAAACGCCAGCGCGCCCATGGCCCGGCGCAGATGCCGCTGTTCTCAGAGCCACCCCACCCCGTTCTGAGCGAACTGCGCGCGCTTCAGGTTGACCATCTCAGCCCGATCGAGGCGCTGACGAAGCTGTACGAGTTAAAGCGCCTGACTGACGAAGACAGATGAGCGGGCCGGCTTAATCGCCTGGCGCGGCGGCTGGCGCAGCATCCGTTTGCGTGGCCGCGGCTTCGCTCAAGTCGCGCTCCTCCGGCGTATCCTCGATGACCTGCTCCGAGATGAGGACGCGCTTGAACGCCGCGATCGCGACTTCGATCATCGGCAGCTCCGGCTCGCGCGTCGTCAAGTGCTGAAGCGCGAGATTGGGCACGATAATCGCGCGCACGATTGGATTATGCATGTTACGCGCCGTGAACCGGATGATCTCATAGGCGATGCCGGCGATGACCGGGATCAAAATGATGCGCGAGAGGATCAGCAGCGGCAGCGGCGGCCGCCCCAAGAGCGAGAAGACCATTACGCCGACAAAAGCGACCGTCAGCAGAAAGGCTGTGCCACAGCGCGGGTGTTCGATCGGGAACGTCGCCACGATCTCGGGCTTCAGTTCGGCGCCGGCCTCGTAGGCGTTGATCGTCTTGTGCTCGGCGCCGTGATAACCGAACAGGCGCTTGACATCGGGCAGGCGGCCGATCAGCCAGATATAGCCGATCAAGAGGCTGAGCTGGATGGTGCCTTCGATCAAGTTGACGAGAAACGGCGCCGAACTAAGGCCGAGCAGCCGATCGATGCCGGTGGCTGCGGTCGTTGGCAGCAGAAAGAACAACCCAATGCCCAACAGCAGCGAAATGGCCAGCGTGCCATAGCCCAGCGGCCCGTTAAAGTTGACGTCCTCTTCCTCGCCCAGGGCGACATCGGCAGACCACATCAACGCGCGCGTGCCCAAACCAAGCGCATCCCACAAACCCACTAAGCCGCGCACGAACGGCGTTTTGCTGATGCGACCGCGGTAGAGCGCCGCGTTGAGCGGTTGTTCGTGCATGACGATCTGCCCATCAGGCGCGCGCACCGCGATGGCCGCCTTATGCGCTCCGCGCATCATGACGCCTTCGATGACTGCCTGCCCGCCATAGGAAAATTGTTTCGGGGCTGCTTTGTTTTCGGCCATTCCAGCCTCACTCCTCAATCACGACCAGCGGTTCGACCTCACCGTGCGCCACAAGCAGATGGTGGCCTGCCGCGCCGCTGGGCTGAATCAGCAAACTGACCATGCCACCCACTGCGCACCCATCGCGCCGGCTGCACCAAGCTCCCGGCAGCGAGAGCGTGTAAACGCCCGCTTCCGGCTGAATACGTATCATAGTACCATATTGATCGAGCAGCAGCGCTTTTGAGTCCGTCGCTTCGATCTGCACTTGAATCGGCGTCTCGGTGCGCGCCCAAACGACAAACACATCATAACCATCGGCCCGCCGCAGCCGCACCAGGTTAACCAGCGGATGCTGCGCAAGCTGCGCTTGAGCGACCCCGTTCAGCCGTTCGATCACCATACGCCAGGCCAGATAGGCCGGCCGGCGCGACTCATCGACGCGCAGCAGGCCAAACGACTCGGCGCCCAACGGCAGCGACCAGTCGAAAAACTTGTACACTGCGAGCTGATCAGCGCCGGCAGCCAACCCGAGCGCCGCTGCCTGAACCAGAAATGCCGCCTGTTGGTCGAGGGTGATCTGGAAATTAGGCCGTTCCACCGGCCACATCGGGTCAAGGTTGGGCGATGCGTTCATTTCGCCGATCCAGATCTCTGTCTCGAACAACCCATATCGAGCGAGTATCTCACTCATCTCGCGCACGATCCTGTAGACGGTATCGGCCCGAAAATAGATGTGCAGCGTGAGCACATCAAAATAATAGCCGTGTTCAGCAGCTTCAGGATCGGTCGAAAGATGCTCCAACAGACGGTCAACATAGAGCCGCTGGCCAATGTTAACATCGTGCCAGTACGTCGTGCCGGCGAGGTGAATTTGCGCAGCTGGGTTGCCCTCGCGCGCGGCGAAATAGGCGACGCGCAGGAGCTGTGCGTAATCTTCAAGCGACCCCTCAAACTCAAAGCCATACGTCTCCCGATCGATATCCGGCTCATTCCAGATGATGAAACGGCGGACGCCGCGGCTGGCGTAATAAGCGGCCGCCCGGCGCATGAAAGTCGCCCACAGGTTATCAGGGTCATCGATCGGCAGATACAGCCCGCGCGGCACGCCCGGGCCGGGAAGGCCGTCCGTCGCCCATGCGGGCGTATGCTTGACGATGGCAACGACCTCACGATTGCACGCGCTCGCCTGTTTGATCCAGCGCTCATCGACGTTGAGGAAATTCCAGTCATCGGGGCCGGTGGGCTGGTGTTCGGCCCAGTCAAAGATGATGCGCTCCCAACCCGCGTTAAGTTCACACACAACTTCAGGCAGCCAGAACCCTTCGACCACCCCGAAGATGTTCGAGCCGGCCGGCGGCGTGGGCTGGCTGCTCGCCGAGGCCCCCGGCAAACCGAGCAGCACCCAGCCGACGAGCCAAAAGCGCAAAGCGCGCAGCCTCATAGGCCACCAGTGGAGAGGTTGATAGCCGGCATGCACGCCGGTTGAATATCTTCCAGGTGGAGCTGAGGCACCCGGCTGCCGTTCCATGCATTGACCTCGAGCTGGTAGACCAGATCGACGACTTCCCCTGCGCCGGGCATTTGCTCCGCCATATGAAAGCCGATCGCGTCAACCGTGTGCGCGCTGCCGTCTTCGCCCGCCAGCTTCAGTTTTAGGTGCTGCCCTTCCCTGCCGACGGCGCGCGCTTCGACCACGCGCAGGCCGCGCGTGATGAAGACCGGCAGCGGGTTGTGATGGCCAGTCGGCTCTAACAGCGCCAGCTCCTCGGCCAGCGCCAGTGAGATGGACTGCACAGGCACTTCGACATCGACCTCAACCGTCGGCCGCAGATCGTGTTCGGACAAAGCAGCTTCGGCAATGGCCAGCAAACGCTGGCGCAGGGCCTCGATATTCTCGTTCACGACGGTGAAACCGGCCGCCTGTGCATGGCCGCCATGACGCACCAGCAGATCGGCGCATTGATCGAGCGCATGCGTGATATCGAAGCCCGGGATGCTGCGGCACGAAGCGCGGCTCTCGGTGGCCCCCTCCTCCAACACGATCGCCGGCCGGTAGTATTCTTCGGCCAGCCGCCCAGCCACCAAACCGACAATCCCAGGTTTGAACGCTCGGTCTTTCGCAAAGATCAGCGGGGCGCTGGCCTGATCGTCCGCCTCAAGGCGCTCGCGAATCAGCGCTTGCGCGGCGCGCGTCAGCTCTTGGCGCTGCACATTGAGATCGTGAAGCTGCTGCGCAAGCCGCAGCGCGTGGTCATAATCAGTGGCAG
The DNA here is from genome assembly GCA_034434615.1 of Anaerolineae bacterium. Taxonomy (GTDB): domain Bacteria; phylum Chloroflexota; class Anaerolineae; order Aggregatilineales; family Phototrophicaceae; genus Flexifilum. The sequence goes on along the minus strand of DAOTYT010000042.1, from coordinate 2,185 downwards.
TCAGCAGATCGTAGGCGAGCATCGCACTCTCCAACCGCCCCGCGGCATTGATGCGCGGCCCGAGGCCATAACCGATGCTGCTGGCATTCAGCTCGCCGGTCTTCATGTTAGCCACTTCGATCAATGCGCGCACGCCCGGCCGCTGCGCTTTGTTGATGACTTCAAGCCCACGGCGCACCAAGGCACGGTTTTCCGGCCGGTTCAGCGGCGCGAGATCAGCCACCGTGCCGATCGCCACCAGATCGAGCAGGCATTCAGGATCGAGCGCTGGGCCGGGCGACCGCCGCATCTGCCGGTCGACGGCCAGCAGAGCCTCAGCCAGCCGGTAAGCGACGCCTACGCCGGCCAGCATCGCTTCAGTATATGGACAGTCATCCAGTTTGGGGTTGATGACGGCATAAGCCGGGGGCAGCTCTGGCCCGATCGAATGATGATCGGTGATGATGATATCCAACCCACGGGCGCGGCCTTCTGCGACATCTTCCACCGAGCGAATGCCGCAGTCGACGGTGATGACCAAGCGCGCCCCTCTGCGCGCGAGCTTCTGCAGGGCGGCGCCGTTCAGGCCGTAGCCCTCATCGACTCGATGCGGGATATAAGGCGCGACATGCGCACCTAAAGCCCCCAGCACCTGTACCAGCAGCGCGGTTGACGTGACGCCATCGGCATCAAAATCGCCATAGACGATGATCAGTTCACCGGAACGGATCGCCTGCCGAATGCGCATGACCGCCTTATCAACAGCGGGACGCCGGCGGTAATCGAGCAGGCGACCGACAGCGGGGTCGGCACTCTCGAGGAACTGTCGCGCGGAAGCCGGATCAACAAAACCACGATTGTAGAGGGCCTGCGCCAGAAACGACGACATCCCCGCATACCGGGCCAGAAGATTGGCCGGCGCGGACGGCGCGATGACCCAACGTTTAGCCGACATAGACAGACATGGCTGAACAACTTAGAATTAACCAACAGTTCTGCGCGAGACGCAGCAGCCTAAGGATACCATGAATGGCGGTAATTGTCTTTATGGGCACGCCCGATTTCGCCGTGCCCGCTTTGCGCCGGCTGATCGCGGAACACGAGGTGATCGGGGTCGTCACCCAGCCTGACCGGCCGGCTGGCCGCAGCCGGCAGATCCAGATCTCGCCGGTCAAACAGGTCGCGCTGGCGGCGAACATCCCCGTCTTTCAGCCTGAAAAGCTGCGAGCGCCCGAGGCGCTCGCGCAGCTGCAAAGCTGGACGGAGACGCATGGCGTCGATGCGTTCGTCGTGGCTGCCTTTGGCCAAATTTTGCCTCAGGCCGTCCTCGATCTGCCGCGTTTCGGGTCGCTGAATATCCATGCCTCGCTGCTGCCGCGCTGGCGCGGCGCCGCCCCAATTCAGGCGGCGATCCGCGCTGGCGATGCCGAAACGGGCATCACGATCATGAAGATGGATGCCGGCCTCGATACCGGGCCAATCCTCAGCCAGCGGCGCACTCCCATCGCTGCTGATGAGACCGCGGCCAGCCTGCACGACCGACTCGCACAGATGGGCGGCGATCTGCTGATCGAGACGCTGCCGGGCTACCTGGCTGGGACGATCGTCCCACAACCGCAGGATGACGCGCAGGCTACCATTGCGCCGCGCATTCGCAAAGAGGAAGGACACATCAACTGGAACTTGCCTGCTGTGGAAATTGAGCGGATGGTGCGCGCTTTCACGCCGTGGCCCGGCACCTTCACGATCTGGGATGATCGCATGCTGAAAGTGCTCGCGGGGTTGGTCGTGCCTGGCGCTGCGGAGCCGGGGCGAGCGATCGCGCACCAACACGGCCTCGCTATCGGCACAGGCGAGGGCCTCTTCGTGCCAACGCGCCTTCAGCTCGAAGGACGCGCCCCGCAGCCGCTTGAGGCTTTTTTGCGCGGCTATGGGGCGTTAATCGGAGCGCAGCTTCGATGAGCGCCGTGCCACCGCGCCAAACGACGATCCTGAAGGTAGACCGATCGCAACCGCAAGCCCCTGCGATCGAACAAGCCGCGCGCATCATCCAAGCGGGCGGTTTGGTTGCTTTTCCGACGGAGACCGTCTACGGTCTTGGCGCGAACGCGCTCGATGCCGCAGCGGTTGACCGCATTTTTGCTGCCAAAGGCCGCCCATCAACTGACCCGATCATCGTTCATCTTGCAGTTCAGGAGGCGCTGCC
>DAOTYT010000041.1:0-2345 GCA_034434615.1 Anaerolineae bacterium | reverse complement strand
TGCCCATCTTCATCCTCGACAATGCGCCGACCTATGAAGACGAGGTCCGCGGGCTGCTGGCCGACGCTGCTTTAATCGGCGCGGACAGCACTCTGTTCATCACCCACAAACCCACAGCGCTACCCATGTGGAAGATTCAGCTTGAGTTACCAACGCCTGACGATCTAAGGCAGATTGCGCGCACGTTGGGTCGGCTCGGTTTCTACGAGGTCAGCGCGCCGCCACCGTCTCCCAACCTCTGGCAGCTTCTTCAGTGTTACGTGTAAGGAGCCGACATGAGCATCGCCGGTTTGGATTTCATTCTCAGCAAAGACGAAGTTGTCGCAACTTTTACCGCCAGTGATTTACTGCGCGACGCTGAACGCGTAGAGCAGATTTACAAGCGTCACGTCAACACATATGTCCCGATCAACCGCGCTGCTGAGGGTCAGGAAGGCGCCATAAGCGTCGATGATTTCGAGCGCAAGTTGATCAAAGCGGTCAAGGACGCCCGTGCGCCTGGCGGCTATATCACCGCCGAATATGGTTACGGCAAAACCAGCACTGCACTCTATCTATGGCAGCGCTCAGAGGCAGCCAACCTGCTCGTCGTCCCGCCGTTCAAGTTGATTCAGTTGATGGATCTGCTCACGGCGATCTACGGATGGATGCGCTACCGCATCTCCGTGCGTGCCCCGCATCTCGTCTCCGAGCTCGACGCCCTTCACGATCGGGTAAGCGGTCGCAGCATCGAGCGGGAAGCCGAGGCGAACGACGTTAGCCCGGCTGTGCTGCGCAGTTGGATGGAGCAGGGACGCTTCATCCTTGAGCTGCAAGCCAGTGAGTATATCGCCTTTTTCGAGCGCGTCACGGATATTGCCATTCGCGCCGGTTACGACGGCTTGCTGGTGCTGTGCGACGAAATTCAACTTTATATTGAGCCGCGCATGAAACGCGAGTCCGAGCCGATCACCCCGCTGTTCACCCTCGTTGATGGTTTGGCGACACGGGGTGGCTATCTCAAATTTGGACTGGTGCTCATCATCCCACTGAAAGAAGTCGGTGTCATCCGCGAAATGCGCGATGATCTTTTGCACCGGATACGCAATTTCAGCCTCGATCTGACGGCGATCTACGATGACAGTTTTGCCGAAAATCTCTGGCATTTGCTGGCTAAGGAATTCGATTTCCGCGATGTGGCTGATGCAGTCGTTTCACCATACACGCTGCGTGCATTGGGTGAAATTGCTGCCCGACAGGAACTCTCCAACGGGCCGCGAACGGTGATCAACGCTTTTCGCCGCATGGTGGAGCTTTACAAGTCGCAGTATCAAGCCGCACCTTACAGCCCAATCGATCTGATCGACGATTTCATTGGTGGTGCAATCCCATTTGCAGGAAATGACCAGATTCCAAACATCACCCGCCGTGCGCTTCAGCATCAAATCGTCCGCAACGATCCCGAACGCTACGAACCGGCGATCAAACTGGCCGCCGCTTACCCCACTAACGGAGTGTCAATCGACGTGCAGCGTCAATATCCTGGCATGGTAGAAATCCTGGAAGAACTGCGCATGAAAGCGCTGGGCGAACTAGTGATCGGCGTCGGTGACGATGCGCTGCGTGGCGTGACTTTGTTCGGGTTGCACATCGGTATTCAAAAAACTGACTGGTTTGCGTCAACTATCCGTGAATTTCGGCGCGCTTATGGTGAACAGCACGCCATCACGCAGGAACGGGCGATCAAGGTCTTCGCGCACCTGCTCAAGACGAGCATCTTCAAGGGTTGGGACGTGGTTGATGAGCAGCCATCAACCATGACTTCCAACCACTCGATCATCTTCAAAGGCGCTTTCCCATCGCTGGCGGCGCGTTTCCCGTCACGCCGTGTTCACGTTCGCATTTTTTGGGAAGACGAGGAACGCAAAGACGCGATCACCGATGGTGACTTGGCGATCGAATACTACCTCACGCTGTGCAGTGATCTCCGCTCCGACCCGGAACAGCGGCGTGCAACCGCGTATGAAGCGCGCATTGAGTATGACTGCTATACCGCAGTCGTCCCGCTGAATCTGCTGTATGTTCGTCCAGAAGGCATCCCGCTCAATATCCGTCAGCAGCTTCAGGATGTATGGTCACCTTATGACCTTTCTCCATTAGTCCTGATGAACATCTACGCGCTGATGGACGAGAAGCGCGCAGCAAAACTGATCCCGGAGATCGATGATCAGCTAGTGCGAGGAGCAATCCAGCCCGAAATCCTCGATACCATCCGCAAAGATCTGTTCAATGCTCAGGTTGGCGCCCAGCTCGGCGGTGTGTCTCAAGAACGAATCACGGAAGTCGCGATCGAGAAAATCCTTGAG
>DAOTYT010000040.1:0-9759 GCA_034434615.1 Anaerolineae bacterium | reverse complement strand
CCCGGCAATCTGGTGCAGCTCTTGACCGGTTCGACGCAGCCCGTCTTTCACGTGATCATGTTCGTCGTCATCACTGTTTTGAGCGTGATCGCGATCGTGATCATTCAGGAGGGCGTGCGGCGCATTCCCGTTCAATATGGCAAGCGGGTGCGCGGGCGTAAACAATACGGCGGCGCCAGCACGCATATCCCACTCCGCGTGAATCCGGTCGGCATGATCCCGCTCATTTTCGCCCAATCGATCATCACATTTCCGGCGCTGGTGGTGAACCTATTCCCCGAAGGTCCAGTGCGCGACTCGATCACCAATACATTCGGGCAGCAGCAGGGCTTCGCTTACTGGTTCATGTTCTTCTTGCTGGTGGTTGGCTTCACCTTCGTCTACTCAGATATTTTGGTCGGCAACCAGAACCTGGCCGAAAACTTGCAGCGCAACGGGGGCTTCATCCCGGGAATTCGACCCGGTAAGCGCACACAGGAATACATCTCGCGCGTGACGCGGCGCATCACGTTCGTCGGCGCAATTTTCCTCGGCATCATCGCTATCGTGCCCGGCGTCGTCGATTTCATCAACCGCCTGTTGTTTCCCAACGAGGTGGTCACCGGCGTGGCCGGCAATCCCGCATTGGTGCTTTCGGGGTCAGGCTTGATCATCGTGGTCGGCGTCGTCATTGATACCATGCGCCAATTAGAGGCGCAGCTAGTCATGCGCAACTACGATCGTTTCATTCGCTAGGGGCGGCGGCTTTGTTGTTAGTGGCGAGCATCGAGAGGCGGGGCGCGAGTCTCGCCTCTTTGTTCGTCTGCCTTGATTAAGCAAGAAGGAAGTCTAAAATGGGTCTTTTTGTGATTTTGATGGGCGTGCAAGGGGCCGGTAAAGGGGAGCAGGCGAAATATATCCGCGAACATTACGGCATTCCCCATGTTTCCACCGGCGATTTGTTCCGTGCGATGCGCCAGCGTGAAGATGCATTAGCGCGTCGCGTTCAGCAGATCATGGCGGAGGGGCGGCTGGTTGATGACGATACGACCAATGAGGTGGTCGAAGACCGGCTGGCTCAGCCCGATGCGATCGGCGGCGTGATCTTCGACGGCTATCCCCGCACGCTCGCCCAAGCGCAGTGGCTTGAAGCGCATCTGGCGAGCCGCAGTGAGCAGATTGGCACGGTCATTTTGCTAGAATTGGACCTGTATACAGCGTTCAAGCGCGCCTTTGGCCGCGTGTCTTCGAGCAAAACGGGAAAAAGCTACAATATCTATTACAATGAGGCTGGCATCCGCTGGCAGTTTGTCGATGACCCGTCCAACACCTTCCCCCCGCGTCTCGAAGCGTATCTTGAGGATGGAGAACCGCTCGTTCGCCGGCCCGATGATGCGAACGCGCATGCAATCATCAAACGCATCGATACATACCTTGCGACGACGCGGCCGCTGCTCGACTATTACGCGAAGAAGGGGCTGTTACAGCGCATCGATGCCGATCAAACGATCGAAGCAGTCAGCCGCGCGATCCACGCATGCCTGGAAACGGCACGCGCGCGCGGATGAATAGAGTGAGGTATAGGCAGTGATGGTCACCAAAGAACAGCAGTCCGGCGTTTATCTCAAATCGGCCGATGAGATCGCCATTATGCGCGAAGCGGGGCGTATCGTCGCGCTGGCCCACCAGGCCATGCGCGAAGCGGTGCGGCCCGGCATCAGCACGGCCGATCTGGATGCTATCGCCGAGGCGGTCATTCGCGATCACGGCGCAACGCCCGTCTTCAAAGGATATCCCAAAAAAGACTCGCCTGACTTCCCGGCGACTATCACTGCCTCCATCAACAACGAACTGGTTCACGGCATCCCCGATAAAAAACGGATTCTCAAAGAGGGCGATATCATCAGCTTAGACTGCGGCTGCACGTATCGCGGTTTTGTCGGCGATGCGGCTTACACATGGCCGGTCGGGGAGATCGCGCCGGCGGTTAGGCGGCTGCTGGAAGTGACTGAACGGGCGCTGTACGTGGGCATCGAAGCTTCGGTGCTGCCCAACGAAACGCGCGATGTATCGATCGCCATTCAAGATTTCGTCGAGCGCTATGGCTACAGCGTCGTGCGCGAGTATACCGGCCACGGCGTTGGTCGTCAGATGCACGAAGAGCCGCAGGTTCCTAATTGGTGGCCGCGCAATGCTCGCCAGCGCGGTTGGAAGAGCTATCCACTCCAGCCCGGCATGACCTACGCCATTGAGCCGATGGTCAATGCTGGCCGGCCGGAAACGCGCGAGCTGAGCGATAAATGGACGGTTGTCACGCGCGATGGCTCGTTATGCGCGCATTTTGAGCACACGATCGCCATCACTGAAGACAAGCCGATCATCTTGACGCTTCCGTAGGTTTATGCAGCGATCGTCGGACTTGTTTTTCATGATTTCATAAAACTGACTGTGGACTCGCGGCGGTGACTTACGTATAATGCTTAATCTAATTGAGCGCTTGGTGAGGGAAAGACCAACATTATGCGCGTGAGTGCATCCGTAAAACGGCGTTGCCCCAAGTGCCGCGTTATCAAGCGCCACGGGCGCGTTATGATCATTTGCAGCAACCCGAAGCATAAGCAGCGTCAGGGATAATTCGGTCGCTTGGAGGAAAGACGATAGATGGCCCGTATTGAAGGGGTGGATTTGCCCCGCGACAAGCGAGTCGAAGTAGCGTTAACTTACATCTATGGCATCGGTCGCCCAACGAGCAAGAAGCTGCTCGCCAGCACGGGAATCAACCCCGATACGCGGGTGCGCGATCTCAGCGAGGCCGAACTGCAGTCGCTGCGCGAAGCGATGTCCGGCATGACCCTTGAAGGCGACTTGCGCCGCACGGTGCAGCTCAGCATCAAGCGGCTTTCCGAAATTGGCAGCTATCGCGGGCTGCGTCATCGGCGCAGCTTGCCCGTGCGCGGCCAGCGCACGCGGACGAACGCGCGCACGCGCAAAGGGCCGAAAAAGACGGTTCCCGGGCGCGGCCGTCGTCGTGGCGCGACCAAGAAGTAGCCCTGCCGCGCCATCGGTCTGAGGCTGGCCCAGCGCCAGCAAGATCAACTCATTGTTGGGAATAGGTTATGCGCCCTGGCTGACAAGCAGGGCGCATCTTCCCGCAAGTTACTGGAGAGAAGGCAAATGCCACGCACACCAAAGAAAGGCGCCGGCCGGCGCACGTCGAGCAAGAAGTCGCTCAAGAACATTCCCTATGGGCAGGCGCATATCTTTGCGACCTTCAACAACACGATCATCTCGATGTCAGACCAATCGGGCAATGTTGTGTCGTGGGCGAGCGCCGGGACCTCGGGTTTCAAAGGCAGCCGCAAGAGCACGCCTTATGCGGCACGCGTCGCCGCGCAAACGGCCGCCGAAACCGCGCAGCAGCACGGCATGCAGGAGGTCGATGTCTTCGTCAAAGGCCCCGGCCCGGGTCGCGAAGCGGCCATCCGTGCTATTCAGTCCAGCGGTCTTAAGGTCCGTTCGATCACGGATGAGACGCCGATCCCCCATAACGGCGTTCGTCCTCCGAAGAAGCGCCGCGTATAGCGTTTTTGGTTGAGCGAGCCAACTAGACGACAGGAGAGCGCGGGATTGATCACGAATAACATGGTGCTGCCGCACAAAGTTGAAAGCGATGCGACGACGCGCAATTATGGTCGTTTCATCATCACGCCGCTGGAAAGCGGGTATGGATTGACGTTGGGAACCGCACTGCGACGTACATTGTTGTCGTCGCTTCCGGGCGCCGCTGTGACGAGCATTCGAGTTTCCGATGTGCATCATGAATTCTCCGCCATTCCCAATGTGCGAGAAGACATGACGCAGCTCATCTTGCAGATCAAACAACTGCGCCTGCGTCTATTCGATACCGAGTCTGCTCGGCTGCGCCTTGAGCATCGCGGTGAAGGTTTAGTGACGGCGGCCGATATTATCTGCCCGCCCGAGGTCGAGATCATTAATACCGACCTTTATCTGTTCACGGCTGACTCGCCCGAAGCGCACATCGAGATGGAATTTGAAGTGCGCGCCGGGCGTGGTTACAGCCCGGCCGAAGACCGCGGGCGGCTGCCGATCGGCGAGCTGCCGGTCGATGCGATCTTCAGCCCCATTCGCCGCGTCAATTTCGATGTCGAACGCGCGCGCGTGGCCCAGCGCACGAATTACGACAAGTTGATCATCGAGATTTGGACCGATGGCACCGTGCGGCCGGAGGATGCCCTCAGCCAGGCTGCGCAAATCTTAATGAAGCATTTAACGCCAATTGCGGGAGTCGATCCAGATCGCTTCGCCGAACTGCCGGAACCAGGCGATGGCCTCGAAGAAGAGACGCGCGGTTCGCAGCTCTACGAGAAACCGATCGAAGAGCTAGATTTGAGCGTTCGCGTGTTTAATTCGCTCAAGCGCACGGGTATCACAACCATCGGTGACGTGCTCGACATGCTCGACCGCGGGCCCGATGCGATGCTGGCCATTCGCAACTTTGGCGAAAAATCGCTCGATGAACTGGTCGAGAAACTGAAGGAAAAAGGGTATCTCGATAGCGATGTTGAGATTCCCAATGAGCTGAGGGAGTAAAGGGACGCAACTATGCGACATCGCGTAAAGGGCAAACACCTGAAGCGTGATACCGGTCAGCGCCGCGCCCTGCGCCTTGCGCTAGCGAAGGCCCTGATCGAACACGAGCGCATCGAAACTACCGCGGCTAAAGCCGAATTCGTGCGCGATTATGTGGAGAAGTTGGTCACTACCGCTAAGCGGGGCTTGGCGGCCGATGACCCGGCGCGCGGCGTTCATGCCCGGCGCATCGCGGCCAGCCGGCTCGGCAACGATCGAGAACTGGTCAGCAAGCTGTTCGATACGCTGGCCCCGCGTTACGAGTCGCGGCCGGGCGGGTACACGCGCATTTATAAGTTGGGGCCGCGCAAAGGCGATGCGGCTGAGATGGTGCTGTTGGAATTCGTGGACCGCGATACCAGCCGCTAACGATGGTGGGTGAGCGGCGCCGCTTCCGCGCAACGCTGGCCTATGACGGCACGGCCTATCAGGGGTTTCAGCGGCAGGCGGGCGGCGCGCCGACGATACAGGGGGAGGTCGAAGCGGCTATCGCCCGCATCACCGGGCAGGTGGTGACGGTGATCGGGGCAGGGCGCACCGATACAGGCGTACATGCGACCGGGCAGGTGATCGCCTTTGACCTAGTGTGGCCGCATGAGGCTGTTCAGCTCATGAACGCCATCAATGCCCACCTGCCGCCCGATATCGCCCTGCAAGACATCGCGCAGCACGAGGGGTTTCATCCTCGTTTCGATGCGCTAACGCGCCTTTACAGTTACTATATTCTTCCGGTGCGACAGCGTTTTCCGATGCATCGCAGCCGCACGTGGCAGCTTCGCGCTCCGCTTGATGCTGCGGCGATGCAAGCAGCGGCGGCGCTGCTGGTGGGGCGCCACGATTTTGCCGCTTTTGGCCAGGCGCCCAGCGGTGAAAACACGGTGCGAACGGTCATACGATCGGGCTGGGAAGAGGTTGTCGATTGGGATGGTACGACGCGCTTGCTGGTCTATCGCATCGAAGCCGATGCCTTTCTTAAGCACATGGTGCGGCGCATTGTCGGCGCGCTGGTTGATGTGGGGATGGGGCGCAGCGCGGTCGATGCATTGGCGGAGAGCTTCGCCCGGGCAAAGCTGATGCCCAAAGCGACCGTCGCGCCGCCGCAGGGTCTGGTATTAGAGTGTGTGACCTACCCTTCGCCTTCCGCCGAAACGCTGGCGCCGGGCATGCAGGTCAGTGAGTAGACGGGAAAGACGCCCGTTGGAGGTTATAATGATCGTGAAAACCTATACACCCAAACAGAATGAGATCCAGCAAGACTGGTGGGTTGTGGATGCTGAGGGTCAAACGCTTGGGCGTCTTGCTTCGAAGATCGCGCTGATCCTGCGTGGCAAACACAAGCCAATGTATACGCCTAACTTGGACACTGGCGATTATGTGATCGTCATCAACGCCGAGAAAATTCGCGTGACCGGTAATCGGCTGGATGAAAAGGTCTACTATCGTCATTCGAAGTATCAAGGTGGTCTCAAGCAGATCACGCTGCGCCGCCAGCTCGAGAAGCACCCAGAGCGGCCCATCCAGGCGGCCGTTAAGGGCATGCTGCCGAAGAACGCGCTGGGCCGGCAGATGTTGAAGAAGCTGAAGATCTACGCGGGCCCCAATCATCCGCACGAGGCGCAGAGGCCTCAGCCGCTGGAACTGTAGTGAGGAGAAATTAATGTCTGCGCAATACTATGAAGGCATCGGCCGTCGCAAGGAAGCCAGCGCCCGCGTCCGCCTGTTTCCGGGGGGAACGGGCCGGTTTATCATCAACGATAAAGAGGCCAGCGAATATATTTCGCGTGAGGGCGATCTCGAGATTGTGCTGCAGCCGCTGATGGCGCTTGGCCAGCAGCGCAGCTATGACATCTCGGTGCATGTGAGTGGGGGCGGCGTCACTGGGCAGCGCGATGCCATTCGGCTGGGTATCGCCCGTGCGCTGCTGAAGATCGACCCCGATACGCGCCAAACCCTGCGTGACCACGAACTGCTCACGCGCGATGCGCGCGTCAAGGAGCGCAAAAAGCCGGGTCTCAAGCGCGCGCGCAAGGCGCCAACTTACACCAAGCGTTAGTCGTCTGCGCGCGGTGATCTGATGTGAGGCAAGGCTGGTTGGTCTTGCCTTTGTCGTTTCCCGCGAAAAGCGGGAACGACGTCGCGAGGAGAAGCTGATGATTCTGACCATCGTCGGGCTGGGGCCGGGGAGCGTGGACGACCTGACACGGCGGGCATGGCGGGCGCTCGAACATGCCTCCGTGGTCTATCTGCGCACATCGCAGCATCCGTGTGTGCCTTATTTGCCCGCTGGGCCAGATTACCGCAGCTTTGACCAGGTCTATGAGTCGTCCGGCGATTTTGAGCACATCTACACCGTGATCGTTGACCAAGTGCTGGAGGCCGCGCGCCAAGCATCGGTCGTCTACGCGGTTCCCGGCGATCCGCGCGTGGCCGAGTCGACCGTCACGCGCCTGTTGGCTGCGGCGCAGGGGCTGCCTATCGAGGTGATCAGCGGCATCAGCTTCATCGAGCCGGCTCTGCGCCTGCTTGGGATCGACGCCCTCGATGGGCTGCAAATCTTGGATGCGCTCGATGTCGCAGCGCTGCACCATCCGCCCATCAACCCCGATTATCCGGCGCTGCTCGGCCAGGTGTACAATCGCGCCGTCGCTTCCGATTTGAAGCTGACGTTGATGAACCAGTATCCCGATGAGTTTGAGGTGGTGCTGGTGCATCGCGCCGGCGCGACGGGCGAGGGCATTGAGCGGCTTCCGCTCTATGAGATCGATCACAGCGCGCGCATCCAGCATCTGACGGCGCTCTATGTGCCGCCGCTTGGGGGAATGTCCAGCTTTGAGCGGTTTCAAGAGACGATCGCGCACCTGCGTGCGCCCGAGGGCTGCCCATGGGATCGCCAGCAAACCCATCTCTCACTGCGCAAGTATTTGCTCGAAGAGGCCTATGAGGTGCTCGAAGCGATCGACGCGGAGGATCCGGCGGCCTTGCGCGAAGAACTCGGCGATCTGCTGCTTCAAATTGGGCTGCATGTGCAAATTGCGGTTGATGACGGCGAGTTTCAGATGGCCGATGTGCTCAGCGCGATCAACCGCAAGCTGATTCGGCGCCATCCCCATGTATGGGGCGCGCTTGATGTCGATGGTGCCGAGCAGGTGGTCGCCAATTGGGAAGCGATCAAACAGGAGGAACGCAGCGCCGGCGGTGAACCACAGCGCGCCTCGCTGCTCGATGGCATCCCGAAAGGGCTGCCGGCGCTGCTGCAAGCCTACGAATACACGGCGCGCGCAGCTAAGCCGGGCTTCGATTGGCCGAACATTGAACAGGTCGTGGCCAAAGTGCGCGAAGAACTGGAGGAAGCGCTTAGCGCGCCAGATGCTGACGCGCGCGCGGAGGAGATCGGCGACCTGCTGTTCGTCATTGTTAATTGGGCGCGCTGGCTGAACGTAGAGCCGGAGAGCGCGCTGCGCGCTGCCAACGCCAAATTCTACCGCCGCTTTCAATTCATCGAACAAGCCGCGGCCGCGCAGGGGCGGTCGCTCTCCGACTGGTCTCTGGACGAGATGGACGCACTGTGGGAACAAGCGAAAGCGCAGGGGCTGTAACCGAACCCGCACAAGCGGTGTTAGAGGGCGCGCTCTCGATCGAGGCGGCGCTGCGCGGGCGCAGCCGCGCCGTCCATGCGCTGTTCATCCGCCGAGATCTGCGCGACGACCGCGTGCTGCGGTTGGCCGGGTTGGCAGCAGACGCCGGCGCGCGCGTTGAGCGCGTTGATGCGGAGCGCATTCATCATTTGGCAAGTGGCAAAACGCACGGCGGCGTCGTCGCCCTCGTGGGCGAGCGGCGTTTTGCAGCGCTTGATGAGCTTGCCGCTTACGAGACAATGCCCTTTCTTGTCATGCTGGATGGCATCGAGGATCCCTTCAATTTTGGGCAGGCGCTGCGGGCTTTTTGGGCTGCGGGCGCGCATGGGGTCGTCGTTCGGCCGCGCAACTGGATGAGCGCTTCCAGCATCGTTGCGCGCGCTTCGGCCGGCGCTTCCGAGTTAATGCCCGTGGCGATCGCCGAGACCGCGCAGGCGGCCGCCGATGCGCTGCGGGCGCGCGGCCTTCAAATCGCCGTGACCGATCGCCGCCGGGCCGTGTCGATCTACGAGAGCGAGCTGGCGGTTCCTCTGTTTATAATCATCGGTGGCGAGAAACGCGGCATCACGCGCTCGTTTGCCGATAAGGCAGATGTGCGCCTGCGCATTCCCTATGGACGTGAGTTTTCCGCTTCATTGGGGACGACTGCCGCTGCGGCGGTGCTGGCTTTTGAGGTGATGCGCCAGCGCGCGATCAAACAAAAAAGGGGCTGAATAAGCCCCTCAGAAAAGTCGGGGTGCCCGGACTCGAACCGGGGACCTCAGCGTCCCGATCGCTGCGCGCTACCAAGCTGCGCCACACCCCGCTATCCAATCAGTGTACTGGATCATCGGGGGCATGACAAGGGGAAACCATGAACACGCCGGTCACTTTTTCCGACCGCATGCGCGCCCTCACTGGGGCTTGGGTGGCTCGTGCCGGGCGGTTCGTACACCGCCTCGGCGTCCATCCTGATACAATCACATGGGTAGGGCTGCTGGTCGTGGCCGCTGGCGCCGTGTTGATCGCGCGCGGTGAGTTCTTCTGGGCTGGCCTGCTGCTGCTGATCAGCCTGCCGCTCGATGCGCTGGATGGCGCGGTCGCTCGTGCTATGGCGCGCACCGATCGGCGCGGGGCAGTACTGGATTCGACCCTCGACCGCTATGCCGATGGGTTGATCTTCGGGGCCTTTGCTTATCATTTTGCGTCGCTGGGCCAGCTTGAAATGATGCTGGTTGCGATTGCAGCCCAGATCGGCACTTTTGTGGTAAGCTACGTGCGCGCGCGCGCGGGCGAGGCCGATCTTTCCGTCAAGATCGGCCTGTTCTCGCGGCTCGAGCGCGTGATCGTTTTGCTAATCATCTTATTTGTCCCGGCGCTGATAGTGCCCGGAATGTGGGTGCTGGCGATCGGCACCAACATCACTGGCCTTCAGCGACTATGGTATGTTTACCAGCATCTGGATAGAGAGGTTGGAACATGAGGTTCGAAGCGGAATACATTCTGCTGTTTGACC
>DAOTYT010000039.1:0-8552 GCA_034434615.1 Anaerolineae bacterium | reverse complement strand
GCTCCCGGCGGCGCCTTTCAGGGCGGCGCTGTTTTGGGCGGAATGGGGGTGTTATGGATCGCCGCAACCATCTGGCTGCCGAAACAAAGGCTGCGCTTTATGCTGCGCCTGCTGTTGATCATAGGCTTGACAGCGTTTATCGTGGTCGGTTTGCTGCTGCTTTTACTAGAAGGCGCATTTCTACAATACCCGCCGGAACAAGCAAAGGCGTTGATCTTGCTCATCGAAAGCGCTGCCACGGTCTCGATCGGCATCACGCTGATGCTCCTTTTCCTCGGCGGCATCCCAAAAAGGCAGGATGACTGATGGTTGGTTCTGGAGTGCTGTACGCGATCGCTGGAATTCTTTTGTTCGCGATGGGCTTCTTCGCGCTGGTCGCCTACTCGCATTTGCTGCGCAAGATTATCGCGATGAACGTCATGGGAGTCGGCGTTTTTATGGTCTTCATCGCAATCGCATACCGCGGCATAGACCAACCCAGCGATCCTGTGCCCCATGCCCTGGTTATCACCGGCATTGTCGTAGCGGTTTGCGCTACCGGTTTGGCGCTTGCGCTGGCTACGCAGATACAGGCAGCCACTGGCTGGGCGCAGCTTCTGCCAGATGATGAGGATTAGCTGATGGCAGATAGCGCTTTTTGGCTTCCGCTCGTCATTGCGATTCCCCTGCTCACTGCGATCATCATTTTTCTGCTGCCGCGCTGGTCATTTTACCTCGCCGCAGCCGGCAGCGTGCTGAAGGGTATCGCCGTCCTCATCTTGACTGTATTGTTCATCGAAGCAGGCCCAGTTCGACACACTATCGGGGGATGGGGCGCGCCGCTTGGGATCGATCTTGTGCTGGATGGCATCTCCCTGTTGATGCTGCTGCTCACAACGGTAGTGGGAGCGGCCATCACGATTTACGCCTACGGCTATTTCAGATCGGAAACCGGCGACGACCACAAGCAGCACCAACGCAATTTCTTCTGGCCGCTGTGGATGTTCCTGATAGCGGCGCTGAATGGGCTGTTCCTATCCGGAGACGTCTTCAACCTGTATGTCACTCTAGAGCTGCTCGGCTTTTCCGCCGTTGCGCTCACGGCGCTGGCTGGCAAACCCAACGTGCTCAAAGCGGCCATGCGCTACTTGCTGGTCAGCCTCTCTGGTTCGCTGCTGTATCTGATGGGAGTCGTGTTTCTCTACGGCGGCTTCGGGACGCTTGATATCGCCAATCTAGGAACCGTCGTGAACGAAAGCCCTGCGCTGTTGGTGGCAGCAGCGTTGACCACCGTCGGCCTCGTGATGAAAACCGCCTTATTCCCGCTGCACTTCTGGCTGCCTCCAGCCCATGCCAATGCCGCAGCGCCAGTGAGCGCTTTGCTGTCCGCGCTGGTCGTTAAAGGTTCGTTCTACATCCTCTTGCGTTTGTGGATGGAGGTCTTTTATCCACTGGGAGATACGGTCGTTCCACAAATGCTTTCCATTTTTGGCGCTGGCGCGGTGATCTGGGGTTCTGTTCAAGCGATCATGCAGCCGCGGCTTAAGCTGCTCGTCGCCTATTCCACAGTGGCGCAGTTAGGGTATTTGTTCCTGCTGATGCCGATTCTGATGGCCGATCGCACCAACTTGATCGCCTTAGCCGGCATCCTTTGTTTCGTCTTGGCACACGCCGTTGCGAAAGCATCTGCATTTCTCAGTGCTGGGAACATCCTGTTTGCGACAAACGACGATCGCATCAAGTCACTCGTCGGTTTAACCCGCTCGCTGCCTATGACTTTCACCGCATTTACGCTGGCCGCTGTTAGCCTAACGGCCTTGCCACCCAGCGGCGGCTTCGTCGCCAAGTGGCTGATGCTCGATACAGTGCTAGATAATCGCTATTGGGGAATTGGCATCGTGATCATCGGGGGCGGCTTGCTGGCTGCTGTTTACAACATGCGCGTCATCACGAACTTCTTCCGTCAAGCGGAAAAAACAGGTTCTGCCGATATAGCGGTGACAGGCGCGGTGACAGCCTTGCCGCTGGCAATGGTGGTGCCCACCATCAGTTTAGCCGTGCTCGCGCTCCTATTGGGATTTGCCGGCGGCTATGTGCTTGAACTGTTATCGATCGGCCTGATGGAGAGCGGCCTATGACGTGGGAAAACTCGCTGCCGCTGCTCGTCGTGCTCACCTCGCTCGTGCCGGGGCTTGTCATCTTTTTCGTCAATGAAGAACGACACGGCCTACGCACGACGCTTAACATGACGGGCGCCATCTCCAAACTGATCCTAATCGCAATCATGATTGGTGGGTTGATCGACGGCGTCATCTATGAAACGCGGTTTTCGTTCCTGCCGGGAATCGATCTGGTGCTGCGCGCCGATGCTCTCTCGATCTTATTCATCGTTTTATCGGCAACGTTATGGCTCGTGACCACCATTTACGCGATTGGATACCTTGAGCATTCGCCCAATCGTAGCCGTTTTTTCGGCTTTTTCTCGCTGTGCGTCAGCACGACCATGGGCATCGCCCTCGCTGGCAATCTGATCACATTTCTGATCTTCTACGAACTGCTGACCCTTTGCACGTATCCGCTGGTTGTCCATCGCGGCACCGACAAGGCGATAAAAGGCGGCCGCACATATCTCGTTTACACTCTGACTGGCGGTGCCCTGCTTTTGCTGGCAGTTATCCTGCTGTATGTCGCTGCAGGCCCAGTAGAATTTACGGAAGGGGGCGCGCTTAACAGTATCGCTGAACAACAGCCTCTGTTCTTCAGCATCCTGTTTTTCATGTTTATCGCCTCGCTCGGGGTGAAGGCTGCCTTGGTTCCGCTTCATGGTTGGCTGCCCAGAGCGATGGTGGCCCCCGCACCGGTCAGCGCCCTACTGCATGCGGTAGCTGTGGTCAAAGCCGGCGCCTTCGGCATTGCGCGGATCGTCTATGATTTGTATGGCATCAACACGGCTAACCAACTCGGGCTGCTTACGCCCTTGTTGGTGGCGGCCTGTTTGACTGTAATCGTCGGTTCCTTGCTCGCGCTCTTTCAAGATGACATGAAAAAACGCCTGGCGTACTCCACTGTCAGCCAGGTGTCGTACATCATCCTCGGGGTTGCGCTGTTCGGGCCGGTCGGCGCAGCAGGAGGACTGCTTCACCTGGTACACCAAGGTGTGATGAAAATCACGCTCTTTTTCGGCGCGGGGAACTTTGCCGAGACGCTCGGCATCCACAAAGTGAGCGAGATGGATGGCGTGGGCCGCCGCATGCCGCTGACGATGGCCGCCTTCACGGTGGGCGCACTCGGCATGATCGGCGTCCCGCCGACTGCGGGGTTTATCAGCAAGTGGTTCCTCGGCTCGGGATCGGTATTCGCCAACGTTGATTGGGTGATCGCGATACTCATGCTTAGCAGCCTGTTGAATGCGGGTTACTTCCTGCCGATCCTTTATCGCGCTTGGTTCAAACCTCAAAAAGGCGCCTGGCCCCAGGAGGCCAAATCGAACGGTCGGTTAGAAACGAATTGGATGCTTTTACTGCCGCCGGTGGTCACGGGGGTTTTTGCGGTCGTGTTAGGCGTTTTGGCCAACATGCCTTTCGGGCTGCTCTATTGGATCGAACAACTTGTTCTGCGGGAGTATCGCCTGTGACAGTTCCAGCCGCACTCCTGATCTTGACGTGGGCAGTGCCGCTCGTGTTTGGCCTGCTCTATGCACTGCGCATTGGCGCGCTCGTTCCGCTGGCCGCGCTGGCTGCGCTGCCCGGCTTGCTCACTGCTTTGCTTGTGCCAATTGGAACGGCGATTGAAATTCCCGCCATGCTGCTGGGGACACAGTTCGCGCTTGATGAAACAGGACAGCGGGTCTTATTTTTCTCAGCGCTGCTGTGGCTGGCGGCGAGCATCTTCGCTCTAGGCTACATGCGAACCGATGACGCGCGGCCGACATTCTTCATCTTTTTCCTCCTCGCCATGGCTGGCAACTTGGGTTTGATCCTCGCCGGCGATATGATGAGCTTCTACACGTTCTTTGCCCTGATGAGCTTCGCCTCGTATGGGCTGATCATCCATACCAGAAAACCTGATGTCTATTACGCCGGCTACATCTACATCGTGCTGGTGGTCATTGGCGAAGTTTTGCTGTTCGCCGGGCTCGTCCTCATGGCCACCTCAAGCGGCACGTTCATTTTGAGTGAACTGGCCCAGCGACCGATCGATAGTCTGAGCGCTACGCTGGTATTCATCAGCTTTGGCATCAAAGCGGGCGTGGTGATTCTACACCTGTGGCTGCCGCTCGCTCACCCCGCCGCACCGATCCCGGCCAGCGCAGTCCTTAGCGGCGCCATGATCAAAGCAGGCTTGTTGGGCTGGCTGCGCTTTTTAAATCCTGCCGAGCCCACCGGCTGGGGTGAGCTGATCATTGTCCTCGGCCTCGTGACAGCCTTCTACGGGGCCGTGATCGGCGTCTCTCAGGTTAATCCGAAAACAGTGCTCGCCTATTCCAGCATCAGCCAGATGGGCTTCATCATGGTGGGCGTAGGAGCGTGGCTGCTCAGCCCGACGCAGGGGCGAGAGGTAGCCTTGATTGCGATAGCGCTTTACGCTGCCAGCCATGGACTGGCCAAAGGCGCTTTGTTTTTGGGCGTGGCCTTCGCTGGCGCCAGCCGCCTCGTGCCACTGCTGCTGCTCTTGCCTGCACTGGCGTTGGCTGGCCTGCCGCTGACCAGCGGCGCAGTCGCCAAAACCGCGCTGAAAAGCGTCACCGATGGCCTACCGGTTGATTGGGCCGGGCAGCTCACCTTACCACTCTCACTGGCGGCCGTGGGCACAACGCTTTTGATGGCGCGCTTTTTGTGGCTGATCTGGCATTCCCCCGCCCCACAAAAAGGTCAACCGCGCCCAGTTTGGCTCGTCTGGTTCGCGCTGCTTGGGTGCGTCGCCGCACTGTTCTTCCTTCTGCCGGACGCCGCAACCCCGCTTACCGACTCGCTCAAGCCCGATAAGCTTTGGCCTGCTATCGTCCCGATCCTCGCTGGCGCCGGTATCGCAGCTGGCGCGGTAGTCGCGGGGCGGTATGTAAAGGTGTCCCCAATGCCATTTGTGCCTGCGGGAGACCTCGTATACGTTTTCGCGGCATTAACACGGCGCCTCCGCGC
Organism: Anaerolineae bacterium; assembly: GCA_034434615.1. Lineage (GTDB taxonomy): Bacteria > Chloroflexota > Anaerolineae > Aggregatilineales > Phototrophicaceae > Flexifilum. The sequence continues at coordinate 3,435 of DAOTYT010000039.1, read as the reverse complement.
CAGCGCTGAGAAGATGCTGCAAGGACTGGCGCAGACAGAACAGCGCCTACAAACGCAGCTCAAAGCCGGTATCGATCTTTCAGCCCTGCGCGAAACGACAGCGCAGTTAGAGCTGCGGCTGCGTCAGGACTGGCTCGTAGCTGGCGGCACGATCTTGATCACGGCTTTGGCGATCCTATTATTCGCTTGGCTCGCTTTTTAGTAACCCACACCTCATAACGTAGCAAGATCGAGGCTTCGAACAGAGAAAAAGAGCGCCCCAAATGGCGCTCTTTTTTCCACTGCGCATGGTTATAGTTATCGTGACCACATTATTAAAACGCGAAATTGGTAACTTTCGTCCGGGCGCAATATCGCTTACAATCACGACTAAGACGATGATCTTAACACTGTGTATTTTTTCACGCCTACGCAGATAGGTAACTGCGATGACCCAACCCCTGATTGGCATCATCGGCTTCGGCACAGCATTTCCTCAAATGGTTGAGACGAGCACCGAGCTGGCCGCGCGCACCGGTATCCCTGAAGCTGTCCTGCGCGAGAAGATGGGCATTCGCCAGCGACACATCGCCGGGCCGCAAGATACCGTTACCGCAATGGCGACGACTGCCGCCCTCCGCGCGATCGAGATGGCCGGCATCGCACCTGAACAGATCAAACTTGTCATTTCACATGGCAGCGAGCACAAAGACCATCTCGTTTGGAACGCCGCCGCCAAGATCATGCACGAGGTTGGCGCAACCAATGCGTATGCTTTCGAAATGTATGCGCTGTGTGCGGGGGCGCCCATCGCGCTGCATACCGCTCGCGCCTTGATGCAAAGTGACCCGCGCCTTGATTATGTGCTGTTGGCTGCAGGCAGCCGAGAGCATGACCTGATCAACTTTCAGAACGAACGATCGCGCTTCATGTTCAACTTCGGCGCCGGCGGTGGAGCGATCGTGCTGGAACGCGGCGCGCAGCGCAACCTCATCCTCGGCGCCTCGGCTTTCACTGACGGCACGCTGTCCGAGACGGTCGTCTTGACCGAGGCTGCCATCGGTGCGGAGGACCCGATCGTGGGTGAACTGCGCGGCCGCCTCGACGTGACTGATCCAGAGTACATGGCGGCTCGGCTCGGTGAGGTTTCGCTGCCTAACTTCATCCGCGTGATCAGCGAGGCTGTCGCCCAGAGCGGCGCGAACTTACACGATGTGCGTTTTCTCGGCATCACACACATGAAACGCTCGTTTTATCTGCAAATCCTCGAAGCGATTGGCTTAAGGCCGGAACAGTCAGTTTATTTAGAAGATTATGGCCACGTGCAAAGCGTCGATCAGATACTGGCGCTTGAGCTGGGTTTGAAGGAAGAAAAGATCAGGCCTGGCGATTTGATCGTGCTGGCCGGGGCTGGAACCGGCTACACGTGGAGCGCGGTTGTGCTGCGCTGGGGTTAATGCAATGATACTCGCTGCAGATTGGATCGCTTTTCATGCTGACCGGACGCCGGAAAAAATCGCCTTAGTCGATCAGGCAACCGGCCGTCACTTCACATATGAACAATTTAACGAACGCAGTGCTCGGCTGGCAGCTTATCTTCGCAGCGCCTGGGGGGTTCGCCCCGGCGATCGAGTGGCCATCCTCGGCAAAAATTCGTCCGAATATTTCGAGGTCGAATTTGCCTGCATCAAGCTCGGCGCGATGATGCTGCCGCTCAACTGGCGGCTGGCCGAGCCTGAGCTGCAGTTCATCTTAAACGACGCTGCGCCCATCGGCCTGATCTACGACGGCGAGTTTGCCGACCGCATTCCTGGCCTGCTCGCCTCCCCGCTTAAATACCTGCTGCGCATCGATTTTAGCGAGCCGCCGGCAGATGATCAGCCCGCCTATGAACAGGCCATCGACCAGACACGCGGGCACGTGATCATGGACCCGCAGACGACCCATGACACGCCGCTGACCATCATGTACACCGCGGGGACGACTGGCCATCCTAAAGGCGTCATTATCACACATGGCATGACCTTGTGGAATGCCATCAACATCAGCATTCCCTCTGGCCTGCACTGCGACAGCGTGTTCTATGGGGTACTGCCGACGTTCCATACCGGGGGCCTGAACCTGTACGCCAATCCCATCTTCCATCTCGGCGGAACAGCGATTATCGCCCGCCAGTTCGATGCCGGCCTCACGTTGCAAACCCTGTCGGATCCCCAGATTGGCGTCACCCATTTCTTTGGCGTCCCCTCGATTTATCTCTTTTTGAGCCAGCACCCTGACTTCGATCAAACCGATCTCAGCGGCGTCCGTTCATGGGGATGCGGCGGCGCGCCCATGCCCGTCGCAGTGCTCGAACGCTACGCGGCGCGCGGCATCATCATTCAACTCGGCTTCGGCATGACTGAAACCAGCCCGACGGTGTTCTTGATTGACAAGCGCCGGGCGCTGGCCAAACCGACTTCGGTCGGCAAGCCAATGCCACACACGCGGGTTCGCGTCGTCGATCCAGACTTTAACGATGTCGCCCCGGGGCAAATCGGCGAAGTAGTCATCACTGGCCCCAACATCACACCAGGCTACTGGAACCGCCCCGATGCCAATGTCGATAGTTTCACAATCGACTCCCATGGCAACCGCTGGCTGCATTCTGGCGATGCCGGCACTGTCGATGAAGAAGGCTGTATCTACATCGTTGACCGGTACAAAGATATGTACATCAGCGGCGGCGAAAACGTTTATCCGGCTGAGGTTGAACAAGTGCTTTATGCGCTGCCCGAAATCGCTGAAGCTGCCGTCATCGGCGTGCCTGATGAAAAATGGGGCGAGACCGGCTTGGCAGTGTTAGTCCCTAAACCTGGCTGCGTGATCGATGAGCAAGCCGTGCTCGAACACTGCCGGCGGAATCTCGCGCGTTTTAAAGTCCCCAAATCGATCGTGCTGGCTGAAGCGCTGCCGCGCAACGCGGCTGGTAAGGTGCTTAAGCGCGAGCTGCGCGAACGATACGGGCCGCGCAGGCCCGATGAGGCCGAGATACATATTGATACTTTGTCTTAAGGAGATCCTATGACCGTCCCAACCCTACCCGGCATCACAGCGCAGAAGATTTCGAGCGCTCGCCTGACCACACGCGTCTTATTCAGCGGGCCGGAAGACGGTACTCCGGTGCTGTTCCTGCATGGAAACGCTTCATCGGCAACTTTTTGGGAAGAAATTATGCTCATGCTTCCCGAGGGATTTCGCGGCATCGCTCCAGATCAACGCGGCTACGGCGATGCAGATCGCGAAAAACTGATCGACGCAACCCGCGGTATGGGCGATCTCTCCGACGATGCCGTCGCGCTGCTCGATGCACTCGGCATTGAACGCGCGCATGTCGTTGGGCATTCGATGGGCGGCTCGGTGATTTGGCGATTGATGATGGATGCCCCGGAGCGCCTGCCGACCGTCACTCAGGTT
>DAOTYT010000038.1:0-18888 GCA_034434615.1 Anaerolineae bacterium | reverse complement strand
TGCGCATATCCTGCGGGTCGAACTCATCTTCTAGGTGCGGCGTGGCTTCATCATGATGCTCGACCGCCTCCTGATCGCGCTCGCCATGCTTGACGCCGTGGCTCACCTGGTGATGCCCGTGTTCGACCCCGTGGATCACCGAGCCGCTGCCGAGGAACAACAACGCCTTGAAAAAGGCGTGAGTGACGAGATGAAAGATCGCTGCGGAATAGGCGCCCACACCGACGGCGGCGACCATAAACCCGAGCTGGCTGACGGTGCTGTAGGCCAGCACCCGTTTAATATCCCACTGGCCAAGGGCGATGAATCCACCGACCAGCGCAGTGCCAGCGCCAATTAGCGTGACGATCAGGGACGTGAGCTCCGCCTCGTAGAAGAACACGTTGCTGCGCACCATCATGTAGACGCCAGCAGTGACCATGGTCGCCGCATGGATGAGCGCACTCACAGGGGTTGGGCCGGCCATAGCATCGGGAAGCCAGACGAACAGCGGGATCTGCGCCGACTTGCCAGCGGCGCCCAACAGCAGCAGCAGCGTGATCAAAACGACCATCGTCTCGATGGGAAGCGCGAACGGCCCGAATGAGACCTCATGGCCGCCCTCTTCGAGCATGCGCTCGAACTGGCCGAACACGCCGAGCTGCTCCATCGGGATGTGATCATTGTTGGTTAACACGGGTTCAGCCGCCATCGGCGCTTCGCCCTCCCCCGGCACGCTCGCTAGGCCAGTCGCGGCGTGGTCGTCCATTGCGGCGGCGCCGTGGTCATCGTAGGCGGCGTGATAACCGGCTTTCGGATTCGCGATCTCGCCCGGCCGGTAGAAATCAAGCGTCCCAAACGTCCAGAAAATCAGGAAGATCGCCGTCATCAAGCCGAAATCGCCCACCCGGTTGACGATGAAGGCTTTGCGCGCGGCATTGCTGTTCCGCCAGCCGACGCCGCGCGTTTTGTCGAACCAGAAGCCGATCAGCAGGAACGAGCAGAGACCTACACCTTCCCAGCCGACGAACAACATCAGGAAGTTGTTGCCCGTCACGAGGATGAGCATGAAGGCGAGGAACATGTTCAGGTAAGCAAAAAAGCGATGGAAGCGCTCATCCCCGTGCATGTAGCCGATTGAATAGAGGTGGATAAGCGACCCGATGCCCGTGACGAACAGCATCATGGTCACGCTGAGCGTATCGACACGCATCTGCCATGGGATCTCGACGCTGCCCGAGGGCAGGCGGATCCAGCCATCCAGCAGCGGCGGGTTGATGATCGCCGCCTCGTAATTGCTTCCCGCCAGATAGGCATAGAGCAGCACGGCGATGACGAACGACAGCGCTGCCGCGACCGTCCCCACGATCGCGACGCCCTTCTCGCCCAACCTGTAACCCCAAAACAGGTTGATGAACGCGCCTATTGCAGGAAAGAGGATGATGAGCGGAACTAGCTGTGGAAAATTCTCCATAATCAATCCTTCAGAGTTGTCTCGCGTCGAGGCAGATGGGCACAGCAGCGCCCCTCAAATAACCGCAACACGGGTCAGCTAGCCTTTCAATAGGTTGAGATCGTCGATATTGATGCTGTGCTTCGTGCGGAAGATCGCCACGATCAGGGCAAGCCCTACGGCAACTTCGGCCGCGGCGACGGTGATCATGAAAAAGACAATGACATGACCGCCCTCAAGACCCCAGTGCCGCGCGAAGGCGACCAAGGCCAAATTGGCCGCGTTGAGCATCAGCTCGATGGACATGAAAACCAAGATCGCATTTCGCCGCAGCAAGACGCCGATCGTGCCGAGGACGAACAGCACGAGGCTAAGCATGATGAAGGCTTCGGTTTGAACCTGCATTTCGCTCGCTCCTAAAATTACTGGCCGACAGCTTCCCGCTCGGCGCGCTCGGCATCGTCATCAGCAGCCCCTGCGGGGTTCTCCTGCCCCACCTGCGCGGCGATCACATTCACCAGAGGCCGGCTGACCTTACGCCGACCGACGCGGCGCGGCCGCACTCTGGCCAGGGGCTGTTTCAGCGCAATGACGCCGATCATCGAGGCCAGCAGCAGCAGCGCTACCAATTGGAAGATCAACATGTAATCTGTAAAGAGCAAATAGCCAATGGCGCGGGGACTGCCAAAGGCTGGGCGCGCTTCGCTTTCCACGGGGATCGCCAACGCGCGCGCCGTCCCGTCAAATTGGCGTTCGGCAGCGACGACCAACAGCGTGCTGCGATCGCGACGAAACTCAACTTCGCTCAAGGGGTAGAGGACGTTAATTTCGTTGCCGGCCTCGATCACCGACCAATTCACGGTGCCGGCTGGCTCAAGGATCGGCTCTGAAACTTCGCCGCGCGCGAGATCGGCAACGATGACGGTCGTATCGTCCTCAACGAACGGCGAACCAAAGTCGACAATGCTGATCGCTTCAACCTGGTCAAAGGCGTTGAAAACGGACAGTCGTGTCGTGCGCGCCTCAACGGTGCTGACGTCGTAGGGGACGGCAGAGAGGGTAACGGCCGTTCCAACGCCATGCGCAACCAGCGCCTGCGTCGTGTTGGGCTGCAGTGCGACGGTCGCCAGCGGCTGCTCGGGAGCAGGCGCGCCCACCGGCACGAGCGCAATAGCATAGTCTCCGGCTGGAACCGTCTGTAAACGGGTGGACTCAGCATAAGCCAGATTTTGAGCGAACAGCTCGCCATTGACATAAACATCCACCGGGCCGACATCGGTTGCAGCGTGCACGACGCTGACTGCCGGCGGCGCTGGCGGCAGTTCAGTGCTGTCGAGCTGGCTGGCCGCGATGACCAGACCAAAAGCGAACAGCAGCGACAAGCCAAGGGTGAGGGCAACAGGCGTGAACCAGCGGTAACCCCGGCCGCGCTCGCCGGGTGGAGCGGAACCGATACGCTCTGCACCTAGCAGCATGATGACAAATAAAAACAGCACCATGATGGCGCCAGCGTATACCGTAATCTGGATCATAGCCAGAAACGGCGCGTCCAACATCAGGAAAAGCACGGCGATGCATCCCATCGTGATGACCAGAAAGAGCGCGCTGTGCACAGCGTTATCGCTCAACAGCATCATCACCGCTGCGGCAACCGCCAAACCTCCGACAATTGCGAAGAGAAGTAGCTCTGACATTGTATGCTTCCTGTAGGGCGCAAACACCTTGTGCAGTCTAACACAAACCGCGCCCCTCATCAAACTTTAACGAAACCGGCTTCAGCGCCAATGCGCTTCTCATAAACCCAAAACAAAAGCACCTTACCATCGCGGTCAGGTGCTTAGCTGGCTGCCGACTGCACCCTACTTGGGATTCGGCATGTCTGGAATCGCGCGGTCGAACTTTCCTGGCTCGACGACCTGCGGCGTCGGTTTACCGCCCTCAGGCACAGGGTCAATCAACATCTCTTTTGTGAAGATGGCATCGCGCCGGTCAGTGAAGCTCAGCTGATGCTCGTGCCCAAGCTCGATAGCCTGCGTCGGGCAGGCATCTTCGCAGTAGCCGCAAAAAATACAACGCAGCATGTTGATCTCGTAAGTCTTAGCATAACGCTCGCCCGGGCTGTACCGTTCTTCATCCGTGTTTTCGGCAGCCTCAACCCAGATCGCATCGGCCGGGCAGGCGGCAGCACACAGCGAACAGCCAATGCATTTTTCCAGCCCATTATCATATCGGCGCAGGTGATGGCGCCCTTTGTAACGCGCGCGAAACGGACGCATCTGCTCGGGATATTGCAGGGTGACTGGCTCCTCGAGCACATGCTTGAACGTCGTCGCAAAGCCACGCAGAATATTCATAAACCTCGCTCTCCTGCTTACATTACAACGCGAAACCGCTAATCCGCGCCAGAACCTTCCTTCGGGACGATCGCCTTGTCGTCGGGCTTGTCATCGTCGTCCTTGCCGCGTTCAGCCAGCGATGCCAGGCTTTCCAGCGCGCGCAGCGTGAAGTTGTAGATGACGAACGGAATCGCCAGCAGCCCTCCGACCACTTGAATGGCAACGGCCCCTAAACCAGTGCGCTCCCCGGTGATGATCGGATCGTCCTCGAGCGACTCGGGTGCGGCGACGATCTCGCCGGAGCGCCGCAGCACCAGCCACCCGCCCACAACCACGACGAGGAAGATCGCGCCGGTGACGATGCCGTAGGCCACGCCGCTGCCCAGCGTATCGCCAATCAACACGGCGATAGCAGTCCACATCACGGCCACCAAAGCGAGCGGCAGCATCACCTTCCAGCCGAACGCCATCAGGCGATCGTAACGGATACGAGGCAGGGTGGCCCGCGCCCAAACCATGACGATCAGCAGCAGAACGACTTTGCCAATGAACACCAGCGGGCCGAGGATCGGCAGGTTGTTGACCAAGCCAAACCCATCTTGGAAGCCGCCGAGGTAGAGCGCGGAGAACACGACGCTGATGCCGATCATGCCTAGATACTCGGCCATCATGAAAGCAGCGAAGCGCATACCGCTGTATTCAGTCATGTACCCCTGCGTCAGTTCCTGCTCAGCTTCGGGCAGGTCGAACGGCGCGCGATGCACTTCTGCCAACAAGGCAAGGAACAGGATGCCGGCAGCGAGCGGATTCTGGAAGATGAACCATTGATAGAAATAGGTTTGGCTGTAAATGATATCGCCCAGGCTCATGCTGCCGACGATCAACACAGGCACCGCCATCGTCAGGCCGAGGCTTAGCTCATAGCTCAGCATCTGTGATGTGGCCCGCAAGCCGCCCAGCGCGGCATACTTGTTATTGCTGGCCCAACCGGCCAATACGACCCCATAAGTGCCGATGCTGGCGATCGCGAGGATCCACAAGACGCCGACGTTGACATCGGCCAGTCCCATCGGCACTTGATAAACGCGCCCATCAAACCACGGGATCATCAAGTCTGGACCCAACGGCACGACCGCCAGCAGAATCAGCGGCGGGATAGCTTTGATCATGGGCGCAAGGCGCCACACCCACTTGTCAGCGCCGGAAGGCTCAATGTCCTCTTTGAAGATCAGTTTGATGGCGTCGGCCAGCGGCTGTAACAACCCCTTCGGCCCCGCGCGGTTAGGGCCAATGCGCTGCTGGAAGAACGCGATGAAACGGCGCTCAAGCAGCGTGGTGTAAGCGAAACCCGTCAAGACGACGAGCAGAAACACGATCGAGAAGATGATCGACTGTATCGTACTGCAGGCCGCCTCGGCCCGGCACTGCACCACTTCTCTCCCCGCCAAGCGGTTCGGGTCGAAGATGAACGTGAGCACATTGTTGATCGCGCCGAGGATGCCTTCCCAAATTCGACCGAAGATCGAGTCTGGAACGGTCAAGATGCTGACGATGCCGAATAAAACGAGGCTGACCACGCCGAGCACGACGAAAATCAGCAGCAGGTTAATCCACCCGCGCGAGATTTGCACTTTGGGCCGTGGGCTTGGATCTTGTGTCACCGTCGACATGCGCTATCCCTCAACAACCAGTTCGGCTGCTTTACTGAGTTTGCCAACCGCAATAGTGAGCGGTATCGCGTCTTCGCTTAGGTGGCGCGGCAGCAACATGGCCCCTTCGGGCGTGCCAGCATTAATTCGGACGCAGGCGCGCACTGCGACGTCACCTACAGCGACCTCGACCCAATCTCCGGCCTGCACCTTAAGTTTTTTGGCATCGGCGGGGTGAAGCTGAACGTATGGCTCAGCGATGCGCGGCTCCATCAAGGCTTCAGCGCTGGGCAGGAACGTTCGCTCGCGATTGTAGAGCCGCACCGTCGGCACGACGATCAGCCCGCGACCAGGTTTTAGGGGCTCCGGCAGCGTGATTTCGGCTGGCTGAATCGCCTCGCCCTGATCGGCCGTCGTCGCGATCTGGATGCCTAAGCCGCCTGAATTTTTATAGGCTGTCCCGCCGTAGTACAGGTCATCTCCTCCCACGTCGGGATACTGGCGTTCGACTTTCGCCAGCTCGCTGTACCGCATACCAGCAAAAGCGGGCACCTGCTGCGTGATCTCCAGCATGACAGCCGCCGCCGACGCTTTCGGCCGCCCCTGGCCCAGCAGCTCGCCCAAACGCGCGATCACCTGCCACGCTGGCAGCGCATCGCCCATCGGCCCCTGCAGGGTATAGAAGCGCTGCACGCGCCGTTCGGCGCTGGTGAACGTGCCGTCGCGTTCGGCAAAACTCTGGATCGGCAGCGCGATGCTGGCATCCAAAGTAACTGGATCGGGGAACAGGCTGAGTGCGATCACCGTCTCAACACCGGAGAGCCACTGCAGCGCCGCGGGATCATCAGCCGCAAGATCGGCCTGCGCGACGATCAAAACCCTGGGCGGCGCGCTCATGACATCGACGGTCTGCTCGGGCGTGAAACCCATGTAATGCAGCCCCATCGCATTTGCGCCGGGCAGCACGGGCAGCAGGCCGTTGTTCGGCTTGCCGATATGGCCGGTCTCGATCAGGAAGTTAGCGGCTGCCTGCATCAAGGCGCGGCTGCCATCGAGCGTCAGCGCCTCCGCGCCGGCGACAATGATGAGATTGTTCGCACTCGCGAGTCGCTCGGCGATCTCAGCATGCTCAGCGCGCAGCGCATGCATCGCTGCCGCCCCTGCGCCCACTTCATAGCGGATGTGGGCGTCAGCAAAATCATCCATGCGAGTCGGACGGACATTAGCGACGACGACATAGGCGCCGCGATCATGCGCCTGCTTGAGGCGCAGACGGTAGATCGGCGCTTCCTCTTCCAGATCGGTGGCGATGATCAAAACGGCATCACCAGCGCCAAGATCGCTAAGATTGGTCCCTTTACCAACGCCGACCTGCGCGGCCAAATCGGCGCCCGCGTGCGTGGGCGGCCACGCGCCGAGGCGCGAACCACCCAGGCCGGTCACGAGCTGGCGCAGTGCCCATAGATCTTCATTGGACATCCCCGGCCCGGCAACAGCGGCGACATCGCCGCCAGCTCCCTCTAAGACCCGCACCGCCGCCGCGAGCGCTTCGCTCCAGGTACTGGTGTTCATGCCGCCGCTGCCGCGCACCAGCGGGTGCTGCAGACGCTCACTGCTGCGCGTGAAATGATGGCCAAAACGGCCCTTGTCGCAGATCCAGATCTCATTGACCTGCTCATTCTGGCGCGGCATGATGCGCTTGATCATGGCGCGCCCCCCGAAATCGCGATCGAGCCGCGTGCTGGCCGTAATATTGCAGCCGACCGGGCAGTGAGGACAAATGCTGGGGACATTGGTCAGTTCCCATGGGCGAGCACCAAACCGAAAATCGGCCGTCGTCAGCGCGCCCACTGGGCAGATATCAGTCGTATTGCCGCTGAAGTAGGTATCAAAAGGCGGGTCGCCAACCGCGATGATCTGAAGACTGCGCCCGCGCTCGTGGAAGGCGAGCACGTCATCGCCAACGATCTCGTCTTGAAAACGGATGCAGCGCGCACACTGGATACAGCGCTCTTCATCGAGGAAGATCAGGTTGCCCAGCGGCACGTGCTTATCCAGCTTCATCTTATCTTCGAAGTTCATGCGGCTGGTGCCCGGGCCGTGCTCCATCGTCAGGTTTTGCAGCGGGCATTCGCCGCCTTTGTCGCAGATCGGGCAATCGAGCGGGTGGCTGGTGAGCAAAAATTCCAGCACATTGCGGCGGGCATCTGCGACGACCGTGGTCGCTGTGCGGATGACCAAGCCATCCGTGGCAACCGTCGTGCAGGCGGTTTGCAGTTTGGGGAACCAGCGCACCTGCGGCGTGCCGCTGCTGTCGCGCACGATCTCGCCCGTCTCGCGATCTCTGACGATGTTGCCCATCTCGACCAAACACATGCGACACATCCCGACGGGCGCCATTTTGGGATGGTAACAGAAAACAGGGATGTCATTGCCGATGAACTTGGCCGCGTCAACCAGATTGGCGCCTGCCGGAACTTCATAGGCCTGATCGTCAATATAAATAGTGACCGTGCGGTTCTTGTTCGTTACCATCGCCTATTTACTCGTCATTTTACACAGCTCTCGAATAGTGTAGTCGATCCTCGGCTAGGAAGCCACCGCCAGCGTGCGTTACCCCGATGCTGACCGGCTCGGCGCGCGGTTTCCGCCAGGCCCCAAACCGCTCGGTCACGTATGATCTGCGCTGAGAGGCCCCATGCAGCTTCCTCAAACTGCGCAGAAGCCAGCGCCAGCGCGCGCTCGAAATCGGCAGCCGCACCCTCGAAATCGCCTTCTTGCAGCGACAGTTCGCCGCGCAGCAGATAGTTGATCGCCGCCTCAGGAAAGTCTGCGGTCGCGCGGTCGAGCGACTGGCGGCGATGCTGACGGTGCGCTTGGCCACTCAGAGCTGCCCGCAGCCGCTGGAGCGGCGATCGTGTCACGACTGTTGGCGAGGCGATCGCGAAGCCTGCCTCACTGTCCTGAGCAGCGGCATTTCCTGGCGCTTCGGCCTTCTCCTCAGAAACGACAGTGGCGCGCTCTTCGGCAACCGTTTGCAGGTCATCATCACGCACATCGTGCCAGCCGTGAGTCACAGAACGCAAACCCCAGCTTAATCGCCGGCAGATGCAGCGGCTTGAACGCCACGCCGAGCGGCCGGTTTCGCGCCGGCTTTGGCTGGAACCGGCTTGTCCTCTTCCTTGGGCATGACGTGCTTCTTGAAGTCATCGGGAAAGTTCTTGATGGTATAGATGATCGGGTTGGCGGCAAAATCTCCGAGCGCGCACAGGGTCGCACCTTGCATATTCTTGGCGACGTTGTCGATCAGTTCAATATCCTGCGGGGTGCCCTTCCCGGCCAAGATGCGATCGAGCACTTTGTCGAGCCAGTATGTCCCTTCGCGGCACGGTGTGCATTTGCCGCAGCTTTCATGCTTGAAGAACTTCGTGATCTTCGAAGCAACCCACGTGATATCAACCGTCTCATCCATGACGATGATCGAGGCTGAGCCGAGGATTGTGCCAACTTTGACCATATCCTCATATGTCAGCGGCATATCGAGGACCTCGTCGGTCGCTGGCACAATTGGGCCTGAACCACCCGACGGCAGGATCGCTTTGATCTGTTTGCCATTTGGGATGCCGCCAGCGTGTTCAAAGATCAATTCCTGGAACGTCACACCCAGCGGCAGTTCGTAATTGCCCGGCTTCTCGACATGCCCACTGACGCAAAAGATCTTTGTCCCGGCACTTTGCTCAGTGCCGATCTGTTTGTAGGCCTCAGCGCCATGCGTGATGATCCACGGCACGTTAGCCAGCGTCTCGACATTATTGACGACCGTCGGCTCGCCATAAAGGCCGCCACCCTTCTGCGCAGGGAACGGCGGGCGAACGCGCGGCTGTCCTAGCTTGCCTTCAAGGCTCTCGAGCAGCGCGCTCTCCTCGCCGCAGATATAAGCCCCGGCGCCAAGATGGGTGTACATCATGCACGACCACCCTGTGCCGAGCACATTCTCACCAACAAAGCCAGCCTGCCGCGCATCCTCGATGCGCTTATCGAGATCGTGCGCAATATCCCAGTACTCGCCGCGCAGGTAGATGTAGACAGCGGTAGCCTGAATCGCCCACGCCGCAATCATCGCGCCTTCGATGAGCTGGTGCGGGTTGTTCTCCATGATCTGTCGATCTTTGAAGGTGCCCGTCTCGCTTTCATCGGCGTTGACAACGACGTACTTGATCGGCTCGTTCTGCGGGATGAAGCCCCACTTGACGCCGGTGGGGAAACCGGCGCCACCGCGGCCGCGCAAATTAGAGGCTTTGACGATCTGGATCACTTCGGCCGGCTTCATCGAGACGGCTTTTTTAAGCGCCTCATAGCCGCCATTCTTGACGTAAACATCAAACTCACGGATGTCAGGAATTTCTTTCTCGCGCAGCAGGATGTACTGGGTCGTCATCGTCTCGTTATCCGTCACTCATCTTACTTGGTTTGCTTGGCTTCAGCCCGCCACTGGTCGATCAAGGCCTTCGCTTTATCGATATCGAGGTTTTCATAGAATCGGAAGTTACACTGCATCATCGGCGCTCGATCGCAGGCGCCGAGGCACATGACGTGCTCGATGGTGAACAGGCCATCTTCGGTCATCTCGCCGTCTTCGGCACCCAGGTAAGTTTTCAACGCCTCGTAAAATTCATCGGCTCCGCGCAGCGCACAGGCAAGATCAGTGCAGACGTGCAGCCAATACTTGCCTTTCGGCTTTTCCGAGTACATGGTATAAAACCCGGCGATCGATTTGACCTGCGTTGGATCGAGATCGCACAAGCTGGCAACCTCATCGATTGCCTGCGGCGAAACCCAGCCATACTCTTCCTGCGCGATGTAGAGAAGCGGCATCACCGCCGAGCGTTTATCGGGATACTTGGCGAAGGCTTTTTCAATTCGTTCGGCGTATTTCTCAGCGAGCATGCGTTCCATCCTTACCTGATTTAAGCACTACCTCAGCGGTCGCTGTCGCCGAGCACGATATCGATGCTGCCGATGATGCCCACCAGGTCGGCAAGCATATGACCTTCGGATATAGTGCCGAGAGCGCTGATGTGCATGAAAGACGGCGTCTTGAAGTGGACACGACGCGGCTTGTTGCCGCCGGTACCATGCAGATAACACCCAAGCTCGCCGCGCGGGCTTTCAATGGCCACGTAGACCTCTTCATCGGGCAGCGAGAAACCCTCCGTCCACAGCTTGAAGTGATGAATGACCGCCTCCATGCTGCGCCCTAACTCGGCGCGCGGCGGCGGGGCAAACTTTCGATTTTGGGTGCGGAACGGCCCTTTGGGCAAACGCTTAACCGCCTGTTGGATGATCTTGACGCTCTCGCGCATTTCCTCGATGCGAATGTAGAAGCGATCGTAGACATCACCATGATCGCCCAACGGCACGCTGAAGTCATAATTCTCATACCCGCTGTACGGCATCGCCTTGCGCAGGTCCCAATTGACGCCGCTGCCGCGCAGCGACGGGCCAGACATGCCGAGCGCGAGCGCTTCTTCTGGCTCAACGACGCCGATGCCTTCAGTGCGGTCGCGCCAGATCGGGTTATTCTTTAACAGCTTTTCGTAGTCATCGACCTTGCGCGGAAAATAGCCGAGGAATTCATCGAGCACTGGCAGAAATTCGTCTGGCAGATCGCGCCAGACGCCGCCCGGGCGAATGTAGCTGCCCATCATACGCTGGCCGCTGAGCATCTCGAACATATCGAGGATGCGTTCGCGCTCGCGGAAGCAGTAGAGAAAAACGCTCATTGCGCCCATATCGAGCGCGTGCGTGCCGAGCCAAACCAGATGGCTGTTCAGCCGCGTCAGCTCGAGACAAATCACGCGGATCACCTGTGCGCGTTCTGGCACGTCGATATCGCCGAGCTTCTCGATCGCCATGCAGAAGACGGTATTATTCGACATCGGCGCGAGGTAGTCCATTCGGTCGGTGAGCGTGACCGCCTTCTCGTAGGTTTTCGCTTCGATGTTCTTCTCGATGCCCGTATGCAGGAAGCCGACATCGGGCAGGCAGGTGACGATCTCCTCGCCATCCAGCTCAAGCAGAAGCCGCAGCACACCATGGGTGCTGGGGTGATGCGGCCCCATATTCAACAGCATCGTCTCGCCGGTAAGCGCGCGCTCGGAAACGAGACCGCGAAGTTCCTCGATATTGCCCTCCCAGGTCTTCGCTTCCTTTAGCTGGCGTTCTGCCGGCAGATCACGTCTGGTCAATTCCATGTTTGTTTGCCTCTGCACTACTGCTTGGCGTAGGGCTTGTGTCGGTCAATTTCATCAACGTTGAAAGAGAACATGACGGTCTCGTAACCGAGCGGGTAATCGCGCCGGTGTGGGTGGCCATCCCAATCCTGCGGCATCAACACCCGGCGCATATCGGGATGCCCGGCAAACTCGATGCCCATCATGTCGTAGATTTCGCGTTCAAGCCAGTTCGCCGCCGGCCACACCACCGTCGCCGTCGGCACGACTGGGTCGTCTTCCGGAACGTAGGTTTTCACGCGCAGGCGCCGGTTATAGAGCATCGAATACAAGTGATAACTGACGCCAAAGCGCTCTGGGCGCGAATAATCCGGGTAGTAATCCACAGCGCTGATGTCGGACAGATAGTTGTAAAGCAGACCCGGTGTATCGCGCAGATACCGCAGAGTCGTCACAATATCTTTCGGAGCGACGATGATCGTCGTCTCCTCGCGAAAAACATGGATATCCTGCACGACCTCGGGCATGGCTTCTTGCAGCGCCTGCGCTGGATCGAGGGCTTTGACCAGTTGCATTGTGGCCGCTCCTGTCATTTAACCCAGTTAGCGATATGGTCGCTGCGAACGCGCTCATGCAGCGTCATAATGCCGTGAATAAGCTGCTCTGGCCGCGGCGGGCAGCCGGCGACGTAAACATCGACCGGAATGATCTCATCGACGCCCTGCACGATCGCGTAATTATTATAGACGCCGCCGCACGAAGCGCAGTCCCCCATGCTGATGACCCACTTAGGATCGGCCATTTGGTCGTAAAGCTGGCGCACGACCGGCGCCATCTTACGCGTCACCCGGCCAGCGACGATGATCAAATCGCTCTGGCGCGGGCTGGCGCGGTTCAATTCCATGCCGAAGCGAGAAAGGTCGTAATCGGAAGCCTGCGTGCTCATCATCTCAATGGCACAGCAAGCCAAGCCGAACAGGAGCGGCCACATGGCGCCAGTGCGCCCCCAGTTCACCGCTGTATCCAGCGTGGTCGTCACCACGCCCAAATTTCCGAGCTTAGACGAGACTACTCCCATTCCAACGCTCCCACTTTCCACTCGTAAATCAGACCGATAGTCAAGATAACGATAAAGACGCCCATCGTGATCAAGCCGTACAGGCCGAGGTCACGGAAGACGACAGCCCACGGCAAGAAGAAAATCACTTCGATATCGAACAGGATGAACAGAACGGCCACTAAGTAAAACTTGATCGGATAACGGCGCACAGCCGGCCCAATCGGTTTCATACCGCTCTCGTAGGGGGCACGTTTACGAGCCGTGGGCCGGTAGGGACCAAACAATCTTGAAAGGATCAAAACGATGGTTGTGATGATGAAAGATAAAATGAGCAGAACGCCGATCGGCGCGAATTCGTTCAAAGCCATGATTGATACCTGGGTTAAACCGATTGTTCAGTTTGGATCAAATAAACTGAACGTAGTATAGCGAAATGGCTTCAAGCTTGTCAATAAACTGTGCCTCCGCTCATCGTTCGCTCACGATTGGTCAGCCGGATGTTGAATGCACAGCAGTTGGTCAGCCTGCGGCCCCTCGATTGAAACGACAGCGCCATCCAACCAGCGCACCTGCACACGTTCAATCTGCGTTGAACGCCCCAGCCCGAAGTGAGCGACCGGCTCCATTTGACAAAGATAACCACTGCCGGCATCAATGGCGCGCCGCTGCGTTCGCCCACCCGCTTCCACGGTAACGACCGCGCCGCGCGCCGGCGCGCCAGCAGGCGTTAGGGGCAGCACACGCAGCCAATGGTGATCATTGGGCGCTACTCGATAAAGAGTGAGCGGCTGCAACCCAGACTCGCCGTGGGCGATCAGCAGCTCAAGCCGGCCATCTCCATCGAAATCGCCGGTGGCGGCGCCAGTGCCCAATCCTTGGGGTTCAAGCGCATCGCCAAGGTCGATCGGCCGCCATAGGCCCTGGTGGCGGCCGAACAATCGGTTCGATTGACCGATATTGTTGAAAAAGATCTCCTCGTAACCATCATTGTCGAAATCGGCCGCGATCACGGTGCGCACGCGTGTGGGAATACGCATCTCTGCCGGCGTCACATCCTCGAACGGCCCGTTTGCCGCCCGAACGAACAGGCGATGGTAGCCTTCCCAATTGCCGCACACGACATCAAATTTACCATCCTCGTTGACATCGAGCGCGGCCAAGCCGCGCGCATGCTCAACCGGATCGTCGATGCGCATCTCCTCGGCCACGTCAAAAAAGGTGCCATCACCATTGTTGCGGAACAGAAAATTAGGCCCATTCTCGTTGCCGGCCAGGATATCCATGCGCGATGTAACCAAAGGCAGGGCGAGCACGCTGCGCCCGCCAGCGAGCCGATCGACTCCCGCCGCTGCTGCCGCATCGTGCAGCAGCCCGTCGTCGTCCAGCTCATAGAGACGAAAAGGGCCGCCGTAACTGGCGACGAAGAATCCGTAACGACCGATGCCACGACGATCGATGGCGGCGACGGAACGGCCCGCCGTCAGGTTGAGCACATCTTGATTGATGGGCAGCGAAAACAGATCCGTCCACTCATCATCGATCGGGTCGAAGAGGCGATCGGTGAACCGTTTGCGCCCAGCGAAGGTATCGGTATTCAAGATGTAGAGTTCTTCACGACCATCACCGTCGATATCGCCGGCCGCCGCCCCGATCGCCTGACGGCGCACGTCGGCCAGCGCCTCTGGGGCTATATTGACCAGCCCATCGCCATCCCAGCGCAGCAGCAAATTAGGAAACCCGAAACCACAGACGAAAATCTCAAAGACCCCATCACCATTGAGATCAGCAATCGAGACGCCATAGTGCAGCCCAGCAGGGTTCGTTTTGATCAAATGCGAGCAGTCGATGAACATCTTTTTTCCTGCCAACACCCTTACCGTAGTTTCAAATGCATCATTGCGCTGCTCTCTGAAAAGCCGAGCGCGGCATAGAAAGCGCGCGCGCGGTCGTTGGCCCGGGCTGTATTGACCATCAGGTAATGCAGATTCAGCCGTTCGGCCCGGCGCATCACCGCTTCGAGCAGCGCCGCCCCCACCCCGCGCCGCTGAAAGGTCGGCAGCACGGCCATATCATTGATCAGGCCGCGCCCTTCCGTCAGCGCCCGCACAATTGAGAGGGCGATAAAACCAATCACCATCGGCTGCGCCTGATCGGTGACCGCGACGAATACTTCGATCTCATCAGCCTCGCGAAAGCGCTGATAGATCTCTCGCCACGCATCCCGGCTCAGATTGTAATTCGCAGGGATTAGGCCCAGCAGCGCCATGATCTCGTTAGCATCGCTGGCCTCCGCCGGGCGAATGACGAAGCCCGGCGTCTCAACAGGCAGTTTCTGAGCGGCGTTCGGCTGGCCGCGCCGCGCCAACCACTGCGCGACCGCTTCGCGATGCGTGCGAAAGGGCAGCTGTGGAATATCCTCAGGTTGAAAGACGGCCGCTTCGCTTGCATCGTCCCCAGCCTTGAGTTCCCCGCCAATAGGGCGGCCCCTGAAGAAGATCATAATGCCGCTGATCGGGGGGCCTTCGGGAAAGGAGTTGATACCGAACAGCTCGATGATCTCGATCTTCAGCCCCGTCTCTTCTTCGGCTTCGCGCACCGCGGCATCTTCCGCGCTCTCATCCGCTTCGATAAACCCGCTCGGCAGCGCCCACCGGCCCTTGTGCGGCGGATGATTGCGGCGAATGAGCACCAGCCCCCCCTTCATCTCGATCAGCATGCCGACAGCGGGCACCGGGTTAACGTAGTGAACGTAGCCGCAATTCTCGCACGCCTGCCGCAGACGGCCCCCTTCTTCTCGTGTCCCCATGGTGTGCCCACATACCGGGCAGTAAATTAGGTTTGTCATTCGTTATGCGTTTCACGCTCCACCGGCGGAGGTTGAAGACGAAGCAGCATCTTACTGGCGCAATTCTAACGCAAAACCGAGATAAAAAAGGACGGCTTTACCGTCTTAAAGAGGCGGAACTAATCCGCGCCGATCAAACGGGCGCGACCTCACATTTCAAGATAGTCGCGCAGTTGACGGCTGCGCGTGGGATGGCGCAGCTTGCGCAGTGCTTTGGCCTCAATCTGGCGGATGCGCTCGCGCGTGACGCCGAAGTGTTTGCCAACTTCTTCGAGGGTGTGATCCTGTCCATCGACCAGGCCGAAGCGCAGCTCCAGCACCTCGCGCTCACGCTCACTGAGCACACCCAGCGCTGAGCGGATCTGCTCTTTAAGCAGTTGGCGGCTGGCCGCATCGACCGGGCCGGGCACCTTGTCATCTTCAATAAAATCGCCGAGCAGGCTGTTATCTTCCTGCCCGATGGGCATTTCGAGGCTCATCGGCTCTTGGCTTAAACGCATGATCTTCCGAACCTTCTGCGCAGCGCGGCGCAGCTTGCGCGCCAGGCCAGGATCCATGCGCGCGCCATCGCGGCGGATCAGCTTGATCGCCTCCGTCTCTTCGGGGGTCAAAAAATCCATTTCCAAGGCGATCTGTTCGGCGCTTGGTTCAGCGCCCAACTCCTGCGTGAGCTGGCGCTGCACGCGCATCAGCCGGTTGATCGTCTCGACCATGTGCACGGGGATGCGGATCGTACGTGCCTGATCGGCGATCGCACGGCTGATCGCCTGTCGGATCCACCAAGTCGCGTAGGTACTGAATTTAAACCCTTTTGTGTGATCAAACTTGGCGACCGCGCGCAGCAGCCCGATATTGCCCTCTTGGATCAGATCGAGGAAATTGATGCCGCGCCCCATATAACGTTTAGCAACGCTGACGACCAAGCGCAGGTTCGCCCGCGTGAGCGCTTCGGCAGCGACTTCAGCCTTTTGATCGATCTCCTCATACATTTCTGGCAGGATCTCGAGGGCGTATTGATCGGCCAGCAGCCAGGTACGAAACGTCGCAGCCGGCGGCAGCGCGTTGTGCTCAGCATAGTAGCGCGCAAGTTTGATTTGCAGGGAATACGGAATCAAATAGAGACCGTGGAAGACGTTAAACAAACGGCGGGCCAGATCGATCCACGCTTCCTCACGGCCCCAATCGCGCTGGCGTAGGTAAGTTCGCATGTACGATTGGCCAGAAACGTCCCAGTTTTCAGTGGCGAACTGCACTTCCTCGACGACCGCCTTGAAATCAGGCGGTTCGGCCTTGAATGCCGGCACAGAGGACATGACTTCGTCCCAATTCCGTTTGACATAGGCATAGGCGGCCTCTGCAACCTCCTGCGGCTGGGGCAACCCGGATGGATTGGCCTCTGTCGGCGCGCTCAGTTTATCGATGAGCTGCTGCATCAGCCGTTCCGCTGCGATCTGCGCGCTCAGCCAGGTCTCGCGATTTGGGTCCAGCAGCGGCACTTGCCCAATCTCTTTGAGGTACATGCGAACCGGGTCATCGGCCAGCGAGCTGTCAAGCCGCGCGCTCTCCGCGAGGACATCATCGAGATCGTCGAGTTCCTCCTCGTCAGAGAGCAGCATCTCAAGGCCTTCATCGCCTTTGCCCCGACCACCAAACAACGTCTCATCGTCATCGACCAGCGATTCGTCTTCGAGATCGTCCTCGAGGTCGAACTCAGCGCCTAGGTCTTCACCTTCATCAGCCGCAGCACGCTTGAGTTCTTCCTCATAGCGGGCACTGCCGTTCGTCTTTCGTTTTTTCGTCATACCCCATTCCGCACACTTTGGCTGTCCCTAAAACAACGCTGCAAAACCCGTTCCACCATGCTTAGGGTCGACGCAGTGCCCCTGTTCTCTGTGCCAGTTCAGAGTCGATCAAACGCTTCGCCTTGATGCACAATTCAGCTTGAAAAAGATAATCGCGTCGCTCATTCTGACTCAACCCCTCATCAGCCTGCAAATAAGCGATCTCTTGCAGCGCCCGATCGATACGCCGGCGGCGCAGCTTGAGCACCTCGGCGATCAGAAATGCGCTCGGCTCGATGACACGACGGGTACGGTCAGATTGTTTCACACAAATCGTCAGGTCTGCGCGCAGCCCGTGGCGAAGGTGCGGCTCCAGCAAGACATATTCATCTTGCAGCACGAGAGCAAGATCGCCATACAGCGCTGGCGCAAGCCGGTCGTGAACGTAATCGAGGATTTCGTGCTCATCCTGTTCAAGGGCCTCTTCCAGCACCCGCATGATCTCACGATATGCATTGCGCGTGAAGTCCTGCGCAGTGAGCGGCGACAGCGGCCCCTCAACCAACGCCGCATCATCGCCGGCCAGCTCGCGCAGCGTGCGGTTGGCTGCATAGTACAGATCTGGCTGTTTCAGCAGCAGGCGCAGGCAGTTCGCTTCTGGTGGCGCCTCGCGAGCCGATGCCCCGGTCGCCGCATCAGCCGGGGCTGCTGGTTCAGCTGGCGCCTTAGAACCTACATCTCCAGCTTCGACGACGGAGCGCCGCGGCCTCGAGGTCTTTCTTCCACTCTCCTGCTCCTGCGACCAGACGAGGAGATCGCGCTCGGCGATGCGCAGCTTCATTGCCAGCTTTTGTACGTTATCCTGCCTGTAAAGCTCACTTTCGGAAGCGAGCAAAAGCGGCAGCAGCCGGCGCGCGACCGCTTCGCGCTCCTGCAGGCTGGCATTTTTGGGCAGCCCTTGAACTTCGAGATCGATGACGTAATCGGCCACTGGCATCGCCTGTTCGACCAGCGCGGCCCAGCGGTCAGGATCGGCACGGATCAGGTCATCTGGATCTTTCGCCTCGGGCAGCGACAGCACACGCAGATCGACCGACAGCCGGCCGGCATAGTCTGCCTCGAGCGCTGCCCGCGCCACTTCGAGGCTGCGCCGGGTCGCGTTTTGTCCGGCCGCGTCCGAGTCAAGGGCGAGCACGATCCTGGATGCCCAGCGCGGGGCCACCAGCTTGAGCTGCGCCTCTGTTAGCGCTGTGCCCATCTGGGCGACGACATTGCCGTAACCCGCCTGCTGCGCCTGTATCGCATCGAGGTACCCCTCGACGATCACGACAGTCCCCGTCTCGCGGATATGCCGGGCGGCCGTATCGAGGCCGAACAACAGCCGGCTCTTATCAAAAACCGCTGACTGCGGCGAATTGAGGTACTTGGGATTTTCATCGGGTGAAAGCGCGCGCGCCCCGAATCCAACGACACGGCCACGTTCATCGCGAATCGGGATCATCAAACGGTGGCGAAAACGATCATAGGTGCGGCCGGCCTCGCTGCGGACGGC